>NZ_JBHYPZ010000009.1:0-214724 GCF_042746485.1 Streptomyces sp. NPDC058751 | reverse complement strand
GTCAGCCCGCCCCCTTGCGGATACCTCATGTCGTCGGCATACCGCAGGGATCACGAAACGTCAGCTACTGCGACACCACGCTTTGAAGGTCAGTAGGTCGTCGTAAGGCCTCGGCCACCGCCCTGCCCTGCCCGGGGTGCGGACCCGCGGTCCATGGCGCCGCACCGCGGACGACGGACGGCGGAATGCCTCACATTCGACAATTGAATTCGGTACGGCTCATTTCCGCCCCGCGGCCCCGGCTGAACGCCCTTCGCGCTTTTCGTGTCGTCCCGCGCACTCGGGTCGAGTGGCGGAGATCACGGGAACCTCACCCGACCCGGCACGTTCTGGACGGACTGGAAGCACCCCTTGTCCAATTCCCGATCCATGCACCCGATTCCGGGGGTGAGCGTGCTTTTCTGGATTCTCGTGAATGTCCGCCCGGACGACATCCAAGGGGACAACGCTGATGGAATTCCGGCTTCTCGGGCCGGTTTCGGCTTTCACGGGTGCCGAAGAGGTGCCGCTCGGCCCTCCCAAGCGCCGAGCCGTGCTGGCGCTGCTCCTGCTCGCCGACGGCATGCCCGTCAGCGCCGAGCGGATCATCGACGCGCTGTGGGACACCCGGCCACCCACCCACGCCCGCACCATCGTCTACGGTCACATCTCCGCGCTGCGCGGACTGACGCGTACGACGCCGGCGGCCGAACTCGTCACCGGGAGCGGGGGCTACGCCCTGTGCGCCGCACCGGACTCGGTGGACGTGCGGCGCTTTCACGACCTGGTGCGCCGTGCCGCGGCGGGCTCTGCCGGGCAGCGGGCCGCGCTCCTCGTCGAAGCCCTGGGCCTGTGGCGGGGCCAGGCCCTCGGCGGGACCGGTGACACCCCTTCGCTGTCGGCGGCCGCCGGTCACCTGATGGAAGAACGCCTCGTCGCGCTGGAGCGGTACGCCGAGGCCCTGCACGCGTGCGGCAACGGAGCGGACGCCCTCACCCTGCTGCGGCCCGCGGCCGAGAACCACCCGCTGCGCGAGTCCCTGATCGCCGCCACGGTCCGTTCCCTGCACGCCGCCGACCGCCAGTGCGACGCCCTCGCCCTCTACCGCCGCACCCAGCGCCTCCTCGCCCAGGAACTGGGCGTCGACCCGGGCCCGGCGCTGTCGACGGCGTATCTCGACGTCCTGCACTCCCGGCCGCCCCACCCTCCCACCACCGGCACACCCCCGCCGGCCGCGCCCGGACCGCGGAAGGCGGCGGACCCGGCCGCCGCCCCGCGTCCCCGCCCGCCGGTCCCCTGCCTCCTGCCGCGCGCCCCGGCCGGCTTCACCGGCCGCACCGCCGACCTCGCCCGTCTGACCACCGTCGCACCGGCCGGCACCGCCACCCTGAGCGTGGTGACCGGCCCGGCCGGCGTCGGCAAGACCTCGCTGGCGCTGCACTGGGCGCACGCGCACGCCGGCGACTTCCCCGACGGCATCCTCTACGCCGACCTGCACGCCCTGGAGCCCGACGGCACCGGAAGTCCGCACGCCGGTGTCCTGCACGACTTCCTGCTGGCCCTCGCCGTCGAGGAGGAACGCCTGCCGCGCCGTGCCCGTGCCGCCGAGACCCTCTACCGCTCCCTGCTCGCCGACCGCCGCGCGCTGATCGTGCTCGACAACGCCCGCGATTCGGCGCAGGTCCGTCCGCTCCTGCCCGGCTCGCCCCGGTGCACGGTGCTGGTCACCAGCCGCAACCGGCTCGAGGGGCTGGTGGCCACCGACTGCGCGCGGCTGCTGCCGCTTCGGCGTCTGGAGCCCGCGGACGGCGTACGCGTTCTGGGCGGTGTCATCGGCGAGCCGCGCACGGCCGCCGAACCCGCCGCCGCCGAGGAGCTGGCCGCCCTGTGCGACGGACTGCCCCTGGCACTGCGGCTGGCCGCCGCCCGGCTCGTGGCACGGCCCCGGCTCACCCTGCGCGCGATGGCCGACGACCTGGCCGACGAACACCAGCGCCTTTCCCTGCTGGCCACCGAGGACCTCGGCGTCGCGGCGACCCTGCGCCTGAGCGTCCAGCGGCTGCCTGCGGCCGGAGCTCTGCTCTTCCGCCAACTGGCCCTGCACGTCGGCTCCGAACTCGACGGCGGTGCCGCGGCGGCGCTCAGCGGCCTGCCGCCCGCCGCCGCACGGGCCGCCCTGGAGGAACTCGCCGCGGCCCACCTCGTCGAGGAACGGGCCGGCGGCCGCTATCTGATGCACGACCTGGTCCGGCTCTACGCACGTTCCCTGGCGGCGCAGGCCGACGCGACAGGACTCGAACGCCTCCTGGTGCACTACCTGGCCGTCGCCCGAGCCGCCGCCGAGGCGGCCGAACCGGGCAGCCAGCCCTGCTGTTCCCTGCCTCCGCAGACGTCCCCGCCCGGCCCTCCGCCGGCCTTCGCCGACCGTGCCGCGGCCATGGCGTGGTACGTCACCGAGCGCGCGAACCTCACCGCCGCGGTGGCCGCGGCGGCCCGGGCCGGACGTCCCGAACTGGCCTGGCGCCTCGCCGTCCAGCTGTGGCCGCTGATCGTGCGGCAGGTCCACGACGGCTGGGAGCCGACGCTCGGACACGGCCTCGCCGCCGCTGTGGCGCTGGGCGACACCGACGCCGAGTCACGGCTGCGCGCGCTGCTGGGCTGGGTCCTCACCGAGAACGGCCGGCACACCGCGGCGCTGACGCACCTCAGCCGCGCGCCCGGCCTGGCCCTCCGGGCCGGAGACCGGCGCGGGCAGGTGATCGCCCTGATCAACTGGGCGGCCGCCCTGGAGCGCACCGGGCAGCTGACCGAGGCCGGCATCCGGCGCGAGGAGGCGGCCGGGATGGCCCGCTCCCTGGCCCACCCCCACACCGAGACGCTGGCCCTGTACCACCTGGCCACCCACCTTCTGACCGTCGGCCGCCCGCGCGAGGCCCTGAGCCGGTGCCGACACGCCCTGGCCCTGGCCCCGCACCAGCAGTCCGAGGAACGCCGGGCCCTGCTGCTCACCACCTGCGGAAACGCCCTGCGGGCCCTCGGCCGTGACAGCGAGGCCCAGCGCTGCCTCCAGCAGGCCGCGGCACTCGGCGGGGACCGGACGGCACACGCGGCCGCGCCCGCACGGGTGGCCTCGCACCCAGCGGCGCCGGCCCCGGTCCGGGCCGACGCCCTGACGGGCTGAGCGCGCGGGTCGCGTTCGGGGCGCTTCCCCCTCGGACGGATCAGCGCAGTCCGGCGAAGAGGTCGTTCTCGGGTACGGGCGCGCCGGTGGTGTCCAGGACGCGTACGAAGGTCTCCATGCCCATCAGCTCGCCGAACCTCTCCTTGCCCATCTTGAGGAAGAAGATGTTCTCGCCCTGACTGGCGTGCGCGGCCAGCGCGTCGAACTTCTGGCCACTGAAGGCAGTGGTGTCCACCCATGTGGTGATCTCGTCGTCGGGGAGACCGATCTCGGCCAGCGCGGCGGCCTCGGCGGGATCCGGCTCCGGCATGTCCTCGTGGAACTCGCGCATGATCTCGCCGAACCGCCGCATCGCCGAGCGGGGCATCGTGGTCCAGTACACCTTCGGCGACAGCTCGGTCATCTCCAGCGCCGCCATGGTGATGCGGTGGGCCTGGATGTGGTCCGGGTGGCCGTAGAAGCCATTCTCGTCATAGGTGACGACCACATCAGGCTGGTAGTGCCGCATGAGTTCCGCGAGCCGGGCCGCCCCTTCCTGCACCGGGGTCCGCCAGAAGGACCCAGGGGCGTCGTTGGTCTGCCAGCCCATCATCCCGGAGTCGGCGTAATCCAGCGTCTCCAGATCGCCGATCTTCAGGACCTCGCAGCTCGCCTCGAGTTCCCGGCGGCGCATCAAGGCGATCGCCGCCGGGTCGTGCCCGGGTTCGCCCGGCTTGACGCCCTCCGGTCCGTCACCGCAACCGCCGTCGGTACACGTCACGAGAACCGTGCGGATGCCTTCCGCCGCGTACCGCGCGAGAACGCCTCCGGTTCCGGTGGCCTCGTCGTCGGGGTGGGCGTGCACTGCCATCAGCGTCAACGGCCGGTCGATCATGAAACAGTCCTCCTGCTGAAATACGTCTCGGTCCACATGCGCGGCAGGCGTACCGCGATCCCGGGGCCCGGCTCCCGGCGGGTCACACGGCCTCGCGGTCCCCGTGGTCCCCACCCGTACGGCGCCGGTCCCCCGGTCGATGCAACCACGCCGACCGGACCGGCTGTTCCCGGCGCGGCCGCCCGACCGTCCGACCATCCGGACAGTGGACCGCTGTGCGCCCGTCCCCGGTGTGGGCAACCGGTCCCAAGTCGTTTCCCGTTCGCGGGTGTTGCCCGTCGGTCCGATTCCGTTCACATGCGTGATGCGGCTGTTGCTGGGGATGTACGGGAGGAGACACACAGGCCCGGTCGCACAGTGAGGTGCTGCAGAGATGGATCGCTCGTTCCGCCCCCGTTCACGGAGAACCGCCCCGCTCGTCGCCCTGACCGCCGCGGCCTTACTGCTCTCCGCGGGCTGTTCCAGCAGCTCGGGCGGCAAGAAGGCCGAGGAGAGCGGGGACGGCGGCACCGCGGGCAAGGCCGACACCCCCCGGATGACGGTCGCGCTGGTCACCCACCAGGCACCCGGCGACACGTTCTGGGACATCGTCCGCAAGGGCGCCGAGGCCGCGGCCGCCAAGGACAACATCGACCTCGTCTACTCGAACAACCCGAACGCGGGCGACCAGGCCAACCTGGTGCAGAACGCGATCGACCAGAAGGTCGACGGCATCGCCGTCACCCTGGCCAAGCCCGACGCCATGAAGGAGACGGTGGGCAGGGCGACTTCGGCCGGCATCCCCGTCGTGGGCCTCAACTCGGGGCTGAGCGACTGGAAGAAGCTGGGCCTGACGGAGTTCTTCGGCCAGGACGAGACCGTCGCGGGCGAGGCGCTCGGCAAGAGGCTGAACGCCGAGGGCGCCGAGAAGGCCGTCTGCGTGATCCAGGAACAGGGCAACATCGGCCTCACCCAGCGGTGCGACGGCGTGAAGAAGACGTTCGACGGCACCACCGAGAACCTGTACGTCAACGGCACCGACATGCCGTCCGTGAAGTCCACGATCACCGCGAAGCTCAAGCAGGACCCCGCGATCGACTACGTCGTCGCGCTGGGCGCCCCGTACGCCCTGACCGCGGTGCAGTCGGTGAACGAGGCCGGCGGCAAGGCGAAGATCGCCACCTTCGACCTCAACAAGGAACTGACGGGCGCCATCGACAAGGGCACCATCCAGTTCGCCGTCGACCAGCAGCCCTATCTCCAGGGCTACTTGGCGATCGACTCGCTGTGGCTCTACAAGAACAACGGCAACTACAGCGGTGGCGGCGAGCAGCCGGTGCTCACCGGTCCGGCGTTCGTGGACAAGAACAACGTGGACACCGTCGCCGAGTTCGCCGAGAAGGGCACCCGGTGACGAGCGCGACCGCGCCGCCGGCTCCCGGCCCCGGGACGTCCGACGGGCGGACCGCGCGGCGCCCCCTGGCGCTGCGGCTGCTCGCCCGGCCCGAGGTCGGGGTGTTCCTCGGCGCCGCCGCCGTCTTCGTCTTCTTCCTGATCGCGGCGCCGTCGGTGCGCTCCGGCGGTTCGATGGCGACCGTGCTCTACCAGTCGTCGACGATCGGCCTCATGGCCCTGCCCGTGGCCCTGCTGATGATCGGCGGCGAGTTCGACCTGTCCGCCGGTGTCGCGGTGATCACCTCGGCGCTGACGGCGAGCATGCTCAGCTACCAGCTCACCGTGAACGTGTGGGCGGGTGTCGTGGTGGCGCTCGTCCTGTCGCTCGCGATCGGGGCGTTCAACGGCTGGATGACGGTCCGCACCGGGCTGCCGAGCTTCCTGGTGACGCTCGGGACCTTCCTGATCCTTCAGGGCGTGAACCTCGCCGTCACCAAACTGGTCACCGACAACGTCGCCACCGACGACATCAGCGACATGGACGGTTTCGGCCAGGCCAGGAGGATCTTCGCCTCGTCGTTCGACGTCGGCGGGGTCCAGGTGAAGATCACGGTCGTGTGGTGGCTCGTCTTCGCGGCGCTCGCCACGTGGGTGCTGCTGCGCACCAGGTACGGCAACTGGGTCTTCGCGGTCGGCGGCGACCAGGACAGCGCCCGCGCCGTCGGCGTACCGGTGACCTTCACCAAGATCACGCTGTTCATGACGGTCGGCTTCGGCGCCTGGTTCGTCGGCATGCACCAGCTGTTCTCGTTCAACACGGTGCAGTCGGGCGAGGGCGTCGGCCAGGAGCTCATCTACATCGCCGCTTCGGTGATCGGCGGATGCCTGCTCACCGGTGGCCACGGCTCCGCGATCGGCCCGGTCTTCGGCGCCTTCATGTTCGGCATGGTGAACCAGGGCATCGTCTACGCCGGCTGGAACCCCGACTGGTTCAAGGCCTTCCTCGGCGTGATGCTGCTCGGCGCCACGCTCGTCAATCTGTGGGTCCGCCGCACGGCGACCCGGAGGTGAACCGACCCATGGCAGACAACGGATCCGGAACCGCGGACGCCGTCCGTCCGGGCACCGCGCCCGAAGAGGGCGGCGCCGCGATCGTCGAACTGCGCGGCGCGGGAAAGTCGTACGGCAACATCCGCGCCCTGCACGACGTCTCCCTCGCCGTCCGTCCCGGCCGGGTGACCTGTGTCCTCGGCGACAACGGCGCCGGGAAATCCACCCTCATCAAGATCATCTCGGGACTGCACCGGCACACCGAGGGCGAGTTCCTCGTGGACGGCACGGCGGTGCGCTTCGGCAGCCCGCGCGAGGCCCTCGCCCGCGGCATCGCCACCGTCTACCAGGACCTCGCGACGGTGCCGCTGATGCCGGTGTGGCGGAACTTCTTCCTCGGCTCCGAGATGACCCGGGGCCCCTGGCCCGTACGCCGGCTCGACATCGCCCGGATGAAGCGGACCGCGGACGAGGAACTGCGCAACATGGGCATCGTCCTCGACGACCTCGAACGGCCGGTCGGCACGCTCTCCGGCGGGCAGCGCCAGTCCGTGGCCATCGCCCGGGCCGTGCACTTCGGCGCCCGCGTCCTCGTCCTGGACGAGCCGACCGCCGCGCTCGGCGTCAAACAGTCCGGTGTCGTCCTCAAGTACATCGCCGCCGCCCGCGACCGGGGCCTCGGCGTCGTCTTCATCACCCACAACCCGCACCACGCGTACATGGTCGGCGACCACTTCAGCGTGCTGCGGCTCGGCACGCTCGAACTCAGCGCCGCCCGCGGCGAGGTCGGACTGGAGGAGCTGACCGACCACATGGCGGGCGGTGCCGAACTGGCAGCCCTCAAGCACGAGTTGGCACAGGTGCGCGGGGTCGACGTGCGGAGGCTCCCGGAGGCGGAGGAACCGGGACCGGCCGCACCGGACTCGCCCGGAGGGACCGCTTCCTGACGCTCTCCCCGTGGGCCGGGTGACCGGTGGAACGGCGCTCGGCCGACCCCGCCCGGCCGCCGGGGACGAGTTCCCCACCCGGCCACCGGGCGGGGTCGGCCCTCCGTCCCGCGACCGGGACCATGCTCCCGGAGGGGTGAAGGTCACGGTGGATGGAGGAACGGTTACGCTGAGATCATGCCGTCCACACGTCGCACCGCGCGCCAGACCGACCTGCTCGAGCGGCTGGTCGCATTGCTGGCGGCGGAGGGCTTCGCGGCGTTCACTCTCGACGAGCTGACCGAGCGGCTGCACTGCTCGAAGACCACGCTGTACCAACTGGCGGGAAGCAAGCAGGAGTTGGTCCGGGAAGCGGTGAAGCACTACTTCCGGGAGGCCGCCCAGGCCGTCGAGAAGCAGGTGGCCGACACCTCCGCGCCCTCCGAGCGCGTGGTGGTCTACCTGAACGCGGTCGCCGAGCAGCTGCGCCCGCTCTCCCGGCAGTTCCTCGACGACATGGCCCGGTTCGACCCGGCCCGCGAGGTGTACGAGGCCAATACGCGCCTCGCCGCGGGGCGGATCCGGCAGCTGATCGCGGACGGCGTGGCCGCCGGGGCGTTCCGCGACGTCCACGCCGCGTTCGTGGGCGAGGTCGTGGCCGCGACCATGCAGGAGATCCAGCGCGGCGAGGTCACCGCCCGCACCGGGCTGAACGACGCCGAGGCCTACGCCGAGCTGGCGTCACTCATCGTGCACGCCGTCTCACCCTGACCCCCGCCACGACGGCACCCCCGCGCCCTGCCGCCCGACCGCCCCGGTCGACGGCACGGCGGGACACGCCCGCATCACCCCCGGAACAGACCGCACGGCCGCACCCTCCGCCCTTCGGCTGAGTGGCGAGCTGCGGCGACCGCGGGCCCTCCAGCCCCTCCCATCACGCGCAAGAGCCACCGTCCAGTCGCCCGCCGACGGGACCGGCCGACGCCCCGCATGGCCTGGCGGTACCAAAAACGATACTGTTGTATCGCCTGGCGTATCAAAATCGTCCAGCGAACCGCCACCACCGAGGACATGTCATGCCCGCGACCCGCACGCTCCCCACGCCTGAAGCCGTCGACCTGATCGCTCTGACCCGCGAGCTCGCCGAGAAGGAGCTCGCCCCGCGCGTCGCCGAGGCGGAGGCCGAGGGACGCTTTCCCCGCGAGGTCTTCCGCACGCTCGGCCGGGCCGGGCTGCTCAGCCTGCCCTACCCCGAGGCGTTCGGCGGCGGCGGCCAGCCCTACGAGGTCTACCTCCAGGCCCTGGAGGAGATCTCCGCCGTGTGGGCGAGCGTGGGGGTGGGCGTCTCGGTGCACGCGCTGTCCTGCTTCGCGCTCGCCGAGTTCGGCACCGAGGACCAGAAGAAGGAGTGGCTCCCGGACATGCTCGGCGGCGACCTGCTCGGCGCCTACTGCCTGTCCGAGGCCCACGCCGGCTCCGACCCCGGCGCGATGCGCACCCGGGCGGTACGGGACGGCGACGACTACGTACTGAACGGCGCCAAGGCCTGGACCACGCACGGCGGCCACGCCGACTTCTACACGGTCATGGCCCGTACGTCCGACGAGGGCTCGCGCGCCATCTCCTGCTTCCTCGTCCCGGCCGACACTCCCGGCGTGGTGGCCGATCCGCCGGAGCAGAAGATGGGTCTGACCGGGTCCGCCACGGCCACCGTGCGCCTGGAGAACGTACGCGTCCCCGCGAACCGCAGGCTCGGCGAGGAGGGCGACGGGCTCAGGATCGCGTTCGCCGGCCTGAACTGCGGACGGCTCGGCATCGCGGCGGTGGCCACGGGCCTCGCCCAGGGCGCGCTGGACCACGCGCTGCGCTACTCGCGGGAGCGGGAGACGTTCGGCCGGCCCATCATCGAGCACCAGGGACTGGCCTTCGTCCTCGCCGACATGGCCGCGGCGGTCCAGGTCTCCCGGGCCACCACGCTCGCCGCCGCCCGGCTCAAGGACGAGGGGCTTCCGTTCCAGTCCGAGGCGTCGATCGCCAAGCTGATCTCCACCGACAACGCCATGAAGGTCACCACCGACGCGGTCCAGGTGCTGGGCGGCGCCGGCTACACCCGCGACTTCCCGGTCGAGCGCTACATGCGCGAGGCCAAGGTCATGCAGATCTTCGAGGGCACCAACCAGATCCAGCGCCTGATCATCGGACGCGGCCTGAAGGAGAGCGACCGCGGCAGCCTCCGCGTGAGCCGCGCGGGGAAGTAGCGTGCGGAGCCCCTGGCGATCACGGTCGTGCATCCGTCCGCCAGGGGTTCCGTCGTTCCGTGGACCGCTCCGAAGCCAAGATCGATTGTCAGTGGTGGGTGGGAGAGTAGGGGTACCGAGTCGGAACGAGGGGGATCTGCCATGACCGGAAGCCAGAACTACATCAATCACGTCGCTCTTGTGCTGGACGCCAGTTCGTCGATGTCGCACCTGAGCGGCAAGGTCGTCGAAGTCGCCGACCAGCAGATCGCGTATCTCGCGCGCCGGTCGAGGGAGCTGGACCAGGAGACCCGCGTCACGGTGTACGTCTTCGCCGACAAGGTGGAGTGCGTCATCTACGACAAGGACGTGCTGCGGATGCCGTCGCTGAAGCAGCTGTACCGGGTCGGCGGAATGACGGCGCTGCTGGCGGCCGCGCTGAAGTCGCAGC
Organism: Streptomyces sp. NPDC058751; assembly: GCF_042746485.1. Lineage (NCBI taxonomy): Bacteria > Bacillati > Actinomycetota > Actinomycetes > Kitasatosporales > Streptomycetaceae > Streptomyces > Streptomyces sp. NPDC058751. The sequence continues at coordinate 204,652 of NZ_JBHYPZ010000009.1, read as the reverse complement.
GGGAGCTGGCGCAGACGGCCCAGCTGTACGGCGACCACAGCTTCCTGACGTTCGTGCTCACGGACGGGCAGGAGAACGCGAGTCATCGCGGTCCGGACTCCCCTTCCAGGGATCCGCGTGAACTGGTCAAGGCCGTGGCCGAGATGATCGCGACGCAGGAGGACAACTGGACGCTGGCCGTCCTCGTTCCGGACCAGATGGGCAAGCGCGAGGCCATGCAGTGCGGTTTCCCGAAGGACAACATCGCCGTCTGGGACGCCACGAGCACGCAGGGCCTGGAGGAGGCCGGGCAGGTGATCCGGGAGGCCACCGAGAAGTTCATGGTGGGCCGCTCCCAGGGCATCCGGGGATCGCGGGCGGTGTTCTCCATGGGCGCGGAAGCGGTCAACAAGGACACCATCGAGGCGGCCGGGCTCGCCGCGGTGGATCCGTCGGGGTACCGGCTGGTCCCGGTGACCCGTGACGCGGCGATACGCGACTGGGTGGTCGAGTGCGGGCACACCTACCGCACCGGCGGCGCTTTCTACCAGCTGAGCAAGTCCGAGAAGATCCAGGCGCGGAAGCAGATCGCGGTGCTGGAGAAGAAGACGGACCGGGTGTACTCGGGACCCGAGGCCCGCGCCCTGCTCGGCCTGCCGAACGTGGAAGTGCGCGTCAAGCCCGACCACAACGACGACTTCACGATCTTCGTGCAGAGCACCAGCGTGAACCGGAAGCTCGTGCCGAACACGCGTCTGCTGCTCATGCTCTGACGCCTTGAAAGCCGCGCGGGGTCCGGAAGCGCTTCGTCGTCCGGACCCGCCCTCGGCGCTCCGGCGGGTGACGCGCCCGCACCGCGGTGAGGGGACAGGACGGGCCGGTGGGACGGAAAGCCGGAGAACCGGGCGCGGTGAACGCCCGGTCCCCTGGCGGGACCGGGCCTTCGAGAGGGCCTAGCGTCGGCCGCGCAGGAGCGATCCGAGCGCCAGACCGGCGCCCAGGCCGATCAGGGCGCCGGCCGATGCCCGCCATGCACGCGATCCCCCCGTGACGGGCGCGGCAGGTGGACCAGGGGTGGCCGGCGAGCGGGTCGGCGGTCCGGCAGCGACAGCACGAGCGTGCTCCTCGCTCACTACGGCCAGGAAGCGACGGCCGACACGGCTGCCGGACGAACGGGCGATCCACGAAGCGTGAGCCCTGCTCCAGTAGTGCCGCCCCGCCTCTCCGGTGAACATCCCGGCCAGCATGTCCCTCAGCAGGCTCTCGCGGATGGTCCCGATCTCGAAGCCCATCCATGCGTAGTTCATCATGAGATCGGCATAGACGTGCCGCTTCCGATCATGCGGATCGGCGATGTCCGTGTCACCCCAGACGGGCTGGAAGAGCGCCATGTCGTCAAGTTCGAGCCGGACCAGCTCGAGGTAGTAGCTGCGAATCCCCTGGACCTGCTCCGCCTTGGCCTGCCGGTTCTGAACGATCAGGGAAACGGCCACACCGGCCAACGCCAGCGCGGAGACGACCGCCGACGTGAAACCGTACGCCGCGCCGATGTCACTGAGCCTGTTCCAGTCCACCCCCTTGGCGCTGGAGATCTCCTCCAGCACGAGAGGCGACAACAGCACCACCGTCAGCACGGCTGCCGCGGCAGCGACCACGCCCACAGCCCTGCTCGTCCGGCGAGCCACCGACACCGCGGCCGCGGACCGATGACGAAGTATCAGATCGATCACCCCCGGGCGGCCCTGTCCCTGTGACCGGGCCGAGCCCGGGGCAGCCTACTTCCAACCGCCGTGCGCTCCGAAGGCATTGCCGGTTCTCATCGGCGGGGCTCCTCTCGCGCGAGGCACCCGCCTGACGTTCCCTCATGGGGTCGCCTCGCTCGGGCAAGTGCCGGGGGCCATGCCCGTGCCGTCCGCAACCCCCTGGAGGAGTGAACCACCCTGATCGAACGAGTTTGAGCCGCGACCACCCAGAGCTCGCCCGCCCTGCACTCGGGATAGGAACTCCTGTTCAGCAAATGCCCTCCGATCAGGCCGTGACGGGACCGGATCCACCGCGTTTTTAGAGCATCAGTGCCACACCGACGCCCAGACGGAGGACACGCCATGCATCCCACCCCCGCCCTCTCGCAGCAGCCTCCCAGAATCGAACGGCGGCCCGGCGTGATCACGCACGGCGTTGACGGCGAAGTCGGCTCAGCACGTCCGGATACGGGGTGGGCGGCATGAGTGAGCCCACCGATGTATCAGCCGACAGTGTTCCGGGACCGCGCACCACCCCCGCGGCGTCACCCCCCGCTCCGTCCGCCGGACAGCCCGCACCCCCACCGGCGGACGCTTCGCCCGCGCCCGCTCCCGAGCCGCAGATGCGGTACGTCGACCTGACCGGCAGCCGCGAGGCGGCGGGCCGCTCGATCCGGATGCGCGACATGGCCCGCCGCCTGCCGCAACTGGTGCGCCGTTCGCTGGCTCTCGCCTGGCGCGTCGACCGGCGGGCGACCGTCGGCCTCCTGCTGTGCCAGATCGTCACCGGCGTGATGCAGGCGCTGGGCCTGGTCGCCATCGCCGGCACCCTGACCGCCCTGCTGCACGACGGAGACGTCTACCACCGGCTCCTTCAGGCGTGGCCCTCCGTCGCCCTGCTCGCCGGAGCCGCCGGCGTGCGCGCGCTCCTCGGGATCACCGTCAACTGGCTGTCCTCCCGGCTGGGCCCGCTGATGTCACGCGAGGCCGAGCAGATGCTGCTGACCGGCTGCGCCGAGGTCGAGCTGTGCGCGTACGACGACCCCGACTTCAACCGTGACCGGGAAGCGGCCGACCGCGGCGCCCAGGTCACCGGCGACCTGATCAACGAGGGCCAGGACCTGATCGCGTCGGGCGCCGGCTTCCTCGCCGGGGCGATCGTGCTGGCCGGCGTGCACTGGGTCCTCCTCCCGCTCCTCGTCGCGGCCAGCCTGCCGCAGGCCCTGGCCCAGGTGAGCGCCGCGCGCGTCCGGTACCTGGCGAACCTCCGCAGCAACGGCGACAACCGGATGCTGTCGGTGCTGCGCTGGCACATCTACACCAAGGAGGCCGCCGACCAGATCCGCGCCGGCACCATGGCCGACTTCCTGTCCGGCCGGTACCGGCACACGGTCGCCCGGATCAACCGCGAGGACCGGGTAGCGGCCGACAAGGGCGCCCGGATGTCCCTGGTCGGCGCGGTGTGCGGAGGGCTGGGGTCGGCGGTGGTGTGGGCGGCGGTCGTGTGGCTGCTCGCGACCGGCCGTATCACCGTCGGGCATGCCGGGACGGCCGTCTTCGCCCTGCAGACGGCGGGCATGTCGGTACGCGGTCTCGTGGCCGTCGGCGCGCGCGCCGTGCGGACCGGGCTGTACATGGACGACTGGAGCGGCTTCCTCGACAAGGCCGGCGGCTTCCGCATGCGCCGGGGTCCGCACCACCCTGAGCCTCCGGAGGCGATCGAGGTCAAGTCGGTCACCCACCGGTACGCCGGCAAGGACCGCGACGCGCTGTCCGACGTCTCCCTCACCTTGCGCCGCGGCGAGGTGACCGCGCTGGTGGGCTTCAACGGCTCGGGCAAGTCGACGCTGTCGAAGCTGGTCAGCGGTCTCTACCTGCCCACGGACGGGCAGGTGCTGTGGGACGGCCTCCCCACCGGCGACTGCGACCCGCGGGCTCTGTGGCGGCAGGTCGCCCTCGTTCCACAGGACTACGCGCACTGGCCGCTGACCGTGCGCGAGAACGTGACCCAGGGACAGCCCACCGCGCGCGGCGACGCGGCGGTCCGCGAGGCGTGCGAGGCGGCCGACGCCGACGAGGTCGTCGACAAGCTCGGCGCCGGCCTGGACACCCTCCTGGCCCGCGAGTGGCTCAACGGGGAGGAGCTCAGCGGCGGCCAGTGGCAGCGCATCGCGCTGGCGAGGGCGTTCTTCCGCCAGGCCGGTCTGCTGGTCCTCGACGAGCCGACGGCCAACCTGGATCCCCGCGCCGAATACCGCATCTTCCAGCGGCTGCGGACCCTCGCCCAGGACCGGGCGGTGCTGCTGGTGACCCACCGGATCACCAACGTGGCCATCGCCGACCGCGTCGTGGTCCTCGACGAGGGCAGGATCGTCCAGGAGGGCACCTACGCCGAGCTCTCCCGACAGCCGGGCCTCTTCCAGCAGTTGCTGTCCTACCAGATCACGTCCGAACCGGGCGGCGAGAAGCACGGGACCCCCGCATGATCACCCCCGGCGGCGAACCGCCGGCGCACGTGGCCAGCGCGTCCCCGTCGTGGCCCGCCCTCGCCGTCGTCGAGCGCACCGCCGAAGGACGGATCGTGACGGAGCTGCGGGCCGTGGATTTCGCTCACCGGGCCGGACACGGCATGGACCGGATCCGGCCCGGTGAGGAGTTCCGTCGACGCATCGCCACCGGGCCGGGCACCTGGACCCGGCGGAGCATGCCGGCGCCGCCCGCGGACACCGACCGGGGCCTGTGGCTGGCGGCGGATCATCTCCTCGGCGGGCTGGTGCGCGACTTCGGCGCCGAGCACCTGGTGATCGGTGCGCCCGACTGCGGATCGTGGCTGCGGGTGAGGCCGGTGGGGCGCTCCCGCCGGGAGGCCACCGGCCACGGGCCGCGCGACATCTGGAAGGAACCCCAGGACCTGGCCGCCCGGTGGCGGGCGGCCGACATTCCCGGCAGCTGTCGCCGCCCCGCACGGGCCGGCCGCTCGCGTGCAGACGGTCGCCTGCCTGTACGTCACCGACGAGGAGACCCGGCCCCTGCGACAGCGTCAAGGGCCGCCCCGACTGACGGCCCCCGTGTACGGGCGGCCCCGGGCACAGCGCCCCTGCGGCACCCCTCAGCTCGTCTTCGACGGCGGGCGTCTCGCCCCCGAACGGATCCGCGCCATCACGTTCGACGCGCGCGAGCACGACGAGGCCCGTGTCCTGCCACTTCAGCGGTGGCAGCCACTCATGCCGAAAGGCGACTTCGCGCGACTCCGCGCGGTGGAGGAGGCCCGCCGTACCGGCGTGGCCGCATACGTCGACACCTGGGAGAACACATGAACAGCGACGTCATTGTGCTGATGTCCGATGCGAGGGTCGCGGCGGTCCCCGTGCAGGACCTCGGCGAGGCTCTGGTCGACGTCCGCGCGCACGGCCTGACGGTCGACGACCGTAAACGCGACGCCACCGGGGCCTGGGCCCACGTCCGGCACGGAGTCCTCAGTCGGCTGTTGCACGCCCAGTCGCTGCTGCCCGACGGGCTGCGGTTGCTGTTCATCGAGGGGTACCGGCCTCCGGCGCTGCAGCGGCAGTACTTCGAGGAGTACGCGAAGGGGCTCTCCCGCGCCAACCCGGACTGGTCGTCGGCTGAGCTCCGTCAGGCCGCCAGCCGCTTCGTTTCTCCTCCGGAGATCGCGCCGCACTCCGCCGGAGCGGCCGTGGACGTGACGCTGACCGACCACCAGGGCCGCGAGCTGGACATGGGCACGCGCGTCAACGCTTCCCCGGAGGAGTCCGATGGCGCCTGCTACACCGACGCACCCGGTCTCAGCGACCAGGCCCGCACGAACCGGGCCACGCTGGGCCGCGCGCTGTCCTCCGCGGGCTTGATCAACTACGGCACGGAGTGGTGGCACTGGTCGGCCGGAGACCGCTACTGGGCGCTGCAGACCAAGCAGCCGGCCGCCTTCTACGGCCCCGTCGAACTGCCCTGACACCGCACCACCATCCCGCCTTTCAGGAACGAGGAGCGATCTGTGGGACACACCCGGACCGACTGGTCCGAGTACTACACCGGCGGGCGAGATTTCCGGCGGCTCGGGGAGGAGGAGAAGAGCCTGCTCGTCGAGCAGGCCCCGGCGCCGAAGGACGGGCGGGCGCTCGACGTCGGCTGCGGCACCGGCGAGCTGGCCGTCCACCTCGCCTCCCTCGGGTACACCGTCGACGGAGTCGATTTCGCCGAGGGCGCGCTGGAGCGGGCCCGCGCGGAGCACCCCGAGGCGGAGCGGGTGCGCTGGCTGTGCGTGGACGTGGAGCACGACGACCTGTCCGGCCTCGCGGAGGACGGCTACGACCTGGTCGTGCTGCGGCTGTCGATCGCGTTCGTCCGCGACCGTGCCCGTGTCCTGCGCCGGCTGGCCGCGCGCCTGCGCGAGGGAGGGACGCTGGTCGTCATCACACCGGTCGTGGAGCACACCCCGAGGGAGCGGCGCCGCATCGCGCTGGACGAGAGGGAACTCGGCGCGCTCACCGACGGGTTCGAGCAGGTCGAACGGTTCGACACGCAGAACCTGGCGGTGCTGGTCCTGCGCGGACCGGTCGGCTCGTTCAGTGCGGAGAAAAGGCTGCGGCCCGAGCCACAGGCCGTCTTCGGCGCCGCGGTGGTGGTCACCGACGCGTCCGGACGTGTCCTGCTGGGCCGTTCGGCCCGAGGCATGCGGGAACTGCCGGCGGCGGCCGGGTCACCGCCGTCCTCGGCGACGGTGGTCTCGGCGCCCCCGGTCACGTGCCCGCCGGTGGATTCGGCGGGATCATGATCACGCACAACGCGTCCGACATCGCCCCGGCCTGGCGGGAGCAACTCGCCGAAGGAGCACGCTTGGTCGTTCCGCTGGAGATGGGCGGCTACACCCTCGCCCTCGTCCGGCGCGGCGACGTGCTGCACTGCGAGCACTGGACGTACTGCGGGTTCGTACGGGACCGCGGCGCCGCCGCCCGTACCGCCCCCGCCGTCCCGCTGGCCGACGGCGAGGTCACCGTACGGTGGGAGGACGGTGAGCCAGGCTGTGCCTCCGGTATCGAGGCAGCGCTGAGCGGACCGCGGCACGAACTCACCACGGGCCTCGTCCTCCGCGGCACCTTCAATTTCGAGACCCTGCAGATCTACGCGGCGACCACGCTGCCGGGGTTCTGCCGCCTGGCCACCTCAAAGGTTTCCGCGCTGGTCGCGCGGCAGGACGCCGCGGCGATGCTGTCGGACGGCTCCCTCGCCTACCTGACCCACCGCAAGGTCAAGGACACCCCGGATCCGGCCGACCGCCTCACGGAGTTCTTCATCCACGGCTACGGCCCGGCCGCCGACGAGCTCTCGGAGCGTTTCGCCGACTGCGTGCGCACATGGGACCAGCAGGTGCGCGAGAGCGGCTACCCGCCACTGACCGTCCACCCGGCCGGCACCCCGGACGAACGGCTACCGGCCGGCGACGTGCTCGACAAGCCCTCCGCGAGGCTGGTCTTCCAGTGGCCCGGCCGCGCTCCCGGCGGGACGGCATGACCTGCCTGCAGCGCGCGCTGGACGCTGATCGCCAAGGCTGTTTCCCCCACGGTCCACGACACCGCCTCGATCGGCGCGATCGGCGCGATGGGCGCGGAACTCCCGCTCGCTCGAAGTGGATCCGGCTCACCGTGTGCGCCATACTCCAGGCGTGACTACGCCGATCGGCCCCGTGATCATCTTCGATGACGAGTTCCACATGTATGTCCTCAAGGACCGGGCGGTCGCCGAGGCGTGGTGGGAGATGCCTGATGAGTACGCCTGTGGATTCGACGCTCTGGCCAGGCCGTTGCGCATGACGGGTGAGCCCCGTCTGGTCACCCTCGAACTCTCGGGCGAGGAACCGGCCGAGGCGGACCTGCGTCGCTTGGTCGCCGGCCATTACCGGCGTTTTCTGCACGGGCAGACTCCGCCCGCAGCATCCGACCTCGCGGCATTCGTGAACGCGCTGCCCATCGAGGGCTGACGGGAATCCGCACGTTCAACCGGTACTCAGGACCCGGTCCTGCCGTCGAGGGAAACTCGTGCCCATGAACGACCCCGCCTCCCCGAAGCCTTCCGGCCTGCCACGGTTCCGCGGCGAGAACGTGCCGCCCCCACGGACCGGACGCCGATGGCTGCCCCTTGCCGGAGACATCGCACTGGCCGTCGGGCTGCTCGTCCTCGACTGCATCGCGGCCGTCGCGACCTTCCTGCTCGGCATCGACTACAGCGGCTGGCAGCCGTTCGACCCCGCCGCGGACAACTCCGACGTCTCCCTCACCCCCAACTGGCTCCACGTAGGCATCTCCGGCATCGTCATGGTGCTGAGCGCGGTGCTGCTCTACCGGCTCCGCGCCGTCGTCAGCACCTGCCTGCAGGTACTCGTCGGCGTCGGCGTCCTGGCCGTCGCCGTCGGCGGCACGCAGATCGACGAACACCGCGACGCCCGGGCCGACGCGTCCGTGTCCGGCCCCTGCTCGCATCGCACCACCGATCGCGTCACCGATCACCTCAGCCGTCCGACCCCGGGTGCGGCGCAACCGGTGAACCGACCTCTGGTTCGCCTGTGACTCCATTACGGCGCAAGGGACTTCGCCGACCTCTTCGAAGAGGCCGGCGACCGGCACGACGGTAACGCGGGAACCTGAATTCGGCGCCCACAAGCGTTCCGCCGCACCCGATGCCCGGATCGGTACGTCACCGCCTGATCGCAGATCTCCGTGTGCGGCGCAGATCCGGCTGTCCGTACGCCCTGGGCGGCCGGGCCTTCGCCCGCTCGGGGTGAGCGTGTCCGGACCCGGGGCCGGGTCGGCTGTACTCCGGTGGTGCGGGTCCGCGGCCAGGGATCCGGACGGGTCTCGGTGGCAGGCACGATCTGTCATGGGCCGGGGAAACGGCCGGCCTGCGCAGGCCCTACGATCACAGCACTCCGCCGAACACATGTGCCCGACGAATTGAGTGAGCCCATGAGCGACGACGTCCTGTCGATCATTCCGACCGATCCCCAGTGGCAGCCCGACCGGCCGGCGGCCGAGCGGACCGCCGCGCTCGCCGCGGACCTGGCTCCCGGCCTGTCCGATGGCGCGGATGTCGAGATCGACGTCACCTGGCACGACGCCCTCATGCCCGTCGACTGCGGTGAGAACCTGGAACGGATCGGCTGCCCGCACTGCGGTGCCTCGATCGGCACCGAGTGGTACGCCGACCTGCTGGAAAGCCACGGTGAGGACGGCTTCGCCACCCTGGCCGTGGAAGTGCCCTGCTGCGGCGCCGCCACGTCGCTGGATGTGTTGGACTACGACTGGCCGTGCGGCTTCGCCCGCTTCGAGATCGCCATCTGGAACCCCGAACGTGACTGGTTCGGCGACGAGGAACTGGCCACGATCGGCGACACGCTCGGTCACCCGGTGAAGCAGATCAGAGCCCACATCTGACTCCGGCCCCAGCGGGAACCGAGTACGGCCGTCCAGCCCGGCACCACCCATTCGATTTCAGCGGCAGCGGGACAACCGCGTATGCCGGACCGGCACGTCACGGCGCTGGTCATGATGCGGAAACTGCGTGGCTGCCGAGTCCGCGGTGCCGGTATCGTCCGCTCTCCCGACCCGCCGTACCGGCGACCCGTGTTCAGAGAGCGATGCAGATGACCAGCCGACAAGCGACGACGACCCTGTGGCGGCCCACCGGCCCCAAGGAGCTGGATCTGGTTCGGGAGCTGAACTGGCGTGCCTGGCCGCCCCGGCTGCCCGAGCAGCCGATCTTCTACCCGGTCCTCAACGAGGACTACGCGATCAGGATCGCGCGGGACTGGAACGTGAAGCACAGCGGCGTCGGCTTCGTCACCCGTTTCGAGGTCGAGTCGGAGTTCCTGAGCCGGTACCCCGTCCAGCAGGCCGGCGGGCGGACGATCCTCGAGCTCTGGGTTCCTGCCGAGGAACTGGACGACTTCAACGCCCACATCGTCGGCGAGATCCAGGTGGTCCACGAGTTCCGCTGAGGCGAGGAGGCCTGCTGGGGACACGCCGGCCTGGTGCGACGGTCTCGGTGCGGTCGGTGGCTTCGCGTGACGGGCCACGGAAATCCGACGGTGCGGCGCAGCCCTGGCATCAGGAACCGCCGGATGCGTGAAGTGAGGCCGTCCGATGGGATCGTCACCCTGTCCTCCTGCGCCTGGACGATGTCGAGGCCCGCCTCGCGGGCGAGGACGAACTGCTCGTTCGCCGGCTCAACGCCGACCCCGGCGCCCGGGAGGGCGTCGAAGCGTACTTCCAGCACTGCCGGGACCAGTGGGAGGCCGCCGGTCCGATCCGCGCGTTCGGCATCCGGGCCGACGCCGACGAGGTGCTCGCGGGGACGATCGACTTGCGGTTCGCCGGGGAGGGTCTGCTTCCCCGGCCAGGTGAATGTCGCGTACGGCCTCTACCCATCCTGGAGGGGGCGCGGCCTGGCGGCCCGCGCGGTCCTCCTGCCCTCCCGGCACGCGGCCGGTGAGGGCGGGACGGAGGCAGTCATCCAGGTGGAGCCGGAGAACCCCCGCGTCTGCCGCGGTGGCAGAGCGGGCAGGTGGGGCTCACTCGCGCAACGGCGCCTGTACGAACTTCCGGATCAGCTCCATATGTTCCGGTCCGTACCCGCTCAGGCGGGAGATCGCGGGGAACCACGGTCGCTCCCGGCGAGGAGGAACACGGAGAGCCCCGACCGATCCTGCTGGTCGGAGGCTCTCCACCACTGCGGCGGGTATGGGATTCGAACCCACGGCGACTCGCGTCTCTCGCTGTCGTACAAGCCCGTACACGACTTCCAGGCGGTCACCGCTCCCGGGGCCCGTCGGCCTATCGAACGGGGTGGGTGTCGAGCCAGTTGTTCAGCTTGCGTGCCGGACCGAGCACGGGAGGGAGGCGGGCCTCCCCGCTCAGTCCTGCGGCGGTGGTGAACCCCTTCTCCAGCTCGTCGAACAGACGAATCGGCTCGTCGTAGCCCGACGCTCCCGACGTCTTCATCCGATCCCTGAGCAGCAGTCCGGCGTTGAAGACCTTCCCCAGGGTCGTCCCGCAGTCCGCGGAACAGTCGACCGCGGTCAGCTCCTGGAAGTCCTTTTGGAACATGAACGCCGCATCCCGCAGAGTCGCAGTGTGCCAGGACGGGGTCGGGGTCGGGCTCGCGCTCGCTGCCGGCTCCTTCTTGTCCGCGGCTGTGTCCGCCCCTTCCCCGCAGCCACTCGTGGCTGCTGTCGCCATGGCGAGCAGAGCTCCCGCCACGGTCTTCCCCCACCGGTATCTCCTCATGACGGTGGATCATGTCATGTTGATCGCAAGGGAGTTGCCTCGTTCGTGATCGTTTCACGATCCACGGGCCGTGCCGCTTCCTCGCCGGAACGAACGGAAACTCACGAAGAACCGTGGTTCGCAGGGGTAGTTCGACAGGACTCGGCCCAAGGCAGGAAGTCGCTTCGACGGAGGATGGGGGAAGAGAGCGGGTCCGCGTGGTGAAGTGTGGGCCTCTGACCAACTCCGACAGCAGGGAGCGTTCCTTCCGATGACCCCACAGCCCGCACGCCCTGAGCGCAACGGTCCCGAGACCGCCTCGGTCATGGGTGTCTCGCCGTTCAAGCCTTCTCTCGTCAAAGCGGTGTTCAGGGACGTGACTCCGATGCACGTCTCCCGGTCGGCCGCGTGGACCGCCGCGTCGGTGACGCGGACAGTGCTGACGGAGATCATCGACGGCGCGAGGAGAGCGGCGGCGGAGGCGGCCCGCAAGAAGCTGACTCCCCGGGACCTCGTCTCGGCGATCGACCGGAACGTCGAGATCGAGGTGGGGTGCGCGTGGTACCTCCACAGCCCGACGTTTCACGGCCTGACCGGTGTCCTGTACGACGCCGAGGGTGTCGTCGTGCCTGTTCGTGAGCGCAGGGGGCCACGCAAACCGAGTGCCGTGGCCGGCGCCCACAGGTTCGAGGCCGGGGTCAGGAAGCTGCTGCGGAACCAGGGGGCGACGGCCGCCCCGGCGATGGTCCGCGACCTGGACGGAATCGCGAGCGTGTTCCTGACGGACCTCGCCCGGGACGCGGCCACGACCGTCCGCAGGAGGGACGGGCGGACCATCGGCAGGGATGACGTCCTGACCGCCACCACGATTCAGCTGTTCGGCGGCGGCATCAGGCAGCGAGCCCTCAGCGAAGCACGCGAGGCGACGCGGAACGCTTCGGCCGGCTGAGCGGGTGCGACCGGCATCGCCGCCTCACCCTCATCTGCTGCCGCAGGCTCGCCGAACGAGACGGCCTCTACAGCGGGGGCGCAGTTCGAATCCTGCCGGGGACGCCATCAGGGCCGGGGAGACGTCCGGACGGCGGATCACGCCAGGGTGACGTGCATGCCGCCCTGGTCCAGGGCGCCGAGGACCACAGCGAACAGGTCGTGAGGGGTGGCCATCCGGTGTCAGGGCCTGGGACAGGTGCCCGCGTGCGGTCACGGCGTTCCGCCAGAGCAGGGTCAGACCGATGACGAGCAATGGCCCGGGGGTTTCCCGCGAACACCCACTGGCGCCGGGCGCTGCCCGGGTGTTCCAGCTCGGTGAGCGCGGTACGGATGACCAGGGCGGCGATGATGACCACGGGTGCCAGTGAGGTCTCGCCGCCGGCCGTCACGGGTGCTTCCCGTCAGCACGGGCGGCGCCGCTGTGCGTGTCTGCCGTGGAGTCGTGCTGGTAGATGTCGGGGATTCCGTCATTGTCGGCGTCGAGGTTCTCCGCCTCGTACAGGCGCCGGTAGAGGGCGTTACGCCGCCGCAGCAGGAGGGCGGCGAGCATTGCGGCGATCAGTGAGGCGATCAGGACGGCGGCTTTGACGTGCTCGCCGCTCTGGCCACCGGGGAAAGCGAGTTCCCCGATGAGCAGGGCGACGGTGAAGCCGATCCCGGCGAGCACCGACAGGCCCAGGACGTCGGCCCAGGCGAGGTCGGGGTTGAGCCGGGCCCGGGTGAACCGGGCTGCGAGATAGGTCCCGGTGAAGATCCCCAGCGTCTTGCCGGCCACCAGGCCGATCACCACGCCGAGGGGTTCGGGGGCGGTGAATGCCGCGCCCAGAGCCGGACCGGAGACGCTGACCCCGGCGGCGAACAGCGCGAACAGCGGCACGGCGATCCCGGCGGAGAGCGGGTGGACGAGGTGCGCGACCCGGGCGGCCGGCGAGGCGTCCTCGCCGGGGTCGCGGGTGGTGCGCAGGATGAGGCCCATGGCGACGCCGGCGACGGTGGCGTGGACGCCGCCGTTGTACATCAGCGCCCAGATGGTCACCCCGAGCGGCACGTACCACCACCAGCCGCGTACCCGCAGCCGATGGAGCAGGTGGAACAGAGCCAGGCCCGCGAAGGCTCCGGTGAGGGCCCACGGGTTCAGGTCGGCGGTGAAGAACACCGCGATGATCAGGATCGCGCCCAGGTCGTCGACGACGGCGAGAGTGAGGAGGAAGGCGCGCAGTGCGGCCGGCAGGTGCGTGGACAGTACCGCCAGGGCCGCGAGCGCGAAGGCGATGTCGGTGGCCATCGGGACCGCCCAGCCGGCCCGGCTGCCGCCCCCAGCCGTCACCGTGACCAGGTAGAGGGCAGCGGGAACGGCCATCCCGCACACCGCGGCGACCACGGGAAGGGCGGCGGTGGCGGGGGTGCGTAGTTCCCCCACGACCAGTTCGCGTTTCAGCTCGATCCCGGCCACGAGGAAGAACACGGCCAGCAGTCCGTCGGCCGTCCAGTGCCCCACCGACAGATCCAGACCCAGGGCCGGTATCCCGAAGTGGAAGTCGCGGACGGCAGCGTACGCCGCGTTCCAGGGACTGTTCGCCCAGATCAGCGCGAGGACCGCCGCGCCGAGCAGGACCAGTCCGCCGACGGTCTCGGTGCGCAGGGCTTGGGCGATCGCCTGGCGCTCGGGAAGGGGGAGAAGTCCGAGGAAGGGGGACCGCGAGCGGGTGCCGGCCATGGCGGGGTCTCCGGATGTCAGCGACGAGAGGGGCACACTGCCCCAGGACGCCGACCAGACTTCCCGGCACACCGCACGCCAGCTCTTGACGTGTTCTCTACACCCTATCCACCTGGCGCGCGGCTGTCTGCCGCACCCGCCCGCGCCCGACCACATCGGTGTCAGGTCGTGATCATGTCCGATACGGCAGGGCCTCGGCGCCGACCGGTGCGGAGCGATGATCTCCGGTCCGGACGGGGCCTCGGCCTGCTCGGCTTCGGCGAGCGCACGGTACGACGAGGCGACCGAGGGGTTCTTGCCCGCGTTCTTCCCGGTCTCGCTGGTCAGCTTCTTCGCGATAAGGCCGGCTATCGATGTGCGATGGCACCACCCCTACTGGCAGCAGGCCAGAACCGGGCAGCGCTGCGCCTCTCGGCGCAGGAGCTGGAACCGGGGACCCGGCAGGTGACCAATCCACACGATGACCAGCGAGCTGTTGGATCCCCCCTCCGGCCGACATAGCGCTGACACTGCCGGACGGGCAGGAGTTCTCTGGAGTAGGTGCTGTGGCACGAGGCAGATCTGGGGGATTTCCGCAGCAGGCGTTGCACGACCGCTGGTTCGGGTAGTGCGCCCCCAGAGGGGAGCACTCGTGTTGGTGAGGGTGAGCCTCTCTCTGGCGCGCCGAGCCCAGCTTGATCTTCGAGTCGGGTGGCTGAAGCGAAACCGATCCTCGTTCGCTTCGTCTGCCCAGGGCGTGCGCGAGGGCCGTACGGGTGATGCGCGGGGGGCCGTACGGGTGGCGGGCGGGGGCCGTACGGGTGGCGGGCGGGACGAGCTCCCATCCGTGCCTGACAGGGCGGCGGATTCCCTTCAGAGCTCCGGGCGATCTTGTCCGGGGTACGGGAAAGGGAAGAGAACATGCGTAAACGTGTGATGGCGGCTTCCGCTGTCGTCCTGGCGGCTTCGTACGCGGCTCCTGCGCTCGCGCTCGGTGACGTCCCGGCGTCGGCCGGGGGTGGCGGGCTGACCGCGATCGGTCTGACGAGTGATCAGCGGCTGGTCGGGTTCGATGTCGACAAGCCGGCCAGGGCCTGGTCGACGGGCAGAATCTCCGGACTGGCCGGAGACAGCAGACTGGTGGGTATCGACTTCCGCGTGCAGAACGGAAAGCTGTACGGCGTCGGTGACAGGGGCGGCATCTACACCCTGGACGCCCGCGCGAAGGCGTGGAAGGTCTCCCAGCTGACGGTGGCGCTTTCGGGCACCGCGTTCGGGGTGGACTTCAATCCGGCCGCGAACCGGCTGCGGGTCGTCTCCGACCTCGGGCAGAACCTGCGGCACAACATCGACGACCCCGCTGCCCCGCTGACCACCACCGTCGACGGGACGCTCACCAACCCGACCATGCCGCCGTCCACCGCGCTGGGCGTGACCGGGGCCGCCTACACCAACAACGACCTCAGCACCACGACGGCGACGACCCTGTTCGACCTCGACACGATGGCCGACCGGATCTCTCTGCAGTCCCCGGCCAACGCCGGCACCCTGGGGCCCACCGGGAACCTCGGTGTCGACGCGGCCCCGGACGCCGGGTTCGACATCTACTACGCCCCGGCCACGGGCGTGAACCACGGCTTCGCCGCCATCGGCAGGGCAGGTGCCTACCGCCTGTACGGGGTGAACCTGCTGACCGGCAAGGCGACGGACAAGGGCTCCTTCCCGAAGAAGTACCAGGTCACCGACCTGGCCCTGCCGATCAACCAGCAGTAGCCGCACAGGACGGCAACGGTTGGAAAGCGGCCTGTGGGAGCTGTCTCCCGCAGGCCACCCGGCTCGTGTCAACAGTCGGTGCCGGAATCGGTGCCGCGTGTACATGGTCGCGGCTGCCGTTCACGAGCCGGGGTGTTCGGTGCGCCCGGCGGCCGGCGGCGTGGCAGCAGGACGACCCCGGGGGTTCCCTCCGGACGAGCAGCGGTCCAGACAGTGAGGTTCAGATGGCGTTCGGACCAGGTCACGACGTTGCCCCCGAAAGGGCGGGCAGCCCGAACAACGGTGATCCCGGAGTGCATCAGCCGCAGCCGGAGAAGGACTTCCTTCGCCGCATGGGCGTCGTGGAGCTGGACGGGGTGGGCCACGACCAACAGGGGCAGGCCGCGGGTGCCCGCCACGAGATGCCGTATACGGCTGTCGATCTCTTTGCCTGGGTCGTGACCGCGGGAGTCCTTCCTCATGGCCGGTGCGGCTTCGACTGACGCAGAGCCGCGGGTGGGCCGGTCCGCGCGGGATGTGCGACATCCCGCGAGCCGGCCTGCCGGGCTCCGCAGCACGGGCAGGGCGGTACCACATCCGCCATGCCGCTTCGTCGTCGCTCACATCGTCTCTTCGCCGGCGCAGCCGCGCCGTGGAGATCGCGCTAGGAGCCGACGGGGACGATGCCGAGGGGTTCGGTGGTGGGCCGGCGGGATCCGCCAGCCGGTTCGACGGTGATGCCGACGGCCACCGTCTGGCCGAGCGACCGGTCCAGGACACGGGCGGAGCGACCTCCGCTACCCGGCAGGAGGCCGGCTGGGCGGAGGCCGCCCGAGGGGGCCGCGTACCAGAGTTCGTAGACCTTGTCCGAGCTGAGGGCGGGCAGGTCCGCGGCTACGAAGGCGGCTCGGTCGGCGGCGCGGGAGACGATGACGGCGGCGGAGGCGCCGTCGGCCAGTTTCGTGGTGTGCAGGGTGGCATCAGGTGCGGTCAGCACGCCGGCCAGTGCGTCGTTTCCGTTCTGCAGTGCGTCCTGCAGTCCGTTCGCCTGGTTGCGGGCGTCATCGGCCCGGACTGACTGCCAGGCGGCGATCCCGCCGAACATGGCAGCGGTTGCGAGACTCGCGGCCAGGGCCCAGGACATGAGGTGCCGCTCACGTCGGCCGGGCGACGGGCCGGTGGGTACGTGTTCCTGCGGGGGCCGGCTGATCTCGTCCAGAACACGGTCGAGGAGGTCTGCCGGAACGGCATCGGCCCGAGCGGGAGTGAGCGCGAGGCGGGCTGCTGCCTCGGCGAGTTCGGCCACTTCGCGCCGGCAAGCGGGGCAGCCGTCCAGGTGCCGTTCGAAGGCGGCTTCCTCGTGCGGAGGGAGAGCGTGCAGGACGTAGGCGCCGACCGACTGGTGCGGGTCTTCCCCGGCTGTCATCACCGGGCCTCCAAACAGTCGCGCAACAGGCGCAGTCCGGTGCGCATCCGGGACTTGACGGTGCCGGCCGGTGCGGACAGAGCGGCCGCCACCTCGACGTAGGTCAGCCCCTGGTAGTACGCCAGCACGAGGGGGACCCGGTACATGCGGGCGAGCCGGGCCACGCACTCCTGGGCGCGTCGGCGTTCGTCATCGTCTTCCACGGCCTCGGCCACCTCGTCGTGCTCACGGCCCGCGAGTACAGCCCCCGCGCTGCGCTCACGCTGCGCTGCCGCCTGCGCGTGACGGACCCGGTCCACCGCCCGGCGATGGGCGAGGGTGAGCACCCAGCCCTTGGCGCTCCCGCGTTCGGGCCGGTAGCGGCATGCTGTGCGCCAGACCTCGACCATCACCTCCTGCGTGACCTCCTCCGCCTGGGCCGGGTCGCGCAGGATGCGGCAGGCCAGCCCCATGACCGGGCGTGCCAGGGCCTCGTACACGCCCATGAACGCGTCCTTGTCCCCGTCCGCGACCCGGACCAGTAGTGCCCCGACGCTGTTGTCGGCGTCGTCTCCGGCAAGCGGCTCGGGTTCCTCCTCGTAGGCCGTGCCGGGCATGGTTCTCACGCTCCGTCGACGTGCTCGTCCCCGGCCGACCGTGCGCCCCACGACGGGGCCCGCAGCCCGGGGCCGCCATACGGCTCAGCGCGCTCACTCGGCGAGGCCATGGGGTGCCTCACAGCAGAGGTCGAGAGTGGCCTTCACCACCTTGCCCCACGGTGTCGGGGTGACGGTGAGCCGGGCTCCCATGTCGTGCAGCAGCGCCAGACCACGCCCGCCGTCTTCGTTCGCCGCCGAACCCGCCCGCATCCGCGGGAGCTGGGTGCTGGTGTCTGCGACGGTGATGCAGACCGTGGTGGCGTGCGCGGTGAGCGTGAGGGTGCAGGTGCCGCTGCTGTGACGCAGGGTGTTCGTGACCAGCTCGGAGACGACGAGCAGCGCGTCGGGCGCCGAGCCGGAGGACACGCCGCGTGCGGCCAGCCACCGCGCCGTGATCCTTCGGGCAACCGCAGGAGCGTGACGGCTGCGGGCCAGTGCGACACAGTGACCGGTGTCGGTGCGGTGGACGGGTGGCGTGGCGATGGTGATCATGACCGGTCCCTCAACGATGGCCTTGACACGGTTTCGTCAGGGATTCGATGCCACCCTGGCTGTGGATGACTTCTGATGAAGTCGCATGCTCCGCTTGTCGGATGAGAATTTTCCCGGCCGGTGAGTCATACGCGGGCCTGAGTGCCTCGAACCCCTTGTGCCAACTGCAACCGACTTCGAAGGATGAGGTGAACCTCCATGGCTGTATCCATGCGAGTCCGCCGTCTGGTGGCCGGTGCCGCCGCCACCGGACTGCTGGCCGGCGGCACCGCCCTGGGCCTCTCCGGCACGGCCACTGCCGCGTCGGCGCCCACGACCACGGCCACGGCGCCGGCCGGGGACCACCACGACCGGTGCGAATGGGTCAAGGGGCACTGGGCCAAGAAGTGGGTCAAGGGCCACTGGGAGAAGAAGGTCCACTACACCAAGACCTGGCACAAGGGCCACTACGACAAGCACGGCACGTGGCACAAGGGCTACTGGGACCACGACCGCCACTACAAGTGGGTCTATGTCCAGGCACACTGGCAGCCCTACTGGGTGAAGGGCCACTGGGACTGCCACCACAGGTGACCTCACAGCCCGCGCGACCACGCGGTGCGTACCGGGCAACTGGTACGCACCGCGGAATGTCCACCGCAAGCCGACGGACCGCCCGCTGTTTCCCACTCCCTTCCTTGCGAGTGATCGGTAGCGTCCGTGGCGATCCATGCGGGAGCCTCTTCATCGCCTGGTGTCCTGCGCCAGTGGTCGATCGTCAGAAGTTGCGTGACTCTGCTGGCGGTGCGTCAGTTCCCCGTCGGGGCCCGAAGCCGGAACCGTTGCTGCTGTCCGATGACGAGCGGGCGGTGTCGGAACGGTGGACGCGTCGGGCTGCATCGGCCCTGGCCCTGCGGGCACGGATCGTGTTGGCGTGTGCGGGGCCGGAGGTGCCGGCGATCGTCGCGGGCGCCCGGGATCTGCGGGTGAGTGCGGACACGGTCCGCAAGTGGAGGCGACGCTTCCTGGCCGAGCGGCTGGACGGCCTGGCCGACGAGCCCCGGCCGGGCCGGCCGCCCACCGTGGGCCGGATCCGGCGGCAGTTCCAGCTCAAGCCGCACCTGGCGGACACCTTCGAGCTGTCGACGGACCCGTTGTTCGCGGAGAAGGTCTACGACGTCGCCGGCCTCTGTTTCAACCCGCCCGAGGGTGCGGTGGTGCTCTCGGTGGACGAGAAGTCGCAGATCCGGGCGCTGGACCGGTCCCAGCCGGTGCTGCCGATAATGCCGGGCGTGCCCGAGCGGCGCACACAAGAACATCCAGGCTCTGAAAGCCGACATCCGGGCCTGGGTCAAGGACCGGAACGAAGACCCCAAGCCCTTTATCCGGACCAAGACAGCCGAAGAAATCCTCGACTCCCTCGCCCACTTCTGCCGACGGATCTCTCCTGGCCGCTGCCGAACGGCCAGGACGCACCCGCGCCGGACGCGAAGTCGTCACCGCTGCCAGGGTCGCCGCCCTGATCCCCTCACCAACGGCGGCGCAACCGCCTCGGTCACCGCAACATCACCGGTGGCACCGTGTCCCGCCCAGCGATCTGCCGACACCACGATGCACGCCTGTCCTGGGGAGCGCAGGGGGTTGCGGTCGGCTCGCCGGGTGTGCTGTCGGGCAACGTGGTGCAGATCCCGATCAGCATCCCGGTCAACGCCTGTGGCAACACCGTCAGTGTGATCGGCTTGCTGAACCCGGCCTTTGGCAACACCTGCGTCAACACCGGCTGACGCGCCGCGATATGAGCCGGCAGGGTCACCGCGAGGTGACTGCCGGGGCCTGGGCTCCGGCACAGGCCCCCCCGGGGGCAGGGCATACGTCCGTTCTCCGGGGGCAGCGGTGCTGGTGATCTCTGTCAGCCGACAACTGGGTAATCCGTTGCGGAATGCGGGGCGGATTGGTGGGAAATCTCTTTTCACCTGATCAGGTCCGGGACCAATCCGCGCCGGTGTGCAGGACCGGATTCCCGGTGTGAGGGACGAAGAGAAGGACCAGCAGGTGCGGCCGGGTTGGCCGCGTCCGGCGCTGGGTGCGCTGAGCGGGGCGCTGGCCGGTTTCACCGCGCTGGCGGTGGCCGAACTGGTCGCGGCTGCGGTGCGTCCGCAGTCCAGTCCGGTCATCGCGGTGGGTGGCGCGTCCATCGACGCGACGCCCGCCGCGGTCAAGGACTGGGCGATCCGTCACTTCGGCACCGACGACAAGCTCGTACTGCGGCTCGGCATCCTGACCGTGCTGACCGTGCTGGCGCTGGTGCTGGGTGTGCTGGCGGTGCGGTTTCGGCGGGCCGGAGTCTCCGGGGTCCTTCTCTTCGGGGCCGTCGGTGCAGCTGCCGCTGTCGGCCGGCCCGACTCCACCGGCCTCGCCGACGTACTGCCCTCGGTCGTGGGAGCTCTTGCCGGGGCTCTGCTTCTGTACGTCCTCACGGGCCGTCTGACCACGGTGAGGCGGCCACCGGTGTCCGGGCACGAGGAGGTGCCTGAGAAAGCCGGGGCCGGTCTGCCCGCGTCCGCGGGATGGGACCGGCGGGGATTCGTCCTCGTGGCCGCGTCCGCCGCAGCGGCCTCTGCCGTGGTGGGCGGTGCCGGCCGGTCGCTGAACGCCTCGCGCGGCCAGGATGCCGTTGCCTCACGTGACAAGGTCGTGCTGCCGCGACCGGGGTCACCGGCCGAGCCGGTACCCGCGAGAGCCGCGCTGCGTGTTCCGGGGATCAGCCCTTTCACCACCCCGAACAGCAGTTTCTACCGGGTGGACACCGCGTTGGCGGTGCCGAAGGTGGACGCCACGACCTGGCGGCTGCGCGTCCACGGCCAGGGCGTACTCCGTGCGGCCACCTACTCCTTCGACGACCTGCTGCGCAGGGAGCTGATCGAGCGGGACATCACGTTGACCTGTGTCTCCAACGAGGTCGGCGGCCCGTACGCGGGCAACGCCCGCTGGATCGGCGTGCGGCTGGCCGACCTGCTGGCCGAGTGCGGGGTGAAGCCGCCGTCCCGGGGAGGCCCGGCGGACCAGCTGGTGGCGCGTTCGGTGGACGGCATGACGATCGGCAGCCCGGTCGAGGACCTCATGGACGGCCGCGACGCGCTGCTCGCCCTCGGCATGAACGGCGAGCCGCTGCCCTTCGCACACGGTTTCCCGGTGCGGATGGTGGTCCCGGGGCTGTACGGATTCGTCTCGGCCTGCAAGTGGATCGAGGACATAGAGCTCACCACCTTCGACGCCTACGACCCCTACTGGGTCAAGCGAGGCTGGGCACGCAGGGCCCCGGTCAAGACCGCCTCGCGGATCGACACCCCCAAGCCCTTCGCCCGGCCCGACGCCGGCACGGTGATGATCGCCGGGGTCGCCTGGGCACAGCACCGGGGCATCGACAAGGTCGAGGTCCGCGTCGACGACGGGCCCTGGCAACAGGCCCACCTGGCCGCCGAGGACACCCGGGACACCTGGCGGCAGTGGTCCTTTCCCTGGCGGGCCACCCCGGGCAGCCACACCCTCACCGTACGGGCCACCGACCGCACCGGCACCGTGCAGACCGACCGACGCACCCGCACGATCCCCGACGGCGCCAGCGGATGGCACTCCGTCGTCGTGACCGTCGACTGACCACCTGTCCCAACTGACCACCTGTCCCAAGGGATCTGCGCTCTTTTCTAGCCGGCTTTCCGCAACAACCCCATGGGCAGCCGCATCATGCTGCCCCCCGTTCAACAGGAGAACATGATGAGCACCCGTATCCGTCGTACCGTCGGCCTGCTCGCCGCTGCCGCCGTCCTGCCCCTGGCCCTGACCGCCTGCTCGAGCGGCAGCGACTCGGACAAGTCCGGTTCCGCCGGCACGGCCGCGGCTGCGGCGACGAAGAGCAGTGACGACATGGCCGGCTCCGGCAGCAGCGCGAGCAGTACGGACCAGCCGTTCGGCCCGGCTTGTTCCTCCGTTCCGAAGGACGGCGCCGGCTCCTTCGACGGCATGGCCAAGGACCCGGTCGCCACCGCCGCCTCCAACAACCCGGCGCTCTCCACCCTGGTGACGGCGGTGGAGAAGGCGGGTCTGGTCGACACCCTCAACAACGCCCAGAACATCACCGTGTTCGCGCCGACCAACGACGCCTTCGCCAAGATCCCCAAGGAGACCCTGGACAAGGTCCTCAACGACAAGGCCCAGCTCACGAAGATCCTCACCTACCACGTCGTCGGCCAGAAGCTCACCCCGAAGGACCTGGAGAACGGCTCCTTCACCACCCTGGAGAAGTCGAAGCTCACGACCTCCGGCTCCGGCGAGTCCTACACGGTCAACGACTCCGCCGAGGTCGTCTGCGGCAACGTCAAGACCGCCAACGCCAACGTCTACGTCATCGACACCGTCCTGATGCCCAAGAACTGACACCCGTGCGGGCCGAGGACGCACAACCCCGCCCGGTCGCCCTGACGGGAGTGATCCGGGCGGGCGCGTTCCTCGTGCCGGGGCATCCGGCCCGCCCGACTGCCGGCAGGGCGGTAGGGCGGCAGGCGGACCGGATGCCCTTCCGCACGGCCGGTCTGCCGGTCACAGCGCCGACAGACCAGCCCTGTGAGGTTGCCGTTCACCGTCCGGGAGGGAGAGAACACCATGCAACGACCGTCCGGTGCGACGCCGAGCGGACGGGCAACGGCGCACATCCTGGCCCGCACCCACCATGTCACGCTCTACGAGGCCGACGATCGGCTCGGCGGCCACCAAATCACCCCTGTCGAATCTGACCGCTGGTCCAATGTGACCGCCGTACCCAGGGCGTCCTGGCCGGTGCGGGCCGTCACCGCGTCCGTGGTGGAACGCGCCCTACGACGACTCCCCTTGCGAGTCCGGTTCGCGGACGGCACCGCCCTTGGCCTGGGCGGCCCGCTGATAGAGGTGCACGACCCGAAGGCGTTCCACTCCCGCGCCAGCGCCCACGGACTCATCGGTTTCGGTGGGTCGTACATGGCCGGCGAGTGGGACGCTCCGGATCTCGTCAGCGCGCTCACCGTGCTCGCCGCGCACGCGGCCGACCTGATTCCGCCCCGGTCGCGGCGGATGCGCGGCCTGTGGACACAGCGTCAGCCGGGCGCGCAGCACAACGCCCCGGACGGGTCGCGCAGCAACATCACCTGTCACTACGACCTGTCCAACGACCTCTACCGTCTCCTTCTCGACGGCACCATGACCTACTCCTGCGGCTACTGAACCGGTGCGGAACCCGGGACCGGCCCGGCCGGTACGCAGCGCGCCAAGCCGGAGTTGATCTGCCGCACGCTCGCCCTGGTACCCGGGACCCGGCTGCTGGACATCGGCCGGGGCTCACTGACCCTGTACGCGGCGCAGAAGCACCAGGTGCAGGTCACCGCCGTCACCCTGGCTCGGGAGCAGGCCGTATACGTGCGGGAGCAGGTGCGCGTCCGCGCCCGGCGGCGGCGCGTTCATCGCGGTGTACCTCTCTCCGGACACGCGCATACGACCGGTGGGCGAGACCGCCGACCTGCTGGAGGCGGCGGGCCTGGAAGTCCGTTCGGTGGAGTCGCTGCGCGAGCACCATGTGCGCACCATCAACGCCTGGCACCGCCTCCTGGAGGAACGCTGGGACGACTTCGTCCGGCTGGCCGGTGAGGAGACGGCCTGCGTATGGTGGCTGTGCCTGGTCGGCGCGACCCTGGCCTTCGAGGAGCGACGCACGGGCGTGGACCAGTTCCTGGCCGTACGGCCCAAGGCCACGGGGGACAGCGCGGCCTGACGGGGGCGGAGACGGCCAGTTGGTACCGGCATCCGGAGGACCGGTGACCTCGTTCGCCGGGCCGGCGGCCACGGCGAAAACCCTCGTTACGAGGCGTTGCCGGCCCACGTGCGCGGCAGCCGGAACCTGTACGCCCTGCGAATGGTCTACCTGCTGCAGGGAGCCCTGGTGTGGTTGGTGTCCCTACCGGTACAGGCGGCCCAGTACACGCCCCGGCAGGTGTCTACGCCGGAACGCCGAGCAGGGCGATCGGTACCGAGGTGGGCCGCTTCGATCCACCAGCCGGCTCCACCGTGATGCCGATGTCCGAGGCGCCGTCGACCGCCCCCCGCATGAGCACGGCCTGGCTGCTGCGGCCGGGTTCCATCAACCCGGCCGAACGCATCCTCCCGCCGTCGGCGAACCACAGCTGGTACACCTTGCCCCGCGGCGGCGGTGCCATCCCGGAGACCACGAACACGGCCCGGTCGCGGACGGCGGAAACCACCAGCGTGCCCGCACCGCCCGCCACCTTCACCGAACGCGACCTGGCATCAGGCGCGGCCAGCACTCCCGCCACGTCCTCAGCGTGCCGCTCCGCCCGCACCGCCCGGACTTGAGCGCCCTGCGCGCGTTCGTACTGCCATACGGCGGTACCGCCGAAAGCTGCTGCGGCGGCTGCGGCGGCCACACAGGCAGCCGGCGCCCACCGTCCCGGGGCCCACCCGTCCCGCCCGCCACGGCGTACCCGCTCCAACGCCGCAACACCGGGCGGCACCTGGCGCACCGTGGTGATGCGCCGCAGGACCTCCTCCCGCATGACGGGGCGCGTGCGCACCGTGGAGGCCCGGGCCAGACGTCCGACAGTGGCCGTGAACTCCGCGACCTCCTGTCCGCAGGCATCGCACGAGGCCAGGTGACGCTCGAAGGCGGCACGTTCCCCGCCATGCAGCGCGTGCACCGCGTAGGCGCCAGTCAGCGCGTGCAGATCGGTCGCAGTCATGCGGTCACCCCCAGGCAGTCACGGAGCCGGATCAGCCCATCGCGCAGACGCGTCTTGACCGTCCCGACCGGCAACGCCAGCGCCTCGGCGACCTCCCGGTAGGTCAGCCCGCGGTAGTACGCGAGAGTGACCGACTGCCGCTGCAATTCGGTCAGGGAACGCAGGCAGCGCCGTACCTGTTCTTGCTCCAGCCGGCTCT
The DNA here is from genome assembly GCF_042746485.1 of Streptomyces sp. NPDC058751. Classification (NCBI taxonomy): domain Bacteria; kingdom Bacillati; phylum Actinomycetota; class Actinomycetes; order Kitasatosporales; family Streptomycetaceae; genus Streptomyces; species Streptomyces sp. NPDC058751. The sequence continues at coordinate 179,705 of NZ_JBHYPZ010000009.1, read as the reverse complement.
CGACCTCCTCGGTCACCTGGTCGTACGCAGGCTGATGATCGAGCAGAGCGGCTTTGGTGTCACGGGCCGCAGCCGCCTCCACCGACCGCACCCGGTCCACAGCCCGCCGGTGAGCGAGGGTGAGAATCCAGTTGATCGCCGTGCCCCTCTCGGGCCGGTAGCGCGGAGCCGTGCGCCACACCTCCACCAGCACGTCCTGTGCCACCTCCTCGGACTGCGCCTGATCACGCAGAACAGCCCGGGCCACCCCGAGAACGGAACCGGCCACAGCGTCGTAGACCGCGGCGAATGCCTCCTGGTCACCCAGCGCCACCTCCTGCAGCAGACGCTGCAGGTCAGGTTTCACAGACAGTCTCGCGCCGATGCGTACCGGTTCCTTCACAACAGTTCTCCTGTGTACGTGACAGGACGGAACGTCCCTGTGCAATCCGGGGCCACACAGACTGCGGATTGGTCGCATGCAAAAGGCGGCCGACATGCGGCGTTTCCCCTGGCCCGGAAGATGTACGCGGCCGGCGGCGGGGTCTCCGCCCACGGCGCCCGGGCCAGGCCGTCGAACGCTCCGCACTCAGTCCCAACGCAGATCCATCGCACCTGGCAACGGCACATCCAATTCGAAACCATGCTCGATCAAACCTGAGAGCGGCAGGTCGCCCAGACTGCCGCAGTAAACACTGGGCTTACCGTGATAGAGGCCCTGCCGCGATCACCGCCACCTGCGGTGAGGTTCTCGGCCACCGGGGCGGGTGCGCGCATTCACCACGCCCCGACACCTCCGGCACCAGGCGATCGCTTTCGTCGGCGCGACGAGCAACTCCCCGGTCACACCGCCCTGACGCATGTCCGAAGGTCGCCGTGGCCGTCGTTGTCACCCAGCCCCTTGCCGAAGTACTCGGCATGGTCGCCTACATCCGCTTCCTTCTCCGGCTAGCCCCTGAGCGGGTCGCAGCCGAGCCTTCCGCGCCCACCCGGCGCCCCCTGGCCGCAGCCGCTCGCGCCCTGGCCGCCCCAGCTCCGCGGTCTCTCGACGCTGACCCTGCAGGCCCGCCTGCCGCTCGGTTCCAAACACGAACCGCTGACACCAGGCACGGACAGTCAAACCAGTGGCCGAATAGAGTCACGCCAGGCAGTCCGCACACGCCAGAAGTCGATCATCTTCCGGGATCCGGTCCGGCTTGCCCCCACCCCGAACGCGGACAGCGGAGAGCTGTCCGAGTACGCGCGTGCATCCCTGAGCGTCCGCGCGCGTGACCTTCGCTGCCGCAAGGTCAATACTGCAAGGGACGGCGCTCCCGCCGGCTCCCGTCCGACCGCTCCACGCATCCGACAGGCCGTCACGAAAGTCAGCATCGGGTCAGCATCAGTACTGCCGGAGTCCGACGGCGAGCGGCATGAAGCGCCAAGATCAAAAAACTATCCGCACCAGACTTGACCAGGGAAAACACAGATCAGAAGCCCATCTGTCAATCTCACCGGAGGTACCCGTGAAGATGCTCATCAACGTGGCGGAGACGGTGGTGGCGGACGCGCTGCGGGGTATGGCGGCGGCCCATCCGGAGCTGACGGTGGACGTCGACAACCGCGTGATCGTACGCAGGGACGCCCCGGTCGCGGGAAGGGTGGGCCTGGTCTCCGGCGGCGGGTCCGGGCACGAGCCGCTGCACGGCGGATTCGTGGGCCCCGGGATGCTGTCGGCCGCGTGCCCGGGCGAGATCTTCACGAGTCCGGTTCCTGACCAGATGGTGCGGGCCGCGGCGGCCGTGGACAGCGGCGCGGGCGTGCTGTTCGTCGTGAAGAACTACACCGGCGACGTCCTCAACTTCGAGATGGCGACGGAGCTGGCCGAGGACGAGGGCATCCAGATCGCCAGGGTCCTCGTCGACGACGACGTGGCGGTCACCGACAGCCTGTACACGGCCGGCCGACGCGGAACGGGCGCCACGCTGTTCGTGGAGAAGATCGCGGGCGCCGCGGCCGAGGAGGGCGCGCCCCTGGAGGTGGTCGAGGCACTGGCCCGCCGGGTCAACGAGAAGTCCCGCAGTTTCGGCGTCGCGCTCAGCGCCTGCACGACCCCGGCCAAGGGCAGCCCGACGTTCGACCTGCCGCCCGGCGAGCTCGAGCTCGGCGTCGGCATCCACGGCGAGCCGGGCCGGGAGCGGCGCGCGATGATGACGGCGCGCGAGATCGCCGACTTCGCGGTGCACGCCGTCCTGGACGACCTCTTCCCGCGCAATCCGGTGCTGCTCCTCGTCAACGGCATGGGCGCCACTCCCCTGCTGGAGCTGTACGGCTTCAACGCGGAGGTCCAGCGCGTGCTGATCGAGCGGGGCGTCCCCGTGGCGCGCACCCTCGTCGGCAACTACGTCACCTCCCTCGACATGGCGGGCGCCTCGGTGACCCTGTGCGAGGTGGACGAGGACCTGCTGCGCCTGTGGGACGCGCCGGTGAAGACGCCGGCGCTGCGCTGGGGCGTGTGAACGGGGTCGGCGTACCGGGAACGGCCGCAACGGCACCCGGCCCATGGGCTCCTGGCCGACAGACAGGTCAACTTCCGTACCACGCAAGGAGATTCCGTGCTCGACGCCGATTTCTTCCGCCGCTGGATGACGGCGACCGCCGCCTCGGTGGACCGTGAGGCGGAGCGGCTCACCGATCTGGACTCGCCGATCGGTGACGCCGACCACGGCAGCAATCTGCGGCGCGGGTTCGCCGCCGTGACCGCCACGCTGGAGAAGGAGGACCCGGACACCCCCGGTGCCGTTCTCGCGCTCGCCGGAAGGCAGTTGATCTCGACGGTCGGCGGTGCGTCCGGGCCGTTGTACGGCACCCTGCTGCGCCGGACCGGCAAGGCGCTCGGGGACGCCGCCGAGGTCACCGACGAGCAGTTCGCGGACGCCCTGCGCACCGGCGTCGACGCGGTCATGGCGCTGGGCGGAGCCGCGCCCGGCGACAAGACCATGATCGACGCTCTGGTGCCCGCGGTCGACGCGCTCACCGGGTCGTTCGCCGCGGCGAGGTCCGCCGCCGAGGAGGGGGCCGTGGCGACGACGCCCCTGCAGGCCCGCAAGGGGCGGGCGAGTTATCTGGGCGAGCGCAGCATCGGGTACCAGGATCCGGGCGCCACGTCCTCGGCGCTGCTGATCGCGGCACTCGTGGAGGCGGCCGGTGAGTGACACCGAGGAACGACGCGTCGGCATAGTGCTGGTCTCGCACAGCGCCGCCGTCGCCGCGTCCGTCGCCGAACTGGCGACGGGCCTGGCCGGTGGCGGGACACTCGCTCCGGTCGCGCCGGCGGGCGGCACCCTGGACGGGGGGCTCGGCACCAGCGCGGACGTCATCGCCGCCGCCGCGGCCGCCGTGGACCGCGGCGCCGGGGTCGCCGTACTCACCGACCTGGGCAGTGCGGTGCTCACCGTCAAGGCGTTGCTCGCCGAGGGCGATGAACTCCCGGACGGGACAAGGCTGCTGGACGCCCCCTTCGTCGAGGGGGCGGTGGCCGCGGTCGTCACGGCCTCGACGGGCGCCGACCTCGCGGCGGTGGAGGCCGCGGCGACGGAGGCGTACACCTACCGGAAGGTGTGAGAAACGGAGAGCGCGAGGACCGGCAGGCGTGAGAACCGGCAGGCGGTCGGGGCGAACGGTGCGGCCGCCGGGACGAACCGGGGCCGGAGGGCCCAGAGGCAGCGGGCGCCGGATCGTACGGGGCCGGGGAACGCGAGGGCCCTGTCAGGTGATCCCGTTCGCCGCGACACCCAGGGCCGACCGGATGGTCGCCGCCAGCTCCGACCGGGCCGTCGCGGGATCGGGTTCCGCTTCGTCCGTGCGCCAGGCGTAGTGCTCGACCGCCGTCCGCAGCGCCGCGTTGAGCATGGCGGCCTGGATCTCCGAGCGCAGATCGACGGCGCCGAGACCGGCCCGGTCGGCGAGCGCGCGGGCGAACACCGGCTCGGCCTCGTCGTGGGCCTGGAGCCAGACGGCGCGCAGTCCCGGCTCGGTGCGGGTGAGCCTCAGCAGCGTACGGACCCTCGGCGGCTCCGGCCTCACCAGCGGGCCCTCGCCGCTCGTGGACACCCGCTCCAGCGCGTCCTCCAGGGGAGCGCCCGCGGGCCAGGTCCGTAACGCCGCGGCGACCGCGTCGATCCCGGCCGCGAACAGCGGGCTCACGCAGCTCTCCTTGCCCGGGAAGTAGCGCCACAGGGTCCGTGTGGACAGGCCGACGGCCCGGGCGATCTGCTCCCCGGTGGTGGCGGTGACACCCTGGTCGACGAACAGTTCCACCGCGGCACGGGCTATCTCCAGCCGGATCCGGGCCTTGCGTTCGTCGGTGAGCGGCGGCCGTCCGGTACGTCCGCGGCCTCGTCCGGGGTGTTCGCCGATCGCACCGTCCGGCACTGGTGACTCCTCGGTTCTGGGTCCGTCCGCGGATGCCGCCCGGAACTGCGGCTGCGGCGAGTGTAGCGATCTCCGCAGCCTCCCAAGACTTTCCGTCACGCAGTGCCGACACACAGTGCCAACACACAGTGCCGACAAGCCGTACCGCGACGGCGCGAGGCGTCGTCCTCGGCCCGGTCCTGGCTCTGGCCCTCGCCCTCAGCCCTCGCCCAGGAACCTGCGGGCCAGCCGCTCCCCCGCCGCCGCCGCGGCGGCGTGGTCCTGGATGGGTGACACCCGGGCGTCCTTGAACACGAGGTAGGTGACCCCGGAAGGGGCGCCGCCGCCACGGGGATCGGGGCGGATCCCGAGTCTCGCGGCCGTCGCGTACGAGGCCTCGCCGATGATGCCCTCCGGGCCCACGTCACCGACGACGGCGTACTGGACGCGGTCCCGGTAGATCACGGCCGCCACCGAGCCGGGTCCGATGCCGTGGTCCCGGAAGTTCCAGATGTCGCCGGGTGCCGGTACGACGATGTAGGGCAGGGTCTCGGCGCTCAGGTACCGGCCGTCGGGCTGCTGGAAGGCCGTGGACTCGGAGAAGAGCGGGTCGGTGCGGCTGTTGCACAGCGGGCCCGGCCTGCCGTCGCAGTCGATGTCCATGTCGGCCGTCCAGAAGACCGCGTCCGGGGTACCGCAGACCGGGATGTCGGCACGGGTTCCCTCGTCGCTGCGGTATCGCCCGTGCGAGACGGGGGCGCAACCACCGAGTTTCGCCAGCAGGTCGGCGGCCCGGACGGAGCCCTCGCGGGCTGGGGTGGCGGGGCTTCCGGGACGGCCCGTGGTGGCGGTCGTGGACAGCACCACCGGGGCCGAGGCGAGCAGGGCGGCCACCGCGACCCCGGCCAGCGTCAGCGACTGGACACGCACGATGGGAGACCCTCTCCTGGGGGACATGGACGCTCATTTGCCCAAATCTGGTGGGGGTTTGGCGGCGCGTCCACCGGGAGGGGGCCGGACGGTGCACGGCCGTGTCCGCGGGCGCCGCACGGCCGGGGACCCGAGCCGCACCCGGCGCAGGCCGCCCGGCCGTACGCGTCGGCGCGGGATCAGCGACGACAGCGTTCCGCGCCGCGGGCAGGAACTCCCCTGACAGCGGGGCGAGTTCACACCACGTCGGGATCAGCATACGTATCCGCGCGAAGGCACGGTCAACGGCGCCCACCCTCTTGATGTGACCGCGCCACCCGTGTCTTATAGGTACAGACCAATCCCGTCGAGGGAGGGCAGACCCGTGCGACGCGTTCCCCTCACCGTTCCGCCCGCCCTGGTGTGCGGTGCGCTGCTCGCGCTCACCTCCTGCGGGTGGGGCGCCCCGGCGTCCGGGCAGGGCGAACGGGTGCCCGCCGCGGCGACGGGCGTGACCGCCGCCGCGGGCAGCTCGACCAGCGTGCACGTCATGTGGAACCTGGCCGCCGAGGACCCGGGGATCACCCGCTACGAGGTATATCGCGGCACCACCAAGGTCAAGGAAGTACCCGGTTCAGAGCACATGGTGGACATCACCAGGCTCGAACCGTCCACCTCGTACGTCTTCAGGGTGCGGGCCCGTAACGCGGACGGGGTCCCGGGCCCGCTCAGCCGGCCGGCGCGGGCCACCACCCCGGCGGCGGCAGCGGCCGACCGCGTCGCGCCCACCCGCCCCGGCGGCCCGCGCGGGAGGACCGTCGGCGGCCGTGCGGTCCAGCTCTCCTGGACGGGGTCCTCGGACGCTCAAGGTGTGGCGTCGTACGACATCTACCAGGGCACGTCGAAGATCCACAGCGTGGGGGGCGCACAGACGGCCGCCGTCGTCACCGGGCTGCGGCCGGGCACGGCCTACGTGTTCACCGTGCGGGCCCGTGACGCCGCCGACAACGTCTCGCCGTCGAGCGGCCCCGTCCGGATCACCACCGCCGCGGGCCCGGCGGACGACCGGAGCACGGCACCGGCCGGCTTCCGGGCGACGACCCGCCTGCGCGACGGGGCGTACTACATCGACCTGGCGTGGACGGCGCCCGAGGTCGACGGAGTGATCACGGAGTACCAGATCCGGCTCGACGGACGTGCCGTGACCTCGCTCGTCTGGGGCGGCAGTCCTCCCCGCGGCACCTGCACCCACAGCTTCTACATCGGCCGGGAGGCGGACGTGACGCACCGGGTGCGGATCCGGGCGAAGCTGCCCGACGGCACGTGGGGCGCGCCGTCCGCGGAGCGCTCCGTGACGACGGGCCGGTGACCCGCCACCGCCCGCCCGCCGCGCGGGTCCCGCGCAGGTCCCGTACGCGTTCCCGCACCACGGGCCGGTCCTCGCGCCGGCCTTCGCGCCGGCAGTCCGCCGGACGATGGAATCCGTCACCTGCCCGGTCCCCGTCCGCATGCGGGCCCCGGCCGGGACGCATTGGCTCGCACTGAGGCAGCACGGGCCTTCCAATCCTCGGCGGCGCATGGGATGTACCGCCAACCGTGCCGCTGGAGGGCAGTTCCTATGCGTACCACTCAGAGACTTCTCCGCTCCGGCCTGACCGTGGCCGCCACCACTGCGCTTCCACTCACCCTGGCCGCCCCGGCGGCCGTCGCCTGGGGTTCCGGGATCTCCGTGAGCACCAGTGGCAGCGCGGTCTCGGTCACCACCAGCGCCTGCCCGAGCAACGGGAGCAGCTTCGGCAACGCCTCGCTGCTCTCCAGCGGCCAGACGAACTTCGCCCAGGGGCGGCAGATGCCGCTCACCGGGACGAGCGACAACCAGTCGGCGGCCTGGACCGGCGTGAGCCCGGGAACGTACACGGTCATCGTCGTCTGCCAGGACGGCACGACGGCGGGCACCCAGGCGATCGTCGTCGCGGCCGGCTCGACTCCCACGACGTCCGCCACCCCCACGATCTCGACGACGATCTCCCCGTCGCCGTCGCGCGGCGTCATGGGCGGGCTCGGCGGAGCCGTGAAGGACTACGGCACGGCCACGGTCGTCGGCGGCGGGGCCCTGGTCGTGACCGGCACGGTGGCCGCGGTCTGGTTCCTGCGCCGCCGCTCCAAGCCCCACCGGCTCTGATCCGGGAGTCCGTCGCGGGGGACGGCCGTTTCACCGGCTCCGGCCGGGGACGGCCGCCTTGTGCCGGGTTCGGCCCCGCGCGCCGCTCAGTCGTCCGCCCGCATGCTCTCGAACTCAGCCAGGGCGTGGGTCAGCCACTGGGTCCAGAAGGTCTCCAGGTCGATGCCTGCGCGCAGGACGAGGTGGCGCAGCCGGTCCTCGGGCGTGCTCTTCCCCGGCGGGAAGTCCCGGTCCTGGATCTCCTCGTACTCGGCCAACTGGTGCCGGTGCAGCGCCAGATGGCGGCGCAGATCGGCCTCGACGCCCTCGGTGCCGACGACGGCCGCGGCACGCAGGCGCAGCAGCATCGTGTCGCGCAGCGGTTTCGGGTCCTGCGAGGCGGCGGTCCAGCGCGCGAGTTCGGCGCGGCCGGCGGGCAGGACTTCGTAGCTCTTCTTCTGGCCCCGGGCGTGCTGCTCGGGGGGCAGGGCCCTGATGTATCCCTCGGTCTCCAGTTTTCCCAGCTCGCGATAGATCTGCTGGTGCGTCGCCGACCAGAAGTAGCCGATCGACTTGTCGAACCGCCGGGTCAGTTCGAGGCCCGACGAGGGCTTCTCGAGCAGGGCGGTGAGGATCGCGTGCGGGAGTGACATGAGGTCATCCTAGGGAGCGTCACGGGAGCCGCCCGGTGAGCGGCCGCACCCCGCGGGACCCGCGGCGGGGACACTCGCCCCGGCGGAACTCGGTGAGTCCGCCGGGGCGAGCCGGGTCAGGCGTCTCCGCGCGTCCGCCGGACGGCTCCCGGCGGTCTTACGGAGCGGCGGGTCAGCGGGTGAAGGTCACCCGCTGCTCCTTGAAGGCGCCGCAGTTCGATCCGGACACCTGCGTGTACACGTTCTTGATCTGGCCGCCCCAGTCCACGCAGTGGCCCTTGCCGTACACGTACGTCGGTCCCGCGTACGACGTGTACAGGCCGAAGTCGTCGTCGTTCAGGCCGGTGTCAGGGATGTAGACCCATGCGGACATCTCCACGGCGGTGCCCGGGCTGTTGCGGATGGTCGTGACGCAGTTCTTGCCGTTCGAGGAGTTGTACGTGAGGTAGACGGTGCCCAGGGAGCCGACGGGCGCCGAGTTCACGGTCTTGTAGGCACTGCCACAGACCTTCTGCGGAGTGGTGTTGGGTGCGGCCGAGGCGGGCGCCGCCAGCGCGGCGGTGGCGCCCACCAACAGGGCGGCGAAGGTGCCGGCCATCAGGGCGGAACGGTTGAATCCCATATTTCCCCCTTGTGATCTTTGGAGGCGTTTGCTCCTGCCTGATGTGACACGCGACACAGCGAAACGGTTGTACTCCGCCGCGGAAGACGCGTCCGGCGCCGGACGTCAGAGCGCCGCCGCGAGCTCCGTGCCCTGCTTGATGGCTCGCTTGGCGTCCAGTTCGGCGGCCACGTCGGCGCCGCCGATGAGGTGGACGCTCCGGCCCGTGGCGCGCAGCGCCTCGTACAGGTCGCGGCGCGGCTCCTGTCCGGTGCACAGCACGATCGTGTCGACCTCCAGGACCTGGCTGTGCCCGTCGACGGTGACGTGCAGTCCGGCGTCGTCGATCCGGTCGTACTGGACACCGGGAACCATGGTGACGCCCCGGTGCTTGAGCTCGGTGCGGTGGATCCAGCCGGTGGTCTTGCCGAGTCCGGCGCCGACCTTGGACGCCTTGCGCTGGAGGAGGTGCACCGTGCGCGGCGGGGTGGGCTGTTCGGGAGCGCCGAGACCGCCGGGTGCCCGGTAGTCCATGTCGACGCCCCAGCTCCGGAAGTACGTCGCCGGGTCCTCGCTCGCCTTGTCGCCGCTGTCGGTGAGGAACTCGGCGACGTCGAAGCCGATGCCGCCGGCGCCGAGGACGGCGACGCGGTCGCCGACCGGGGCTCCGTCGCGCAGCACGTCGAGGTAGCCGACGACGCTCGGGTGGTCGACGCCCTCGATCTCCGGAGTGCGCGGGGTGACGCCCGTGGCGACGACGACCTCGTCGTACGTCTCCAGCGTCTCCACGGTGGCCGGGGTGTTCAACCGGACGTCCACGCCGTGCTGTTCGAGCTGGGTGCGGAAGTAGCGGATCGTCTCGTCGAACTCCTGCTTGCCGGGGACCTTGCGGGCCACGTTGAGCTGGCCGCCGATGTCGTCCGCGGCGTCGAACAGCGTGACGTCGTGGCCGCGTTCGGCCGCGCTGACGGCGCAGGCGAGTCCGGCGGGACCCGCGCCCACGACGGCGACGGTCTTGCGCAGCCGGGTCGGGGCGAGGACGAGTTCGGTCTCGTGGCAGGCCCGCGGGTTGACCAGGCAGGAGGTGATCTTGCCGCTGAAGGTGTGGTCGAGGCATGCCTGGTTGCACCCGATGCAGGTGTTGATGGCCTCCGGGCGTCCGGCCTCGGCCTTGGCGACGAAGTCGGGGTCGGCGAGCATCGGCCGGGCGAGGGAAACCATGTCGGCGTGCCCGTCGGCGAGCAACTGCTCGGCGATCTCGGGGGTGTTGATGCGGTTGGTGGTCACCAGCGGGATCGAGACGGAGCCCATGACCTTCTTGGTCACCCAGGCGTAGGCGCCGCGCGGCACCGAGGTCGCGATGGTGGGGATGCGGGCCTCGTGCCAGCCGATGCCGGTGTTGATGATCGTCGCTCCGGCGGCCTCGACGGCCTTGGCGAGCGTGATCACCTCGTCGAGCGAGGAGCCGCCGGGCACCAGGTCGAGCATCGACAGGCGGTAGATGATGATGAAGTCGTCTCCGACGGCCTCGCGGACGCGGCGGACGATCTCTACGGGGAAGCGCATCCGGTTCTCGTACGAGCCGCCCCAGCGGTCGTCGCGCCGGTTGGTCTGCAGGGCGATGAACTCGTTGATGAGGTAGCCCTCGGAGCCCATGATCTCGACGCCGTCGTAACCGGCCCGCCGGGCGAGACGGGCGGCGCGCGCGTAGTCCTCGATGGTCTGCTCGACCTCGGCGTCGCTGAGCTCGTTCGGCACGAAGGGGCTGATCGGGGCCTGCAGCGCGCTGGGGGCGACCAGGTCCCGGTGGTAGGCGTACCGGCCGAAGTGCAGGATCTGCATCGCGATCTTCCCGCCCTCGCGGTGCACCGCGGCGGTGATCTCGGCGTGCTGCTCGGCCTCGGCCTCGGTGGTCAGCTTGGCGCCGCCCTCGTACGGGCGTCCGGCGTCGTTGGGCGCGATGCCGCCGGTGACGATCAGGCCCACGCCGCCTCGCGCGCGGGTGGCGTAGAACTCCGCCATGCGCTCGAAGCCGCGCTCGGCCTCCTCCAGGCCCACGTGCATGGAGCCCATGAGCACGCGGTTGGGCAGGGTGGTGAAGCCCAGGTCGAGCGGGTTCAGCAGGTGCGGGTAACGGCTCATCGGGCCCTCCGTGCGCGGTGTCGTACGTCTGTTGTAGACGACGGGCCGCGCGTTATGCAACTAGTTGCACAATGAGGAGGATCACTCGGCCGGGAGCGCGGGAAAGGCCCAGCGCGACCGGCCGTGGCCGGCTGGGAGGCGGGTCAGCCGAGGGCCACCCGGGTCACGAGGGCGGCGACCGCCTCCGGCTGGTCGACCATCACCACATGGCCCGCGTCGCGGACCGCGACCATCGTCACGTCGGGGGCGGCCTCCAGCCCGGCCCGCTCCTCGTCCGTGAGGCCGACCTCGTCCCGGTCGCCGCGCACGACCCAGGCGGGCACACCCGCGTCACGGAGCCGGGGGACCAGGTTCCCGTACCGGTCCAGGTAGTCGAAGTAGTGCCGGATCACGTGGCGGCAGAACTCCGGATCGTTCTTCGCCAGGTCGGCACCCAGCGCCTCGCGGCGGTCCGGGGGCAGCATCTGCCCCACGACCCGCGGTGTCGCCCTGACCATGCCGATCCAGGTCAGCGCCCCGATGCCCGGCACTCTCCCGAGGCCGTTGGCGATCGTGAGCGCCTTGTCCTCGTCGGACGCCGAGAACGTCGGGGACAGCAGGACGAGGGGTCCGGTGAAATGCCCTCCGGCCGCCATCTCCAGGGCGACATTGGCGCCGAAGCTGTGGCCGACCACGACACCGCAGCCCCGCTCCGCGGCCAGGGCGCCCGCCAGCGCCGCGTAGTTCTCCATGGAGAGATCGCGCGGCGGCGTGGTGCCCGCGTGCCCCGGAAGGGTCGCGGCCACCAGCCGCACCGGCGCGGCGGCAAGCGGCTGCGCGGCCATCAGGTCGTCGTAGAACGCCGTTCCGCACATCGCGCCGGGCAGCAGCAGGACGCGGCTGTCCGCGTCGGCGGGCCCCGACTCCTTGATGTCCCACGCGTCGAACTTCTCGGGGGTGCTGCTCATGTCCGGGCCTCCCTCTGACACCTGCGGTCGGTCGGAGTGTGGCGCGCGGGGCGGGGCGATCGGCCGACCTGGGGCCGAACGCGGCATGTCGCCCGCGTCCGGCCCGCCGGGTCAGGGCTTCACGCCGATCACCACGTTGGCGTACCTCTCCTCCGGGACGGCGAGCCGCGCGATCAGTCCGGCGCGGGCGAAGGCCTCGACGGCCGTGGGTGCCTGGCGCTCGCTCGTCTCGACGAGGAGGCAGCCGCCGCGGGCCAGCCAGCGCGGCGCCTCGTCGGCGACGCGGCGCACGAGGTCGAGTCCGTCCGCGCCACCGTCGAGGGCGGCCAGGGGTTCGTGGTCCCGGGCCTCCGACGGCAGCAGGCCGACCTCGCCGGTCGGGACGTACGGCACGTTGGCGGCCAGGACGTCGACCCGGCCGCGCAGCGTGGTGGGCAGTGCCGCGAAGAGGTCCCCCTCGTGGACCCGGCCCGCGAACGGCGCGACATTGCGGCGGGCGCAGCGCACCGCGGCCGGGTCGATGTCGGCGGCGTGCAGTTCGGGGCCGCCGAGGGAAGCGGCCAGGGCGGCACCGACCGCGCCCGAGCCGCAGCACAGGTCCACCACGAGGGACGCGCCGTGCGCGAGCGCGACGGCCTGTTCGACCAGGAACTCAGTACGGCGGCGCGGCACGAAGACGCCGGGGTCGAGGCTGATGCGCAGACCGTGGAACTCGGCCCAGCCGAGGACGTGTTCGAGGGGCAGTCCCGCGACGCGCCGGTCCACCATCGCGGCGGCCTCGTCCGGGGTGCGGGCGGTCGAGCGGATCAGTTCCGCCTCGTCCTCGGCGAAGACACAGCCGGCGGAACGGAGCGCGGCGACCACGGGGTCCACCGCGCCGGGAACATCAGGAGAGAGAGGAGGCATGAAGCCGAGGGCCTTTCGACGATCCGAAGGGCGCTCCCACGACCGCCGTCAGACGGCGGCCGCGTGGCCTGGAGAGGAGAGCACCCGACCTGACACAGCGGTAATGGGTCTCACCTCCTCGGCTACGCGTCGGCCGAGTCGGTCCTCGGCCGGGACGGCCACCCTACAGGAACGATCAGCGGACGGGGCCGGGCGGACGGCCGCCGCGCGACCACGCGCCGGGCAGGTCCACGGGGAGCCGCCGGGCGGCGGCGCCGGAGCGGACCGGTCCGACCAAGGCCGGTCCGATCGGAGCGGACCGGTCGGACCGGTCCGACCAAGCCGGTCCGATCGTGCGGCGCACCCGTGCGGCACCCCCGTTCGGCACTCCCGCGCGATGTCAGCCCGCGTCCGCGGTCCTGTCGGCGCCCAGGTGCTCGGGCACCCGCGCGGCCATGAAGCGGACCGTGCGGCGCAGCCGGAATCCCAGCGACTCGTAGAGGCGGACGGCGCCGGTGTTGCTCGCGGCGGTGTGCAGGAACGGGGTCTCACCGCGCTCCCTGATCCCGTGGGCGACGGCCAGGACCAGCCTGGTGGCCAGTCCCTCGCCGCGGTGGCCCGGGTCCGTGCAGACCGCGCTGATCTCGGTCCAGCCCGGCGGGTGGAGGCGCTCGCCGGCCATGGCGACCAGGGCGCCGTTCCGGCGGATCCCGAGGTACGTGCCGAGCTCGACGGTGCGCTGTTCGAAGGGCCCCGGCCGGGTCCGTTCCACCAGGTCCAGCATCTCCGGCACGTCGGCGGGCCCGAGCCGTACCGCCTCGGCGTCGGGCGCCGCGTCCAGCCCGTCGTCCACGAGCTGGACACCGGCGAGGTCGAGGACCATCTCCCAGCCGTCCGGGAACGGCCCGTCGAAACCGGCCAGCGGAGCGGCGCCTCCGGGGCCCACCAGAGCCGCGAGGTCCGCCCAGTCGGCGGCACCTGGGTCGTGGGGCAGCGCCAGCCACGGGGACACGTCCACGGGGTAGCGCAGCACGCGTCCGCGTCGTTCGGCGAAGTGCGCGTGGGGCCCGGTGAGGGAGGCGAGCGCCGGGTTGTCGAGAGGGTGACGGCCGAAGGACATCTCCTGTGTCTCCGGGCCCTCGAACCGTGTGGAGACGTACGCCTCGGTCATCTGCTCCCTCGCTCTCCCTCACCGGGTCACCCCTCACGGTGACACCGCTCACCGGTTGCGCGTGCACTGCCCACCGGAGTCGCCTCCAAGATCAAGGAGGACCGGGGCGCGGCTATTCCCGGACCGCGGGAGAGTTCATACGTACGCAATGGCCGGCGCCGGGCATCGGCTCGGAGCACGATCCACGGGCGCGTACCGTTGAATGGTCAAGCAGCGGTGCGCGCCCGGGACACCGGCCCGTGTCCGTACCCGTACCTGTACCCGTCGCCCTCGATCAGCGGGCCGTCGTCCTGGCGACCACGCTCGATCCGCGGGCCGTCGTCCCCGCGGTCCTGGAGGCACCACCCGTATGAACGTCACGCGAGGCTTCACCGGCCGCCCGCGCGTCCACAACGCCGGACTGCCGCCCGGCCAGTACGACGCCGGCGACGACTGGCCCGTCCTGTCCGCCGAGGTGACCCCCGACCTGGCGCCCGCCGACTGGACCCTGCGGATCGACGGCCTGGTGGCCGAGCCGCGGGCCTGGGACTGGGAGCAGGCGCATTCGCTGCCGCCCTCGTCGTACGCGGGTGACATCCACTGCGTGACGAGCTGGTCCAAGTTCGGGGTGCGGTTCGGGGGTGTGTCCCTGGACACCTTCCTGGAGGCCGTACGGCCGGACCCGGCCGCCACCCACGCGGTCGCGTACGCGCACACCGGGTACACCGCGAACCTCCCGCTGGCCGACCTCACCGGTGGCCGCGCCTGGATCGTGTGGGAGTACGACGGCCGCCCGCTGCCCGCCGAGCACGGCGGTCCGGCGCGGCTGATCGTGCCCCACCTGTACTTCTGGAAGAGCGTCAAGTGGATCGCGGGCATCCGCGTCCTCGACCACGACGAGCCGGGATTCTGGGAGCAGAACGGCTACCACGCCCGCGGCAACCCCTGGGAAGAGCAGCGTTACTCCGGTGACTGAGACCACGACCACGACCTTCGTGCCGCCGACGCGGTTCGCCGTGCCCGGACGCATCGCGGTGACCACGCGGACGGCCACCGTCTGGCAGACCGCCACGCTCACCGAGATCCGCCGGGAGACCCCGCAGGCGGCGACGTTCCGGTTCGCCGTGCCCGCGTGGGAGGGGCATCTGCCCGGCCAGCATCTGATGCTGCGGCTCACCGCCGGGGACGGGTACGTGGCGCAGCGCCACTACTCCATCGCGTCCGCGCCCGACGACACCGGCCACATCGAACTGACCCTGGACCACGTCGACGGCGGTGAGGTCTCGGGCTGGTTCCACACCGTGGCCAGACCCGGCGACTCCGTCGAGGTCCGCGGCCCGAACAGCGGTTTCTTCGCCTGGCCCGGGGACCGGCCGGCGCTGCTCGTCGGCGCCGGTTCCGGTGTCGTACCGCTGATGGCGATGCTGCGGCACCACCGCGCGCGCTCCCTCGACGTGCCGTTGCACCTGCTGGTGTCCGCGCGCAGCCCCGAGGAGCTCATCTACGCGCGGGAGTACGGCGACGAGACCACCACTGTGTTCACCCGTGCGGCCCCGGAGGGTGTGCCCGTCGGACGTATGACCGCCGCACATGTGGCGGCCCTCCTGGCCGAGCAGCCGCCCGGTGGATGGGAGGCCTATGTCTGCGGTTCCAACGGATTCGCCGAGCACGCCTCACGCCTGCTGGTGGAGGCCGGGCAGCCGGTGGACAGGATCCGGATCGAGCGGTTCGGGTAGGGGTGCCGGCCGGGGGTCTCGCCGTTCCCGGCGCGGCCTTGGCGGGTCCCCGGGCGCGGGTACGGTGTGATCGCCCGCGTCCGTGTGCCGAAAGGTGGTCCCCGATGGCCCTGTTCGACCTCCCGCTCGACGAACTCCGCACCTATCGCAGCGCGTCCGCCGAGCCCGAGGACTTCGACGCCTTCTGGGCCAAGACCCTCCAGGAGGCCCGCGAGCACGACCTCGCCGCCCGCTTCGAGCCGGCCGGGACCCCGCTGAAGACCGTCACGGTCCACGACGTCACGTTCGCCGGGTTCGGCGGGCATCCGATCAAGGGCTGGCTGACCGTGCCGGCCCGGGCGAACTCACCGCTGCCCACGGTCGTCGAGTTCATCGGGTACGGCGGCGGACGCGGGCTCCCGCACACGCACCTGCTGTGGGCGTCGGCCGGCTTCGCGCACTTCGTGATGGACACGCGCGGCCAGGCGAGCGCGTGGGGCGGCGGCGAGACCCCGGACCCGGTGGGCAGCGCGCCCGCCTTCCCCGGGTTCATGACACGGGGGATCGAGGACCCGGAAACCTACTACTACCGGCGGCTGTTCACGGACGCGGTGCGCGCGGTGGAGGCGGCGCGCTCGCATCCGCTGGTGGACGCGGGGCGCGTCGCGGCGCTCGGCGGAAGCCAGGGCGGCGGTATCACCCTCGCCGTCGGCGGTCTGGTGCCCGACCTGGCGGCGATCGCCCCCGACGTGCCGTTCCTGTGCGACTTCCCGCGCGCCATGGTCCTCACGGACCGCGCCCCGTACCGGGAGATCGGCAACTACCTCAAGACCCACCGCGGCCGCGCGGAACAGGTGCGGCGCACGCTCTCCTACTTCGACGGGGTGCACTTCGCGGCGCGCGGCCGGGCACCCGCCCTGTTCTCCGCGGGCCTGGAGGACCAGACCTGCCCGCCGTCGACGGTCTTCGCGGCCTTCAACGCCTGGGCGAACGAGGACAAGGAGATCGAGGTGTACGACTTCAACGACCACGAGGGCGGCGGCCCTTACCAGCAGGCCGCGCAGTTGCGCTGGCTGCCCGCCCGGGTCTGAGGTCCGCGACGGACACGACCGACGTCCGCTTCTCCGTACCCCTCTCCGGCCGAGCGCACGGGCCGACGGCTCGTATACACAGGCCGAGAACTTTCGGACACGGCGGGTCCGGCGGGTCTCACGATCCGGGCGGCCCGGAAACACGGTCCGGTCGAGGTGGGCGACGAGCCGCGCGGGTCCGCGCATCGCAGTCGGCCCAAGGGAGTCGGCACCCGTCGGCACCCGGGCCCGCACGCCCCGGTCCCGGCCCGCGCCGGGCGGGAGCGCGGACCGGAATCGGCCGAAGTCTCCGAACACCCTTTCCTGCTGGTTTAGACCAATGCTAGATGTGGTGGCGCACCGAGCTCACACGGCTACTTTTTGTCACCATCCAGGAGGCGCGGTCATGGCCCGCACCACCCATCCGTCCGACCACGAACCGCTCTACGCGCGGATCGCCGCACAGCTGCTCGGCGAGCTGCGCGACGGGACCATTCCGCCCGGCGAACGCCTGCCGGGGGAACGCGAGTTGGCCACGCGTTTCGGCGTCAGCCGGGAGACCGTACGGCAGGCGCTGAACATGCTGCGGCGCGACGGCCAGGTCTCCACCGACCGGCGGGGCAGTCACGCGACGCTGTCCGGCACCGGCGCCGAGCACGTCCCGTCCCTCGACTTCCCCGTCGGCGCGCACACCGGCGAACCCGACGGATGCCGGCGGGCCACCGTGACCTGGGAGACGCCCTCGCCGGAGCACGCCGAGGCCCTCGGACTCTCCCCGCTGCGGGCGACACTGGTCCACCGCTACGAGTCCGCCGCGGCCGACGGCAGCGGACTGCGCTCGGCCGTGACATCGTTTTCCGCTGTCGCCGTGACCGAGGTGGAGGAGCTCGCCCGCTACCGCGACCGCGCGAACGGCCACTCCTCGGCGCAGCTGTCACGCGCCTACGACTGGATGCGCAAGGCGGGCCTGACCCTGCACCACCGGGACGCCATCACCAGGCTCCCCCAGTCGGTGCGGGTCACCCGGCGCGTGCACGACCAGTACGACCGGCCCCTGGAGATCACCGACCTGACCGTGGACGCCCGGCAGGACGCGCTGGTCTACGAGTTCACGCTGCCGGCGGCGACGTAGGGTCCGGGCGGTCCGCGCGCGTGGCCACGACCATCCGGGCCCGCGGACTGCCGTCCCGCCCGCGGCCGAACCCGGTCAGCGCGTGCAGTTCCGTCCGGAACCCGGCCCGCGTCAGCTCCCGCTCCACGTCACCGAGCCGGAACGTGCGGTAGTACATGACGAAGGTCGGGCGCCGGACGGCGTTGCGCACCCGCATCACCGTGTCGAAGCCCAGCAGGGCCCAGTACCCGGGCGAACCGGGCCGCGGCGGGGCCATGACCGGGAAGGCGAAGCGTCCACCGGGGCGCAGGACGTCATGGACGCCGGAGAACAGGCCGGGCAGCTCGCGCGGCAGGAAGTGGCCGAAGGCGCCGAAGCTCACGACCAGGTCGAACACCGGCCCGAAGGGCAGGGCGCGGGCGTCCGCGCGTACGAGGGCGACCGACGGTGCGGGGTCCCCGCCCGCCGGGGACGGCGAACCGGCGCCCCCGAGCCGCGAGCGTCCGACCGTGAGCATGCCCGTGCTGATGTCGACACCGGTGACGCTCTCCCGGCACAGCTCCCGCAGGACCTCCGTGCCCGCGCCGGTACCGCAGCAGAGATCGAGCCCCGTGGCGAACGGCCCCATCGGCGCGAGTGCCTTCCCCACCGCCTCGAGGATCGCGTCCGGGGTCCGGAACGGCGTGTGGTCGAACTTGGGCGCGAGCAGGTCGTAGCCGTGCTCGATCGACGAGAGGGCCTGCACGGTCAGTTCGCGGAGGGTGGGACCTTGCGGGGTGAACACCTCGCCGAGCTTAGACCGTGGCGGGGGTGAGGTTCGGGTCTCATCGCCTACGGAGCCGGATCGGCTCTCGGTGTTCCGTGTGCTCCTGCCGCCCTGAGGACTTCGACGGTGTCGAGGTGGGCGCCGTTCTCGGCCCAGTCCAGTGGGGACCAGCCCGCGCCGTCGTCCTCGCGCAGGTCGGGATCGGCGCCGTGCGCCAACAGTTCCCGGACCGTTTCGGTGTGCCCCCAGCAGGCGGCCGCGCACAGCGGTGTGCCTTCCGAGCCGGGGCCGCTGCTTTCCGTGTCGGGGAGAGCAGCGGCCTCCATGAGCAGACGAGCCACCTCGGCCTCTCCCTGTACCGACGCCAGGTAGAGGGGCGTGGTGCCGTAGCTGTTCCTCCTCTGCGGACTCGCTCCGCCGCGCAGCAGCGCCTTCACGCTCCTGGCGTCACCGGACAGGATCGCCTCGAAGAGACGGTGGGAGAGTTTCTTCTGCCGCCGCTGTTTCATGGTCGGCGAGGCTAACGATCACGGGACCGCCCGAGCCACTCGATTTCGTCCGTCGATCGCACGGCCGGGGCAGTGGCACGGGATCAGTGGATCGGGGTTCCCGCTCCTGTCAGGGGGCGGCCCGTTCCGCCTCTGTGGACCGCGACGATCTCCGCCGCGATCGACAGGGCGGTCTCCTCGGACGTACGGCCCTTGAGGTCGAGCCCGATGGGCGACCTGAGCCGCGCCAACTCCTCCGTACGTAAGCCCACTTCACGCAGCCTGCGGTTTCGGTCGGCGTGGGTGCGACGTGAACCCATCGCGCCCACGAAGGCGACCGGCAGCCGCAGCGCCACCTCCAGCAGGGGGACGTCGAACTTGGCGTCGTGCGTCAGGACGCACAGCACGGTCCGTTCGTCGGTCCGGGTCTCCCGCAGATAGCGGTGCGGCCAGTCCACGACGACCTCGTCCGCTTCGGGAAAACGGGCCCGCGTGGTGAAGACCGGCCGGGCGTCGCACACCGTGACGTGGTAGCCCAGGAACTTCCCGGCCCGCACGAGAGCCGCGGCGAAGTCGATCGCGCCGAACACGATCATCCGTGGTGGCGGCGTACGGGCCTCCACGAGCAGGGTGGGTCCGCCGGGGCGGTGCGATCCGTCCGGCGACAGGCCGGCCGTACCCGTGCGGCCCGCGTCGAGCGCGGCCCGGGCCTGCGCCGCGGCCGTGCGGTCGAGGTCCTCGTGGATCCCGAGGCCGCCTTCGGTGGAGCCGTCGCCGTGGACGAGCAGGGCGGCGCCGAGGTGTTCGGGCCGCCCGTCGACCACTCGGGCCAGGGCGACCGGCTCGCCCCTCTCCACGGCGTTCGACGCGGATCGCAGCAGTGCCCTGACCGGCGTGCCGGCGAACACAGGGGTGACCATCACGTCGAGGACGCCGCCGCAGGTCAGGCCCACGGCGAAGGCGTCCTCGTCGCTGTAGCCGAACCGCTCCACGACGCTCTGCCCGGTCTCCAGCGCCTGAGTGCACAGCTCGTGGACCGCGCCCTCGACGCAGCCGCCCGACACCGAGCCGATGACGGTGCCGGCCCGGTCCACGGCGAGGGCGGCACCGGGACCGCGTGGTGCGCTGCCGCTGACGGACACGACGGTGGCGACGGCGACGTCACGGCCGTCGTCGAGCCAGTCCTTCAGTTCCGGGAGCAGGTCAAGCATCGTCGCCCGCCGCCGTGAGGACGCGGTCCGGGCGGATGGGCAGGTGGCGCTGCCGTACGCCCGTGGCGTGCCAGACCGCGTTGGCGACGGCGGCCGCGGCACCGACGATGCCCACCTCGCCGATGCCCTTGATGCCGACCGGGTCGTCGGGGTCGGCGTCGTCCACCCAGTCCGCCTCGATGCGCGGGACGTCGGCGTGTGTGGCCACGTGATAGCCGGCCAGGTCGGCGCCGACCGGGCCGCCGAACGCCGGATCGCGCACGGCCTCCTCGTGCAGGGCCATGGAGATGCCCCAGATCATTCCGCCGGTGAACTGGCCGCGCGCGGTCAGCGGGTTGACGATGCGGCCCGCGGCGAAGACGCCGAGCATGCGGCGCACGCGCACCTCGCCCGTGGCCGGGTCCACGGCGACCTCGGCGAACTGGGCGCCGTAGGAGTGCCGTTCCATGTTCGTGAGCGCCGCGATCTGGGCGGTGGTGTCCGAACGCACGGTGATTCCCTCGGCGGGGATCACCGCGCCGGGAACGAGGCGCTCCCGCAGGGTGGCGGCGGCCGCGGTGACGGCCAGGGACCAGGAGCGGGTGCCCATCGAACCGCCGGCGATCATCGCGAAGCCGAAGTCGCTGTCCCCGATCCGCACGGTCACCCGGTCGGGTGTGACGTCGAGGGCGTCGGCGGCGACGAGGGTGAGCGCGGTCCGGGCGCCCGTTCCGATGTCGGCGGCCGATATCCGCACGGTGAAGCGGCCGTCGGCCTCGGCGGTGA
Source organism: Streptomyces sp. NPDC058751 (assembly GCF_042746485.1). Lineage (NCBI taxonomy): Bacteria > Bacillati > Actinomycetota > Actinomycetes > Kitasatosporales > Streptomycetaceae > Streptomyces > Streptomyces sp. NPDC058751. Next base: position 158,760 of record NZ_JBHYPZ010000009.1, on the reverse strand, counting down.
TGGCGGCCGTGGAGGGGGCTGTGCCCGCGGGGAAGGACGCGGCGGCGGTGCCGGTGCCCAGCAGCCAGCGGCCGTCGCGCCGCGCACGGGGGCGGGGATCGCGCCGGTCCCAGCCGAAGCGGCGGGCGCCCTCGTCGAAGCAGGCCCGCAGGTTGCGGCCGGCGAAGGGCAGGCCCGAGACGGGGCCCTTGTCGGGCTCGTTGCGCAGGCGCAGTTCGATCGGGTCGATCCCGCACTTCTCGGCGAGTTCGTCGAGCGCGGACTCCAGGGCGAAGGCTCCCGGCGCCTCACCGGGCGCGCGCATGAAGGTGGGGCTGGGTACGTCGAGCCGTACGACGCGGTTCTCGGTGTGGTGGGCGTCGGCGTCGTACATCGTCCGTGCCACACCGGCGCTCGGCTCGACGAACTCGTAGACCGTGGCGGTCCGGCTCACCGAGCGGTGGTCCAGGGCGCGCAGCCGCCCGTCGGCGTCGGCTCCGAGCCTGATCCGCTGGACCGTGGGGCTGCGGTGGCCGGCCAGGGCGAACATCTGGGACCGGGTCAGGGCCACGCGCACCGGCCGGCCGAGGACCGTGGCGGCCATCACGGCCGCCACCTGGTGGGCGCGTACGCCCTTGCTGCCGAATCCGCCGCCGACGTGCTCCGAACGCACGCGCACCGACGCGGGATCCAGTGAGAACAGGTTGGCCAGTTCGCCGACCACCCAGGTGGCGCCCTGGTTGGAGTCGACCACTTCCAGGCGGCCGTCCTCCCAGCGGGCGGTCGCGGCGTGGGGCTCCATGGGGTGGTGGTGTTCTTCCGGGGTGGTGTACTCCTCGTCCACGACGGCGGCCGACGCGGCCAGTTCGGCTTCCAGGTCGCCCTTGTCCGTCACCCCGGGCATGTGACCGTCCGCGGGGTAGGAGTCCGGGTGGTCCCCGTGGAAGTCGGTGTCGTGCGGCAGCACCTCGTAGTCGACGACCAGGGCTTCGGCCGCTTCCCGTGCCTGCTCGGGCGTCTCCGCGACGACGAGGGCCACCGGCCAGCCCAGGTGGGGCACGGTGTCGTTCTGGAAGACGGCGCAGGTGGGGTCGGGCCTGATGCCCATCAGGCCGGCGTAGTCGGTGTTCAGGCGTGGGGCGCCGCGGTGGTCCAGGACGGTGAGGACACCGGGCATCCCGAGGACGGGTGCGCTCGCGATGTCACGGATGCGGCCCCGCGCGACGGTGGACAGCACCAGCCATCCGTGGCCGAGTCCGGTGAAGGGGACGTCACCCGCGTAGCGGGCGGCGCCGGTGACCTTGTCCCGCCCTTCCACCCGCACGTGGGCGGTGCCGACCGCCCGTACGGCGGTCTTCCGTACGGTGGTGGTCATCGTGCGGCCTCCTCGCCGAGCTCACTGAGCACGGCCACGGTCAGGTTGCGCATCAAGGTCACCTTGTATCCGTTGTGCGGCAGCGGCCGGGCCGCCTCCAGTTCGGCCTCGGCGGCGGCCGCGTACGTCTCGGCGGTCGCGGGCGCCCCGATCAGGGTCCGCTCGGCTGTCCGGGCGCGCCAGGGCCGGGAGGCGACCGCGCCGAACGCGAGGCGTGCGTCGCGCACGATCCCGTCGCGGATGTCGAGCGCGGCGGCGACGGAGCCGATCGCGAAGGCGTAGGAGGCCCGTTCGCGTACCTTGCGGTACCGGGAGCGGGCCGCGACCGGCAGCGGCGGCAGTGAGACACCGGTGATCAGCGCGCCCGCCGGCAGGGCCGTCTCGCGGTCCGGTGCGTCGGCGACGGGCAGGTACAGCTGCTCCAGCGGCAACTCGCCCCGCCCATCGGCGGTTTCGTAGTGCACGACGGCGTCGAGGGCGGCCAGGGCGACGGCCATGTCCGAGGGGTGCACGGCCACGCAGCTCTCGGAGGCGCCGAGGATGGCGTGGTTGCGGTGCTCGCCGCCGAGGGCCGGACAGCCGCTGCCGGGGTCGCGTTTGTTGCACGGCTTGGCCGTGTCGGTGAAGTAGGCGCAGCGGGTGCGCTGGAGGAGGTTGCCGCCGACCGTGGCCATGTTGCGCAGCTGGCCGGAGGCACCGGCGAGCACGGCCTGGGTCAGCATCGGACAGCGGCTGCGGATGTCGGGGTGGGCGGCGAGATCGCCGTTGGTGACGGTCGCGCCGACGAGAAGTCCGCCGTCCGGGGTCGACTCGACGCGGTCCAGGGGCAGTTGTCGTACGTCGACGAGACGGGAGGGGCGCTCCACGCCGCTCTTCATCAGGTCGACCAGGTTGGTGCCGCCGGCGAGGTAGCGCGCGTCCGGATCGGCGTCGAGGAGGGCGACGGCACCCGGAACGTCGGGAGCCTTGCGGTAGTCGAACTCCTTCACGCTGCGGCCTCCCCGGACCGCGCCGACGTGTCCGCCGCCGACGGGGCGCCGACGGCGGCGTCGGCGGCTCGTGCGACGGCCTCGACGATCGACGTGTACGCGCTGCACCGGCACAGGTTGCCGCTCATCCGCTCACGGATCTCCTCGGGGGTCAGCGGTGCCGGGCCGGCTGCCGGACGTACGTCCCCGGAAGCGGCGCTCGGCCATCCGGCGGCGTGTTCCGCGAGCATGCCGATCGCCGAACAGATCTGCCCGGGCGTGCAGTAGCCGCACTGGTAGCCGTCGAGATCGAGGAACGCCTGCTGGACCGGGTGCAGCCGGCCGCCGGTCGCCACGCCTTCGACGGTGGTGATCTCACGCCCTTCGGCCGCGACCGCGAACTGCAGGCAGGCCACTGTCCTGCGGCCGTCGACCAGAACGGTGCAGGCACCGCACTGGCCTTGGTCGCAGCCCTTCTTCGTGCCGGTCAGGTCGAGCCGCTCGCGCAGGGCGTCGAGCAGGGTGGTGCGGTGGTCGACGGGCAGCGTGTGCTTCTCGCCGTTGACGTGCAGGGTGATGACGCTGGACGTCGATAAACCCATGAGCAACTTCTTTCAGGTGTGCCGTACTTGGGGTGTGCCGGCCTCGGTACCGAGGCCGGGTGGCTTCTTGGCGTGCGCCTGCAGCGATGGCAGCGTCGCCAACAGCGCGACACCGCAGGCGACATGGAGTGCGTGAGGGAGTGAGGCGTTCGGGTGGAACGAACGCGGCAGGGCCACCCATGAGCAGCCCCGACGGCCTCGGCGGGCTGACGTGCGGACCGTGGCTGCGGCTAGGCTGGGCCCGAACCGGACAGCCGTCCACTACCCGGAAACGTAACGGACAGCTGTCCGCTTATCAAGGACGCTATCCGGCCACATGACTTGAGGAGCGACGAGTGCGGCACGAGAAGGACCCCCCTCTGCGCTCGGACGCGCAACGCAACCGCGAACGCATCCTCCGCATCGCCCTGCACGAGCTGACACAGCGTCCGGACGCACCGCTCAGCGCCATCGCCAAGAAGGCCGGTGTCGGCCAGGGCACGCTCTACCGGAACTTCCCCAACCGCGAGACCCTCGTCCTGGAGATCTACCGCCACGAGATGCGGCAGGTCGCCGACAGCGCGCCCCGGCTCCTCCAGGAGTTCCCACCGCACCAGGCCCTGCGCGTCTGGATGGACCGGCTGGCCGAGTTCGCCATGACCAAAGCCGGTCTGGCCGACGCGATCCGCCTCGCCACCAGTGCGCCCGGAGGCCCCTCGAGGCCCTCTCCCACGCCGGTGACCGAGGCGGCCGAACTCCTGCTGCGCGCCGGCGAGGAGGCGGGCACCATCCGCCCCGGGGTCACCGCCGACGACTTCGTCCTCGCCATCGCGGGCCTGTGGCAGATGACGCCGGAAGAGGGCTGGCGGCCGCGCGCCACCCGCCTCCTCGACCTCGTCATGGACGGGTTGCGGGCAGGCGCCCCCCGGCCGCACCCCATCGTCGAGCAGCACGGACACCCGGGCTGAGCGCATCCGGCCGTGGACGCCGACGGCGGTGCGACGCCGGCCGGGCGGGCGGGGATCGAACCGCCCGTCAGTCGAGCAGGGCCGCCGTGATCTCGCCCGCGTCACAACCGGCCTGGGCGACCAGCTCTCCGCTCCGCCCCCAGACGCCCGAGCCGCCGGAGGTCCGCGCGTAGGAGCCGCTGGGGCCGGCTGCGGTGGAGAGAACGACCCAGACGCCGTGGGCGGCGGCGCGCTCCCGCACATGGGCGTCCCGGCGGGCCGCGGAGTCGGGTCCAGGCCCGTAGAGGGTGCTCGCCACGTAGGCGTCGATGCCGAGCGCCGCCGTGTCGGCGGCGTGCTCGGGCACGGCGGCGTCGTAGCAGATGGCCAGTCCGAGCCTCCAGCCGTCGACGGTGATCACCGCCGGTTTCCCGCCGGGGCTGAACCGGTCGAACTCGGCCCCGTGCAACCACATCTTCCGGTACACCACCGTCACGCCGTCACCGGTCACGGCCAGAGTGGCGATGTGGTCGCGACCGTCCTCGTCACTGACCGGCGCGCCGACCAGCGCCACCGAGCCGACGGCACGGCAAGCGTCCACCAAGGGCCCGAGACGACCGTCGTCCACGGCCAGCGAGGGCGCGTCGAGGTCGTATCCGGTGAGGGAGAACTCGGGGAAGACCACCAGTCGCGCGTTCGCCCGCCCGACGGCCCGCGCGTGTTCCCCGACGTTCGCCGGGACATCCGCTCCGGCCCACACCGGCTGGACGGCGGCCACCGCCAGCGGCTCCCTCTTCGTTCCACTCGTCTCCACACCATGGATTGTCCAGGCCCCGGCCGCACCGTCCGGAACCGGCCCGCCGGACGGAACAGGCGCTTTCCCGGGCCAGGTCCCGCACCCGCGCCCGCGGCACGATGGCCGACGGCGGCCGAACGGCGACCCGCGGGGCAGCGGACACCCGGTGCGCTGATCTATCGTCCCGGTATGACCTCGTTCCGCCCCGCCCCCGCATGGCTGGCCGACGCCGTCTTCTACCAGATCTATCCGCAGTCGTTCGCCGACTCCGACGGCGACGGCATCGGCGACTTCGACGGAATCACCGAGCGCCTCGACCACCTCGCGTGGCTGGGCGTCAACGCCGTATGGCTCAACCCGTGTTTCGTGTCCCCGTTCGGCGACGCCGGGTACGACGTCGCCGACTACCTGCGCGTCGCACCCCGCTACGGCTCCTCCGACGGCCTCGCCCGCCTCGTCGACGCGGCGGGCCGCCGCGGCATCCGCGTGCTCCTCGACCTCGTGGCGGGCCACACCTCCGACCAGCACCCCTGGTTCCGGGCCGCGATGGACGATCCGGCCGACGACCGGTACATCTGGGCACCCGAGGGACACGCGCCGGACGGATTCGTCCCCTCCCCCGGGACCCGCCAGGGGTCGTACCTGCCGAACTTCTTCGCCTTCCAGCCCGCCCTCAACTTCGGTTACGGGCGCGCCCGTCCGGACGAGCCCTGGCGGCTGCCGGTCGACGCGCCGGGCCCGCGCGCCAACCGCGCCGCGCTGCGCACGGTGATGGACCACTGGCTGGGGCTCGGAGTGGCCGGCTTCCGCGTGGACATGGCCGCCTCGCTCGTGAAGGACGACCCGGACAAGCGGGAGACTGCCGCGATCTGGAGGGAGTTGAGGCACTGGCTGGACGGCGCGCACCCGGAGGCCGTGCTGCTCGCTGAGTGGGGCGACCCCGAGGTGTCCGTCCCGGCGGGGTTCCACGCGGACTTCTTCCTCCAGTTCGGCGGCCCCTCCGACGGGCTCGCCCTGCGCTCGTTGTGGAGCAACGGCGAGGGCACGGTCAACGAGGCCTGGGATCCGCTCGACTGCTTCTTCGACGCCGGGGGCCGCGGCTCACCGCGCCCGTTCCTGGACGCCTGGCGCGGTGCGGCCGACGCGCTCGGCGAGCGGGGGTTCATCTCGCTGCCGACCGCCAACCACGACTTCTCCCGCCTCAACTGCGGTCCGCGCACGGCCGGTCAGCTGCCCGTCGCCTTCGTCTTCCAGCTCACCTGGCCGACGCTCCCGGCGATCTACTACGGCGACGAGATCGGCATGCGCTACGTCCCCGGGCTGCCCGAGAAGGAGGGAAGCGTGCTGGGCCCGCGCTACAACCGCGCGGGTTCCCGTACGCCGATGCAGTGGGACGAGGGCCCCAACGCCGGTTTCTCCACGGCCCCCGCCGACCGCCTGTACCTGCCCCTCGACCCGGCCCCGGACCGCCCGACGGTGGCCGCCCAACGGGCCGACGAAACCTCGCTCCTGCACCTCGTACGCCGTCTGGTCGCGTTGCGCACCGGCGCGCCGGAGCTGGGACCGGCCGGCTCGGTCGAGGTGGTGCACGCCGGGTACCCGTTCGTGTACGTGCGGGGCGGCAGGTATCTCGTCGTGGTCAACCCACGCCGGGAGCAGGCGAGTTGTTCGGTGGAGCGGGTCACCGGCGTCCGCGTCCTGGAGTCGGACGGCGTCGGGATCGACGTCGGTACGGTGAGCGCCCGGGGATTCGGCTACGGCGTCTTCGAACTCGTCGGCACGCGGGGCGGGTCAGCTCCCCAGGCGTAGCCCGGCGAGCCGGACGTCCGGAGTGTTCGGGACGGCTTCGGCACGCGGGGACACCGGCGCGGTGCCCGGACCGGTGGCGGGGTGCCATGGCGCGTCGGCCCGGGTGGGCGGTGTGTCGGCGGCCGGTCGGAGCGGGGCGGCCGGGTCGGTGGTGATGACGTGGACGACGGTGCCCGGTCGGGCACCGTCGATCTCCTCGCGCAGGCGCAGCAGGAGGGTGACGCGGAGCAGGCCGGTGCCGTCGACGGTGAGACAGGGCGATGGAGTCGCAGGATTGGCGGGGTTCATCGGCGGTCGCGGCGACGGCGGGCAGGAGGGCGAGGGAGAGGATGCCGCCGGTGAGGGCGAGGGCGGGGTAGCTGGTGGCGGCGACCATGATGCCGGAGGTGATGCCGCCCATGGCTCCGGCGATGGCGATGGAGACGTCGACCAGGCCCTGGGTCTTGGCCCGGGTGGCGAGCGGGACGGTGTCGGTGATGATCGCGGTGCCGGAGACGAGACCGAGGTTCCAGCCGAGGCCGAGCAGGGCGAGCGCGAGCGCGAGCAGGGCGACGGAGTCGTCGGGGGCTGCGGCGGCAAGGAGGGTGATGCCGGAGGCGGCGGCGATCTTCATGCGGCCGTGGCGGTCGACGAGCCGGCCGGTGAGGGGTGAGGGCAGGTACATGGCGCCGATGTGGACGGCGATGACGAGGCCGGAGGCTGCGGTGCCGTGGCCGTGGTCGTGCATGTGGACCGGCGTCATCGTCATGATCGCGACCATGACGAGCTGGTGAGGACCATGACCAGCGCGCCGAGGACCACGCCTCCGCGGCCCTCGCCGGTGTCATCGGTGCCGGCGGCGGCCGGGTCGGTGGCGGCGGCTTCCTCGGCCTGGGCGAGGGTACGGGCCAGCAGCAGCGGGTCGGGGCGCAACCAGAGGGCGAGGACGAGTGCGGCCAGCGCGTAGGCGGCGCCGGAGAGGATGAAGGGCCCGGCGTACAGGGGCCCGGCCGGAGTGAGCACGGCAAGGCGGCTCCCGTCGTCCGGGTGGACGGCGGTGACGGGTGTGTTCAGCCGCAGAGTGCCGGTGGGCAGGGCAGGGGCTGCGGCCAGGCCGGAGGCGCCCGCGCCGATCACGATCACGTCGTGGGTGTCCCGGAGGGGCATGCGACGTCCATCAGGTCCTCCACGGCTTTGAGACCGCGGCCGACGCCGAGGCACACCTGCTCAGCGGCCTGTTCACCCGCGACGTGGTCGGCGGCCTGCCACCGCTGCCGGAGACGGATTCCCGCCACCGGACACGCCCTCTTCCCGATCCGCTCGGCGGCTCAGCGGGGTGTCGCCCCCTCATGTCCTGCGGGAGCTCGGTCCGCCTCCGTTCGAGCGGAGGCGGACCGAGCTCCTCCAGGGCGACGGTGCCCCCGCCCGGGCGAGCGGCGCGCCCGGGGATTCGGTCACGGCGTCTTCGAACTCTCCGGCGCACGAGACGGATTGAACGACCGCCGTTCCCTGCGGAGCGTTTGGCTGCCGGACCGGAGAAGATCTTCTACGATGAGCTCATGATCTCCAGCGCCCGCACCGGTTCCGGGGCGAGCTCCGTGCGCTGGATGTGGCTGGTCCTGGCCCTGGTCGCGGGGGTGCTGGGCATGCACGCCCTGTCCCCCGCCGGTATGCCGGCTGCGGGCCGGCACGACGTGATGATGTCGGCCGAGTCCCCCGGGCACCGCCCCGCACCCGTCCATGTCGCCGGAGCGGACTGCCGTCATCTGTCCGACGCGCACGACGGCGGCATGACCATGGACCACGCCGGCGGGACATGCGCGGCGGGCGGTACGTCCACCGCTTACGTTCCGCCCGCCCTGACGCCCGGCCTGGCCGTTCGTGTCGGATCCGTCGCGGCCGTCGGAGGCGGCCCGGCCGCCGGACCCGTCGACGGCCGCGCACCGCCCGATCTTTCCGAGTTGCAGCTCCTGCGGATCTAGAGGCTCCCGCACGCCACCCTCCTGACGGGGTGGCGCGCTCCGGCCTGCATGCATCCGTTTTCCCGCGCGTGGGCGCGGGCACTTCAAGGAGTTGCACCTCTCATGGCACCTCGCCGTTCCCTCTTCCGCCGGACTGCCGTATCGGCCGCCATCGCAACCGCAGCGACGGTGCTGGCCGCCTGCAGCAGCAGCGGTTCCTCCTCCCCGTCGTCGGAGCACACGGGCCACAGCAGGGAGGCGATGTCCACCGCCACCCCCTCGAGCACCGCGTCCGCCGCGCAGGGCGGCCACAACGCACAGGACGTCTCCTTCGCCCAAGGGATGATCCCGCACCACCGGCAGGCCGTGGCCATGGCCGAACTGGCAGCCTCGCGGGCGAAGTCACAGCAGGTGAAGGACCTGGCCGACAAGATCGAGCAGGCGCAGGATCCGGAGATCGACACCATGTCCGAATGGCTGAGGACCTGGGGCGCGAAGGTCCCGGACGCCGGCATGGAAGGCATGGAGGGCATGGAGGGCATGGATCACTCCGGCTCTCCGATGCCGGGCATGATGTCGGACGATGAGATGGACAAGCTGAAAGGCTCGTCCGGTGACGCCTTCGACAAGGCGTTCCTGCAGATGATGATCGACCATCACGAAGGCGCGATCGCGATGGCGAAGGCCGAGCGTGCCAAGGGCGCCTACGGCCCCGCCACGACGATGGCGAAGTCGATCGTCACCTCGCAGTCGTCCGAGATCACCGGCATGGACAAGATGCTCGGCGAGTAGCGGAGCACTCGACCTGCGGGCTCGGAACCGTGGCAGAACAGCCGCCCCGGGCCCGCAGGCCGACCACCCCGGCCCGAGGCGTTCACGTGAACTCGTTCCACCCACACCGGAATACCCCCAGGGGGTATACGGTTAGGAGGGTGACACGATCCGGCGAAGGGGAGGCCGACGATGGACCACACCGTGCACCAGCACCAGCACCAGCACCAGCACCAGCACCAGCACCAGCACCAGCACGATGGTTCCGGGACGTCCTGGAGCACCGCCGCCCGGGCGACGCTGCACTGCCTGACGGGCTGCGCCATCGGTGAAGTCCTCGGCATGGTCATCGGTACCGCCGCGGGCCTGCACGACGTGACCACCGTCGTCATCTCCGTCGCGCTCGCCTTCGTCTTCGGTTACGCGCTGACCATGCGCGGCGTGCTGCGTGCCGGGCTGCCGGTCCGTCAGGCGCTCAAGGTCGCGCTGGCCGCGGACACCGTGTCCATCGCCGTCATGGAAATCATCGACAACACCGTCATCGTGAGCGTGCCCGGCGCGATGGACGCCGGCCTCGACCAGTTCCTCTTCTGGGCCGCGCTCGCGTTTTCCCTGGCCGTGGCTTTCGTGCTCACCACACCGCTCAACCGGTGGATGATCAGCCGAGGCAAGGGACACGCCGTCGTACACGCCTACCACTGACACCGCCGTCCACCGCCCGGCCCGGACCTCATGGTCCGGGCCGGGCACTGGGCGGCTTCGTCCCTCCGGTGAACCGATCGGCACCACGTTCCGGCCGACCGGGTCTCGGCGAGATCGCTCATGACGTTCTCCGGAAGAGGCAACCGCAGGGTGTCCGTGCCGTCGACTCCGGGCATGGTTTCCCTCACGAGCCAGACGGGGGGGCAGTCGTGGCAGGTCATTCCTTTCCCGCAGATCACTCTGATCTCGACGGGCCGGAAGAACGAAGGATGCAGTACATCACGGCGTTGATCGAGATGGCCGGTGAAGACGCGAAGCACGTCAACATGTACGTGACTGTCTCCCTCACGGCCATCCTGGTGACCCTGACGCAGCTCCCGTTCCCGCGGCTGCTCGGCCTTGCCCTGGCTCTGCGGATCGTCTTGGCGCTGGGCGTCGCCGTGGCTCTGAGCGGGACCACGCTCTTCTTCAGGTACGTACAGGCCATACATCGAACCCGGATGGGGTTGGTCAGGTGCCTCGCATCAGGTGATGCCAAGCATGCTCGCGAGCTCTGGGCCGGCAGCATGGGTGTGTGGGCACGCCACAGAGGTCAGTACATGTGGGGAATGCGCCTGACCGTGACCGGACATGCATTCGTCGCCTTCGCCGTCACCTGGTTGTTCCTTGCCGGTTGACGGGTCTGGGGGCTGAGGCCGTAGGACCGCCCGCGTGATCAACAAAGTTCGGACGGCCAGGGCAGGCCAAGAGCCCGCGCTCCTCTCTTCAGGACGGCCTCGAGCGAGGCTGCCGTGGTGTTGCGTCCCGTGATGTGAACCGGCCGGGAGCCGGAGTGGAAGGTGAGAGGTCGGTACGCGGTGGGGCCTGCTGTACGATCTCGCCCAATTACCCAAGGGGGGAAGTGCAACAGGACCAGAATGCCGACACGGACGACCTCACGCGCGGAAGAGCATCCTTCCGAACCTGGCTGACAAGAGGAAAGTACCTCCTCTTGGAACTGGGAGCGCTGGTTCTGGCACTCGGCTTCCCTGGGTACATCACGCTGCTGCTGTCCGCATTCCCGTGCATGGCGCCCGGCCAGGATGAAACTGAAGGACGTCCGTTCGTCGTCCATCCCGCGGACTTCGACCCTGTCGTGCCTTTCGCGGTCATGGTGCTCATGGCGCTGGCCGGCATCGCGGTGTGGGGCGCCTACCGCGCGAAACCGATGGTGTGGAAGACCCAGGCAGTACTTGCTTTGGTCACTGTCGTCGCGGCGTTCGCTCTTCATGACCCTCACCCGACGTGTACGCGCTACAGCGGCGCCAGTGCTGTGACCACATGGTTTCACCAGCTTGGTGGAGTGTCGGCGGGGCGGGCTACGTTCTCGGCATGAACGATGCCGATGTCGCTTCACTCCTGGCCGGATGCGTTTGCTGCCCGTACCACGGGGTGTGGCAGGCCCCTCCTTTTGCGGAACGCACGATCAACGGCGTGCGGCACGCCCTGGTCGCGGTCGACCCGGGGTTGAGCGCGCTCGCCCTGCGGCGTGACGACGGCTCGCTGTGGTTTCTGCCCGAAGGCGATGCTCCCCGACTGGTGAACTCCGGCGTGGAGGCGTTCGTCGCCTTCAACCGCGCTTACGAGGAAGCCACCGCCGAGGCCGACGCGTACGAGGGCCCCGGCGACGACCTGAGCGAGGACGAGACCGTGGACCTGATCGAGCAGGCCGGCGACGCGCTCACCGAAGCATTGCTGGAACGGTTCAGGACACTTGACGCCGAAGCCGTCGCCGACGAGAACTCCTTCTGGCACATCGGGGCCGAGGAACTCGGCTACAGCATTTAGCGGCCACGCAGAACACCAGGGCAGGCAGCGCGACTACGAGGGGCGTCCGCCCCGCAACTGGAACGGCGTCTAAATGCCTCGACATCGGTTGCGGTGATCGGGGACGCTTCGCACGATGACCAGAATCGACGACACGCCGCCCGCGTGGGACGAGCGCACCCAGCTCACCACGTTCCTCGACTACGCCCGTGACACCGCCCGCGCCAAGTGCGACGGCGTCTCCGAGGAGAACGCCCGCAAGGCCCTCCTGCCGGGCTCACCGCTGATGACGATGAGCGGAGTGATCAATCACCTCCGCTGGGTCGAGTACTACTGGTTCCAGGTGGTCTTCCTCGGCGAGGAGGACCAGGGCCCCTGGACCGAGGAGGACCCCGACCGCGAGATGCGTATCGCCGTCGACTTCCCGCTCACGCAGTTGCTCGGCGAATACGCCGAACAAAGCGCCGGCTACCGCGAGCTGGTCGCCGGGAGCGGCCTGGACGACCGGGCCGAGCGGGCCGTCCGCGACGGCCTCCACGTCGACCTGCGCTGGATCCTCCTCCACCTCACCGAGGAGACGGCCCGCCACAACGGCCACCTGGACATCCTGCGCGAGATGCTCGACGGCACGACCGGCGACTAGGAGCTGTCCAGGCGATCACGGGCGAAGCCAGAGTCGGATCAGGGACTGTAAGACGTTCGGTGTAACTCCCGATCATGGAAGATGCATCGATGACCAGTGAGAACGTGTCCGAGTCCGGAGCCGTCGAGCCCTCGAAGGCTGTGTCGGTGAAGGCCGTGGATGACCAGTTGATCGACGAGCTGGTGCACCGGGCCCAGGCGGAGGGACTGCGGCTGACCGGTGAGGGCGGGCTGCTCCAGCAGCTGACCAAGCGGCTGCTGGAGTCCGCCCTGGAGGGCGAGATCACCGGCCACCTCGGCTACGGCAAGCACGACCCGGCGGGCAAGGACGGCGGCAACTCCCGCAACGAGCAGGCCGCGTTGAAGTGCGTCTACATGGCGATCATGTCGCTCGATCCCACCGGCAGGGGTCAGGCCCGCTGGACCATGCGCTGGAAGACCGCACTGAACGCCTTCGACATCACCTTCGACGGCCGCCTCTCAGCCGCCCGCCAGTAACCCTCGACCACCCCAGTTACACCACTCGTTTGAAAGTCCCATCCAGCGCCGTCTCCTTCGCTGTCGAGCGGCCGGTCGTCCTTCCTCACGTCCGGCGCTCATGTGGTTGAGCCAGCGTTCGTGCCCGTCAATGACGTCGTCATACGGTGTCGGCCTGCCATCTTTTGGCGCGTGGCAAAGGCACGGCACGACGTGGTCGGTCTCGGGGGCGTTCAAACACGGGAGTGGCGTTCGCGTCGTACGCCAGGGTGGAGATCACGTCGGCGTAGCCCCGGTCCAGCGCCTGCCGTTCACGGGCAGTGCGTGGGCTCGCCGGGCGCTCGGCCAGTCGCGCCACTCGTTCCTCGTGCGCCTCGGTGATCTCCTCGGCGGTCGCCCGCCAGTCGGCGTCGTCCGGTACGCGGACCAGCTCCACGCAGGCCGGTTGCGCGCCCTCGGCCAGAGCGGCGGCAGCCCGGGCATGACCGTCGAGGAGCAACCAACCGTCCAGGAAGGACACCCACCACAGCAGGACCGGGGCGAGGGTGCCCTCCCGGACGTGCTTGCGGTACGCCTTCACGCGCGAGGCGTCCGGTGCCGACAGCGGACGCAGCGGCAGGACACCGTGCCAGCCACCCCCGCAGAGCAGTTCGAGGGTGGCGTCCGGCCAGTCCTGAACGAGGTCATGATCCCAGATGCCCGGAGCGAAAGTGGAGCGCGGAGTCAGCAGCCAGCGCCCGTGGTGCAGTGGGCCGAGCCCCGTCTCCTCCAGCCACAGCGCGTATCGGTGCGGCCAGTCGGCCCCGGTCCGCATCACCGCGGCGGTCAGAGGCGGCAGTGGGGAGCGGTGGCCGGGAAGGCGGCGCAGGTGGAGGTCACGGCAGCAGCCGTCGCCCTCCGATCGGGCCTGGATCAGCGGTCGTTCGCCCTGCCGGAGGATCCACTCGCGGTCCGCGGCCCGCTCAAAGCGCAGTGAGGGCGGGCCTGACAGCCCGTCCGGTACGGCGAGGACGACACCGCCTCCCGGTAGAGGTTCCCTCGTCGCCCTGGCCATGGGATCAGTGTCGGCACGAGGGCCCCTTCCCGGCAAGGGATTACTCCGAGACCGTACGCCGAATCCCCGTTCTCCTCCGCCGTGGTCGGCCGTATCCAGTAACAGTGCTGGTCATGGAGACCGATGCGGTGTTCTGGGACTCGCTGGTGTTCGACGGGATCGACGACGTGGGCACAGAGGCGGTGACCGCCGCCTTCTGCCCGGTGCCGTACAGGAGCCGGTCGGGTCCAAGTGGCTTGGCCGGCCGGGGCCCGAGGAAGCCGTTCAGCGCCGCACTGCGCACCGACGGGCAGACCGTCTGGTTCACCGGGCACGGTCCGGGCGAACGGTGGTGAGGTTCGCCTCCGTTCGAGCGGAGGCGAACCAGTCTCACGTCGGCGTGGCGGTCCGCCGTCGAGGTGCTTCCGGGCTTCCGGGCTTCCGGCAAGAGATCACGGATGGGCGGATTCCTCTGCAGCGCGCCTACCCGCCCAGTTCGTCTTCCATCCAGGTGGTGGCGAAGTCGATGACTTCCGCGGCCTCGAACAGATGGCTGTCGGCAGCGCCGACCCTGCCCCGCCGGCCGATTCCCCCGGCGAGCATGTCCCGGGCGATGACTTCGAACGGTTCCTCCCCTTCGGGCACCGCGGCCGAGTAGTCGAAGGCCCCGTTCTCCGAGTCGATGTCGTGGAAGCGGCGCCAGACCCGTCGGCCCTGCACGAGGACGGGCTGTTCGTAGTCCACGAACCGTTTGCCGGGGACTTCGGCGAGCGCCTCGGCGTGGTGCAACAGCGTCATGGCGTCCAGGGGAGCGCCGAGCAGCAGGACCCGGCCGCCGTGGGCGACCAGCCGGGCGAGGGGGCTGTCGGGGCCATGGGGATCGTCCCAGGGGTGGTCGGTCATCAGCTCGGCCGCCGCCGCTCCAAGGGCCGCGAAACTGACGTCCGGGTGACGGCTGCGGACGGCTCCGGGCCGGCGGCGCAGCGCCTCCGGGAGGCGGCCGTTGTTGTGGTCGGCCTCGCTGAGGACCGGGTCGTAGGCGGGATGTTCCGCGCGCAGGGCGTCCTGCCAGTCCTGCGGCCAGGTGACGAAGTCATACGGGGGTGCGTCGTTCCAGCCGCAGGTCACCATGAGGGTTCCCCGCGTTCCGACGACGTCCTGGAGGGCGCCGATGACGGTCTGCGGTCCGCCCGCCACGTAGCCGATGGCGGACATGCGGGTGTGGAACATGACGACGTCGCCGTCTCCGAGACCGAGCGCGGCCAGGTCACGGCTGATCCGGCTTCGGGTCACGGGACCGCTGGAACGCTCGAGCAAGTCCATTTCGCCCATGGTCACGAACCTATCCCCGGGCCACGGACCCCGGGCAACCGAATTGACTCCTTTTGACGTCGTCCACTCGTCTTGACGTCGTCCACTCGTCGTCGGTGATCGGCCTGCCGGAGACCCCGGAGAGGAAGAACCGGGTTTCCCGGCCCGGGGGTGGACCCCCTCTCCCGGCTGCCCCATGATCAGTTCATGACGACCCGACGAAAGGCCAGTGCCGCGTAGACGGCCCGGCGCCCTGCGCGCCCGACGCTTCAGGCCCCCGCCCGCCGGCGTTCCGCCCTGGGTGGACCGGATCGACCGCCTCAGCCCGCGGACGGTGTCCGCCGTCCACCGGGCGGAGTGCCTCCACGCGGAGTCCCCGGGCCTGCTCGACCCGGACCTCCACGCCGGACATCGGCAACAGACCCCGTACACCGACCGGCTCGTGTCACCGGGGACCACCAGGGACGCTCTCGCCTCGCTGCGCCGGTTCCTCTCCGCCCCGGGCCGGTACCTGTACATGCGCCGCAACTACTGTTCCTGCACGCGCTGCGACCTGGAGTGCGATCCCGCCGTGGCCCGCGACGTCCTCGACGGGATACTCCCGCTGCTCCCCCGGTACGCCCGGCGCGACCTGGAGCACCTGCTCGCGGAACTCGACCGGGAACTGCTGCGCAGGACCCTGCCGGACGTGTTCGCGCACCGCGAGCCCTGGCGCAGGGGCGCCTGGTGGCACGAACGTCTGTACGACACGAGCGATCTGATGTGAATCCCCGGCCAGGGACGGTGCGGTCATACGGTGCCGGGCCTTCCCCTGCCGGGCGTCAACGTCGGGCCGTGCGACGGCGGACCAGCACTACCGCGCCCGCACCGGCGGCGAGGGACGCGGCGGCCGCGCCCGCCCGGGACACCGTCTCGTCGACGCGCAGAGTGAAGGCGAAGGCGAAGGCGTCGGTGGGGTTCTCGTTGACGAAGCAGTACTTGCGGGCAACGCAGTTGTAGCCGCCGGAGCCGGTCTCCTTGCACGAGCGGTCCGCCTTGGCCACCGTCGTTCCGGCGGGCAGCTCGACCAGCCTCACCGCGGGTCCGGTTCCGGGCGTGCAGGCAGCACCGGACTCGACTCCAGGAGGGGGCGTGCGCAGATGCCGTCGAGGCGTCGGCCCGGAGCCGGCAGGATCGCGAGCGGACGGCCCCGGCCGTCGCGGGCGAGGTGGATCTTTGCGGTCAGGCCCCTCGGGATCGGCCGAGGGTGTGATCGTCCGGTTCGCAGGTTGTCGCCGCGGTGGAGGAGCGCAACGGCGGCTGCCGACGGCCGTGGAGGCCCGTGGGCTGGGGCATGGCGGGGTCCGGGGCGACGCCCGCGCCCCGGCACGGCGCACGGCGCCCGCCGCCGGAAGCCGGGCGTGGAGGGCGGGAATCCGGGACCGTGCCGCCCGCCGCGCGACGCTCTCGGGACCGGCCGTCGCCGGGAAGGCCGTCCTCCCGACGTGGTGCAGTGGTGCGTACCGTACGGCGGTGCGCACCGCGCTCGAGGAAACGGTTGGACATGTGCGTGTCACTGTCGATGCGCCGTGGCCGTCGTTACCCTGATCCCATGTCCGAGGACGGGGGGCGAGTCGGGCGGGCCCGGAGGGCGGCCGTGCGCGCGGCGACGGCCGCGCGGAGTGTCGAGGAGTTCTTCGACGTGGTCATGACCGCGCTGGCCCCGCTGCTCCCGTTCGACATCTGGGCCGGTGTCACCGTCGACCCCGCGACCCTGATGAACACCGGCGGCAACTACCGCAACGCCGTGCCCGAGTCGCTGATGCCGCGGATGCTGGACATCGAGTACCGCGAAGGCGATGTCAACCTGCTGCCGGACCTGGCTCGGCGCCCGTCCCCCGTCGGACTGCTCAGCCGCGAAGCCGGTGATCTGCTGGCGCACAGCCCCCGCTACCAGGACATCGTCCGTCCCCTGGGCTACCGCGACGAGTTGCGTGTGGCCCTCCGCGACCGGCACGGCGTGTGGGGCGCGCTGGTCCTGGGCCGCGAACGCGACGCCCCGGCCTTCGACGACACCGATCTCGCGACGGCGGCGACGCTCGCGCAGCCTCTGGGGGACGCGTTGCGCCGGCTCCAGGTGACCCGGCAGGCGTGGCGGCCCCCCTCGCCCTCGGCCCCGGGGCTGCTCCTTCTCGACGTCGGCTACCAGGTGCTGCACCGGAGCCCCACGGCCGGACTGTGGCTCGACGAACTGCTGGGCGGTGACCGCGCCCCGCTCGGCGAGCGGCGTACCGGTCTGCCTCCCGCCCTGTGCGCCGTGGCCGCCGCGGTCCGCGCCCCGGCGGCGGCCGGTGGATCGTTCACGTCCTGGGCGCACACCCGCACGCTCGGCCCGGCGCGGTTGCACGCGTGGTCGCTGTCCGAAGGCCACGGCCGGTCCCGTGCCGCGGACCGGGACGGGAGCACGGAGCGGGAAGGAGCCGCGGACCGGGAGAGGGCCGTCGTCGCGGTCGCGATCGAGTCGGCCCGGCCGGAGGAACGCGCCTCGTTCCTGGTCACCGCCTACGGGCTGACGCCCCGGGAACGCACGGTCACCGAACTCGTCCTGCGGGGGCACTCGACCGCGGAGATCAGCCGCCTCACCCGCGTGTCGCCGCACACCGTGCAGGACCACCTGAAGGCCGTGTTCGACAAGACGGGTGTGCGCAGCCGCCGGGACCTGGTGGCCACCCTGTTCGCACGGCACTACCGGCCCGCCCTGGGACAGGACACGGACGCCTCGGCGGCCGGCCCCGGAGCCTGACCCCGGTCCACCGGCAGGCCGTGCCGCCATCTGCCCGGGCCGACGCGTCCCGCCTCCCGGTCGGGCCGGTCCGGCGGCCCCCACCTTTCTGGGATGGCGACGCCGCGTACCGCTTCCTAGGTTGGCAACGGCTCCGGACACGGCACGGGGGACTCCGGAGCCTCGCGGAAGCACCTCTCGGCCGGCACCCGGCCGGGATCCTTCGCGCCCCCTCGAGACACGAGGAAGCAGATCCCATGCATGTTCGCCCGACGATCCGGTACCTGTCGGTCCTGATCGCCCTGATCGTCGCCGTCCTGCCCTCGACCGCGGCGAGCGCCGCCCCGGCCGGACCCGCGGCGGTCGGCGGGACGTCGTCGGCCGCCGCCCAGGGAGACGGTCTGATCGCCCTGAAACTCGGCGGCCTGATAGCCGCGGACCTGGAGGAGGACTCCATGTCCGGGGACGGCGACGAGGTTCGCGTCCTGGTCAACGGCCACCGGGTGTGGCCCTGGAACGACGGCGCCTTCGACATCTCCCACGCCGGAACCTGTGTCCAGTTCGTCGAGCCGTGGGTCGAGGGCACCGGCACGTGCGGGCAGCCGTTCGGCGCCAAGGGCGGGGGCTACGAGCAGTTGTACTTCAAGGTCGGCGAACAGGTCACCGTCCGGATCGAGGAGGACGACCTCGTGGGCGACGACGACCTGGGCACCGCGACAGTCACCGTCGACGGCACCCGCCAGGTGTTCACCGCCGCCCGGAAGGACGGGCGGTGGCCGAACACCGTCGACTACAGCACCACCGCGGCGCTCGAACCCGTGACGGGACTCGGCGTGTGGAACCTCAACAGCGGCAAGTGCCTGGAGATCCGGGAGTCCTCGGACGTGAACGGTGCCGTCGCCCAGCAGTGGGGCTGTGTCGGCCAGGACGGCGCCCGGTGGGTCTTCGAGCGCACCGGCTCCGGCGTCCTCGTCCGGCGGGCGGGCAACGGCAAGTGCCTGGAGATCGACAACTCCAAGGACGACAACGGGGCCAGGGCCCAGCAGTGGGACTGCAAGGGCCAGGACGGTACGTACTGGAAGCCCGTGTCCGTCCACTTCGGCGCCCTCTATCTCGTCAACGAGAGCGGGAAGTGCCTGGAGGTGCAGAACTCCTCCGAGGACGACGGCGCGAGGATCCAGCAGTGGGACTGCGTGGGACAGCCCGGCGCCGTCTGGTACAGGAGTTGACGCCGGGACCGGCGGGCCCCGTCCCGGTGTGACGCCGGTGGTGTGACGTTCCGTCGTCCGCGGCGGGACGGCACACCACCGCTCCGCCGCGGTGTGCCGTGGCACGTGGCCGTGATCTTGGACGGAGGACGACGTCCGGTCCCCAGAGGCGCACGAAGCGCGGTCGCGTGCCGGCGCACGCCTCCCTGTGTGCGCGTGCCCGGCGCTTCCGATACGTCCGAATGGTGGGTTCACTGTCGGGAAAAGCAGGGAATGAGACGAACGATCCCCGACGCGGCCGGCGTCGAACGGGTGCGCGGACCGCTGCGGCAGACCGGTGCCGCCGACGCGGTCGAGGACATGGTCCGGCAGCGGCACGTCCACGCGGTGGTCGCGCTCGCGGCCGCCCCCACCGACCCTGCCGTCCGAAGAACGCCCGCCGTCTTGATCGAGGCCGCCTTGTGGCGGACCCGATGGCCTCCTCGCGGCTCAGGGGCGGCCGCTTCCTGCGGCGGCCCCGTTCACCGTCCGGTGGGAACTGCGGCGGTACCGCGTCGCCGGATACGGTCCTGGAGCCGCTCGAAGGCCGGCCTTCCGCGTTCCCGTACGACCGGCTCCCCGTCCGATGCCGTCGCGTCCGGGCAGCCGGCTGCCCGGATCCCGTGTCGTACGGTCCGATGTCCCGGCCGCCCGACGTCCGCGACGGATCCCACCGGACCCGGCGGTGCCGCCGGTACGGCCGAAAGACCTGAACCAGTACCGGGAATCAGGCCGCGACGAGTTCCTGCCCGCGGTCCGGCGTCTTGAGCTTGGGCTTCTTGTTCGGCAGCGAGAGCCGGACGACCTTGTGCCACGCGGAGAACACCTGCTTGGGCAGCGGCCCGGTGACGTACTCCAGCTCGTACTTCTCGAACAGCGCGCGCACCTTCACCGCGACCTCGGCGTACCGGTTGCTCGGCAGGTCCGGGAAGAGGTGGTGCTCGATCTGGTGCGAGAGGTTGCCGGTCATGAAGTGCATGGCCTTGCTGCCGCTGATGTTCGCCGAGCCCATCATCTGGCGCAGGTACCACTGGCCGCGCGTCTCGCCCCTGATCGACCGGCGCTCGAAGACCTTCACGCCCTCGGGGAAGTGCCCGCACATGATCACCGAGTGGGACCAGATGTTGCGGACCAGGTTCGCGGTGAAGGTGGCGGCGAGGGTGGTGAGGAACGACGGGCCCGACAGCAGCGGGTGGATCACGTAGTCCTTGAGCACCTGCCTGCGGATCTTGCGGCCCACGGCCTTGGCCCGCGCCCGGAACTCCGGGTTCTTGCGGCGGCGCTTGCTCAGGTTCCGGCCGAGCTCCAGGTCGTACGCCGCGATGCCGTACTCGAAGAAGCAGGCGTTGATGAAGTTCCACAGCGGCTGGCCGAGGTGGAACGGGTGCCACCTCTGGTCCTCGTCGACGCGCATGATGCCGTAGCCGAGGTCGTTGTCCTTGCCGATCACGTTGGTGTACTTGTGGTGCAGCTCGTTGTGCGAGTGCTTCCACTGGTCGGACGGCGAGACGTGGTCCCACTCCCAGGTGGTGGAGTGGATCTTCGGGTCCCGCATCCAGTCCCACTGTCCGTGCAGGACGTTGTGGCCGATCTCCATGTTGTCCATGATCTTCGCCACGGACAGCCCGGCGGTGCCGATCAGCCACGCGGGCGGGAAGAACGAGAACAGCAGCACGCCCCGGCTGACCAGCTCGAGCTTGCGCTGCGCCGAGATGACCTTGCGGATGTAGGCGGCGTCCTTCTCGCCGCGACTGGCGAGCACCTCGTCGCGGATCGCGTCCAGCTCGCGGCCCAGCTCCTCGATCTGCTCCGCGGTCAGGTGGGCGGTGGGGTCGATGGCGGTCAAGGTGTTCCTACCGTTCGATGTCGCAGGGGCCCGCCGCGGCGGACACACAGGTCTGGATGAGGACGCCCGGTTCGGCCTCGGTGATCTCGCCGGTGCGCAGGTCGCGGACGGCGCCCGCCTTGAGCGGCGTGGTGCAGCCGAAGCAGATGCCCATGCGGCACCCGGAGGGCATGAGCACGCCGGCCTCTTCGCCGACGTCCAGCAACGGCGTGGCGCCGTCCGCGTCGACGGTCTTGCCGGTGGTGCTGAACGTGACCTCGCCGCCGTCGCCGGCCACGACGATGCCGGGGCGGAAGCGTTCGGTGTGCAGGCGCTCATGGACGCCGTGCTCGGTCCAGTGCTCTTCGGCCGCGTCGAGCAGGCCCGCGGGCCCGCAGGCCCAGGTCTCGCGCTCGGCCCAGTCGGGCACGAGTTCGCCGAGACGGGTGATGTCGAGCATGCCGTCCGTGTCGGTGTGCACCTCGGTGAGCCGCAGCTTCCCGTCCGCGACCAGGCCGTGCAGTTCGTCGCGGAAGATCACGTCCTGCGGCCGTGGCGCGCAGTGGACCATGACGACGTCGTCGAACTCGGTGTCGCGCAGCATGCCCATCACGGGCGTGATGCCGCTGCCGGCCGTCAGGTAGAGCACCTTGGCGGGCTTGGCCCGCGGCAGCACGAAGTCACCGGTCGCCTGGTCGAGCTGGATCAGCGTGCCCGGTCGCACCTTGCGGACCAGGTGGTTGCTGACCTTGCCGTCCGGGATGACCTTCACGGTGATCGTGAAGCGGCCGTCCCGGCGGTCTGTCGGCGAGGTGACGGAGTAGGCACGCCACAGGCGCACCCCGTCGACGTCGACCCCGATCCGCACGTACTGACCGGCCGTATGGCCGCGCCAGCCCCGTCCCGGTCTGATCACGACGGTCGCGGCGTCACCCGTCTCGGGGTGCACGGCCTCGATGCGTCCCCGCAGGTCAGCGCCCGCGCGCAGCGGGCTGACCAGGTCGAGGTAGTCAGACGGCAGCAGCGGTGTCGTGACCATCTCCAGTAGTTTCCACGACCTGCTGCGGAGGGCTGTACTCGTCATGGCTCCAGCTTGCTGTGCCTCAGGGCGTAAAGTCCTGACCGCAGGACGTAAATCTGGTCGGCTGAATTGTTCGCAGGGAATAAAACGTGAGCCATGTGATCCGGAGGGCCAGCGAGCTGGCCCTGGACGAGACGACGGTCACCGTACTTCGGGCCGGGCTGAAGGCCACCGCCGACGAGGTCGTCCAGGCGATCATCGACGAGGTCCCTCCCTACGCCAACGCCCTCACGGGCCACATGGGCGCCACCATCCGCCGAGCCGTCCGCACCGCCCTGGGGCACTACCTGGACCTCGCGAGCGGGAACGCCACGGGCGGCGACGGCGGTGACGCGGCCTACGAGCTGGGCCGCGGCGAGGTCCGCGACGGCCGTTCGATGGACGCCCTGCTCAGCGCCTACCGCGTCGGTGCCCGCGTGGCCTGGCGGTGCCTGGCGGCAGGTGCCGTACCCGCGGGTCTGCCCGCCACCGAGGTCGCCAAGTTCGCCGAGCTGACCTTCGCCTACATCGACGAGCTCTCCGCCGCGAGCGCCGCGGGCCACGCCGACGAACTGGCCGCCCGGGGCAGGGACCACGAGCGCCACCTGGAGCACCTGGCCCGCGACCTCCTCGCCGGCGCGGGCCCGGACGTGCTGCTGGTCTCCGCTCAACGGGCCGGGTGGCAGCCTCCGGTCTCGCTGACCGCGGTCCTGCTGCCCGCCGCCCAGGCCCGGCCCGCCTACCGCGCGCTCGACCCGAGCACCCTCGTCCTCGACGATCTGCCGGACGCCACCGGTGTGCTGCTCGTCCCCGATGCCGACCGAGCACGTCTCCTGCGGCAGCTGACCGACCGCACCGTCGTGGTCGGTCCGGCCCGGCCATGGACCCGTGCGTCCGCCTCGTACGCGCGAGCCGTCCGCGCACGCTCCCTCTCCCCCGATATCCGCGACACCGAGGACCACCTGCCCGAGCTGGTGCTGAGCGCCGACGTGGACGCGTTCGCGGACCTGCGCGCCCGGGCCCTCGCACCGTTGCGGACCTTGCCCGTCGCGACCGCGCGGCGGCTGGAGGAGACGCTGCGGGAGTGGCTGCTGCACCAGGGCAGGCGGGAGGAGGTGGCGGCGGCGCTGTTCGTCCATCCCCAGACCGTCCGGTACCGGATGTCGCAGCTGCGGGAGCTTTTTCCGGATCTCGCGTCGCCGCAACGGGTCCTCGAACTGACGCTGGCGGTCGGTCCTCGGGTCGGCTGACGCGTTCTTCGACCGTCCACGACCACGTCCGCGTCCGCGTCCGCCTGTTCGATCATTCGTGCCCGCAACCAGGCATTCTGTCGGGCCGTGCGCGCTCGGTCCCACGGGTCCTCGCCATGCATACGGGCATTGCCCCGCAAGGACAACTTGGCCCACCGCTTCCGCAACTCCGGGCTGAGACGGTGGTCTGCCGACAGGATCCCTCACGTCAAGGACCGTCAGGCCGAACTCCATTGGGCGGTTCATGAGTCCATGACCGGTTCCGGTGCGGCAGGGACCGTATCGGCCGACACTGAACTGGCCCTGGGGACAGGCGACTTGCAGGCGGGCGGAGTCGAGGCTTGTACCCTGAACGCATTCGGCGATCAGACGATCATGGGTGCGGGCGTGCGGGAACGGGGCGGGCGTCCAAGGGCGGGAGCACGGGGATCCAGATGAGTGACGCACATCCGATACGAAGCCGCAGAACGGGCCTCTCGGTCGGCGCGCGCATCATCGCCGTGATCGTCCTCACCGTGTTCGGGGCCGTCAGCGCCTGGCTCCAGCACGACGCTCCCGGCCGGAGTACGGAGCCGCGTACGGAGTTCACCGCGGACAACCCGCCCGCCGGTCTGCCCACCGCGCTCACCACCGGCCAGCACCTCCGCTGGGCCGGCTGCGCCTCGCCGCCCACCGCGCGCACGGGCTACGACTGCACCACCATGAAGGCTCCCCTCGACTACCGGAAACCGGACGGCAGGACGATCGACGTCGCCCTGATCCGCCGCAAGGCCACCGGCCCGAACGCCCGGCGCATCGGCTCGCTCGTCCTCAACTTCGGGGGCCCCGGCGTGTCCGGCGTGAGCGGACTGCCCGAGTTCCTCAACCAGTACGGGTCGCTCCTCGACCGCTACGACCTGGTCTCCTTCGACCCGCGCGGCGTCGGCGCGACCATCCCCGTGCGATGCGGGAAGACCGCGGACGACACCAGCTACGACGGGGCCGCCTGCGCCAAGTACTCCGGGGGGCTCCTCCCGTACATCGGCACCTCACACACCGCGCGCGACCTCGACCTGATGCGCTACCTCCTCGGCGACGAGCAGCTGCACTACTTCGGCGTCTCGTACGGAACGGCGCTCGGCGCGGTCTACGCCCACCTGTACCCGTCGCACGTCGGACGGCTCGTCCTCGAGGCGTCCGTCGATCCGACCGAGGACCTCTACGAGAAGGGACTGTCGCAGGTCAAGGCGGCCCAGGCGGCGTTCGACCGGTTCGCCGCGCACTGCGCGGCCCGTATCCGCCGCTGCCCCACCGGCGACGGGCCCGAGGAGGCCGCGCGGCGCATGGCGCGCCTGGCCGACCGCCTGGAGAAGAAGCCCGCCCCGGCCGGCGCCGGCAAAGACCTCGACGCCGACGGCCTCGCGTACGCCGTCAGCGAGCACCTCGACCTCGGCACGGACGACTGGACGCCGCTCGCCAAGGCCCTCACCGCGCTGATCGACCACAACGACGGCCGTCCGCTGAGCAAGGGCGTGGACGGCATCGGCTCCGCCGACCGCGCGGCGACCCCGCGCGACAACAGCCGCGCCGCCCTGATCGCGATCACCTGCGCGGACTCCAGCCTGCGCCCCGACTTCGAACACCTCGACCGGGACGAGGCCCGCTTCAAAGCCGCCTCGCCCGTCTTCGGCGCAGCCCGGTCCGCCAGCGCCTACCTCTGCTACGACTGGCCGTTCGACGGCGAGCGCACCACGCTCCAGGTGAACGCCGACGGCGCGGCCCCCGTCCTGGTGGTCGGCGGCACCGGCGACCCGAACACCCCCTACCCTGGCGCCCGCCACATGGCCCGTGCCCTGGGCGACGGCGTCGGCGTCCTCCTGACGGCCCAGGAGGAGGGCCACGGCACGTACCCGCAGAACCGCTGCGTCATGGAGAAGGTCGACCACTACCTCCACACGGGCCGCACCCCGGCTCCGGGGACGGTGTGCCGGGGCAGCATGTCCTGAGGCCCGTACGGATCCGCGGGGCGGCTTCGAGCGCCCCCTCACGATCGCCGCGGAGCCGGATCCGTTCACGCTCATCACGCTCACCGTGGGCAGACGGCCGGCGGAGACCGTTCTCACGGCGGCGACAGATCCTGCGGCCCGGCCCACCGTCCTGGCTTCACCACCGCTCGCCCGGCGAGGAGCGGGCCGGGCGCTCGGTCCACGACGAGGCACTCGGCGCAGCCGTCGGGAGACCCTCTCGTTCAGTCGGCCGCCGGCCTCCACTGGTCGGCCTCTCGCGCAGCCGCGCGAGCGCCGAGGAACCCGACGGCGAGAGAGACCAGGGCGCAGGTCGTGACGCCGGCGGCCAGGACGGTCCAGGAAACGGAGCCCTCCTGCACCAGGGCGATGAAGAACACCGAGTGCCATGCCGTCACGGCGCCGGTCATGACCGTGGCGATCAGGAGGGGGAAGGTCAGGTGCCAGGAGCTCACGGACCGGAACACGCGGCGGCGGCCGGTCAGGACGGCCAGCGGGGCGAGTGCGTGGCGGATGCGGACGAATTCCGCCGCGGCGCTCACGGCGCCGGCGACCAGGAGGAAGAGAAGACCGGTGACGCCGAACAGCTGGATCCAGTTCGGAAGGCGGGTCCGCGAGGAGCCCAGCCAGGTTCCGCCCAGTTCGGTGACTTGCACCGAAGGGTTGGAAAGTGTGTACGCGGCCTTCTTCACCGCGGCGAGGTGCCCCGGTTCGGGGGTCACGACGAGGAGGGACTGCATGCCGTCCGGCTTCACCGTGATCCGGGATGCCTGGATGAACTTGACGTCGCCGTACCAGCGGCGCAGCTCGTCCACCTGGGCGCTCTTCGCCGCCGGGCGGTTCGTGTCTGCGGCGCAGGCCACGTGCAGCGCGCGAAGGTCCTGGCAGGAGCCCTCGATCGACACCCACGGGTCTCTGGGCGGTCCGGGATCGTGCATGGTGCGGGTCAGCAGAAGCGATCCGGCCGGCAGCGAGGAGCGGAACCGTTCGGTCTGTGCCGAGGTCATGCCGCTGGTGGTCAGCTCGATCACCGTGTCCTTGATGCGCTGGTGGGTGGCGACAGCCGCCTTGGAGTGCTCCCCGAGCCTGCTGGTCCACACCTGCATCTGGGCGACGATCCCGATGCCGATCACCATGGCCAGTGCGAGGCGCACGATGACTCCGGGGTGAGCGTGTGTCCATCGCCCACCGATGAGGCGGCCCGCGTGGCCCCGGCGTCTGCCGCTCTCGGCGAGCCAGGCGCCCAGGTGGCGGGTGGCGAGGGCCACGACGGAGGACAGGAACGCCCACATCACGACGGTTCCGCTCGTGAACACGACCAGCTGCGCTTTGCGGGGCACGTACTGGCTGCACAGGACCAGCGCGACACCGACTCCGCACACCAGCAGGCGCCATGCCGGAACGCTGGACGTGAACGAGGTCGGGCGGGTGGATCTGCCGTCCCGGTGGACGCGGTGCGTGGCCACCACGATGGCCACCACGGCCAGCAGGGAGACGACTCCCGCCCCGGCGGCCATGGGCCAGGCGTCCCGTACGTCGCGGTGGTCGAGGATGTATCCGGTGGGACCGAGGCGGATGTCGCGCAGGGAGGCGACGGCGTACGGAAGGAACGCGACGAGGGTTCCCAGGGCCACGGGGAACGCGGCTTCGCCGATGTTGACCATCATCCGGTGCCGCGATGTCCCGCCGAGTGCCTGCAGCAGGCTGCTGCGTCGGTCCCGGGAGCGGGAGCCGACCCGCGCGCTGATCACGGCCAGGGAGAGAGCGGGCAGACCGGCCAGTGCCCACAGTGCCGTGAGCGGGGACGTCACCGGGGCTTGATCGGCCATTTCTCCTGTCGCGCCGCCGCCGCCCCCGAAGGCGGCCACGGGCAGCCACCGGTGGTCGCTGGCCGGCGGAGTGTCGGCCACCCGGACGTAAGCGATCCGCTCGGAGGGGGTGACCAGGCCGTCGGCGGTGATGGTTCCGGCGAACGAGCCGTACCGGGTGCGGATCCCCTCCGCATCTCCGGTGCGCAGGAGTTCGGGAGACAGCAGCACCCCGCCGGGCTCGGGCCAGTCGGTGACGCCGGCCGGGACCGGGGCCTTGGAGGTGAGGGGGTGGACGAACACGACGGACACGGGCCGCGTGCCGATGGAGTCCGCACCCTCCCGGTACAGCAGGGCCGCGTGTTCGCTGCCGGTGATCACTGGCCCTCTGGCGTCCGCCCGGGTCTCGCGGCCGTCATAGGTGGCGAGGGTGGCCACGGTCGCCAGGACGACGAAGGCGACGGCGAGGGACGCGCCGAACAGACCCCACCTGCGCAGCCGGTCGCCGGGGCTGGAGCGGCCCGCGGCGAGGCCGATCCTGATCAGTGTGCCCGCAGTGCGCATGCGCGTACGCATCAGAGCGCTCCTACTTCGGCCAGGATCCCGCCGTGGAGTTCGTGGCGCCGGTCGGCCCGCTCGGCGACCGAGGGGTCGTGCGTGACCAGGAGCAGCGCGCAGTTCCGGTCGCGGGTGGTGGTGAACAGGAGGTGGGCGACTCCCTCTTTGGCCTCGGGGTCGAGGGCGCCGGTGGGCTCGTCGGCGAGGAGGACGGCGGGCTCGGTGATCAGGGCGCGGGCGACGGCGGTGCGCTGGCGCTCGCCTCCGGAGAGCATTCCGGTGGGGGTGGAGCCGACGGGGACGCCGAGTTCGCCGAGGAGTTCTTCCGCGCGCCGGTAGGCGTCCTGGTGGCGGCCCCCGTCGAGCAGCACCGGCAGGGCGACGTTCTCCACCGGGCTGAGTTCGGGGAGGAGTTCGCCGAACTGGAACACCATGCCGAGGGTGTCACGCCGTGCCTGCGCGAGTTGCGCGGCCCCGAGCCCGGTGAGCTCCCGGCCTCCGGCGGTGATCGTGCCTTCCTGCGGCTTGATCAGGCCGAGGACGCACATGAGCAGTGTCGACTTGCCGGACCCGCTGGGGCCGGTCACCGCGACCGACTCGCCGGGGGCAACGGACAGTTCCACACCGTCGAGGAGGGTTCGGCCCTCGACCTGATAACACAGGCCGCTCACCCGAAGCCCGGACGAATCAATTGGTTTCACAGAATCTGGCCTCTTGTGTCAGAAAAAGGGGTACGCCGCACCAGCCCGGACGGGCTGGTGCGGCGAGGCATCCGTGGATGTCCTGCTTACGGGATGACCCACCCGGAGCAGTCGTCCGGGTCGCCGTAGTTCTCGTCACAGGCCTTGAACTTGTAGATCCGGGAACCGTCACCGGACGTGGCGGTGGTGCCCGGTCCACTGTGGTTCCACAGCGTCCGCTTCGTGTCAGGGCTTTCCGACCGGTAGTACTCGGCCTTGACCGGGTCCCCGTCACGGCTGTTGTCCTTGACGGATATCTTCCCGCTGTCGCCGCCGGCGGGCGACCAGGCGTGAGCACCGCCACCGTAGGCGTCAGCGGCGACGGCCGTGGCCGTGGGCACCGCGAGCGCGGCGGTGAGCATCGCTGCGGCGACGAACCTGACTCTCTTCATTGCGTTCCCTCCGTTGGTCATCTTCCTGGTGGATCAGCGGACTTTCCGTGGCATGGCGCCGATGCCACGGCCCCGCGCCGCTTCCCCAGGCACCACAACGATCACACGGACGCACTCAGGAAACCGGGAATTTACGACGGGACGGCTCAATACCGACCCCGGCCACCGATCGGAACGGCCCAGACATTCACGGTAAGTTTTCGGTGAAAACGGAATGACTTGTGAACAATGCTCCATCTTCGCGGAGTTGCCGTGCCGAACCGAAACGGATCACGGGAGGGGGCTGCGGCACGACGGTGCGGTGACCGGCACCCGGTCGGCAGTCGCAGGTGGCCATTTGACGGGAATTGATCGACCGCACCGGGTTCACGACGCCTCTCCGCACCGTAGTGTCCATGGTGTTCCCGTTGCTCACCGTCGCCGGTCACCTTTTGTCTGTGCCCAGGTTCGGAATCGCGGTGCGGACGCGTCTGCGCAGGCGGACACCGGACCCGGTGACGGTGCGGACACCGGACCCGGTGACGGTGACGGTGACGGTGCGGACCTACCGGCCGGCATGCCGGTGATCGATCACGAGTCGGCGTTCGAGGCGGTCCTCGCCCTCGTCCTGAACGGCCTGGTGCACCACACCGGGGTGTCAGGGCGACCGGGCAGGGCGTGCGCCCTGGCGGCGCAGGTGTCAGTTCTTGGGCATCAGGACGGTGTCGATGACGTAGACGTTGGCGTTGGCGGTCTTCACGTTGCCGCAGACGACCTTGGCGGAGTCGTTGACCGTGTAGGACTCGCCGGAGCCGGAGGTCGTGAGCTTCGACTTCTCCAGGGTGGTGAAGGAGCCGTTCTCCAGGTCCTTCGGGGTGAGCTTCTGGCCGACGACGTGGTAGGTGAGGATCTTCGTCAGCTGGGCCTTGTCGTTGAGGACCTTGTCCAGGGTCGCCTTCGGGATCTTCGCGAAGGCGTCGTTGGTCGGCGCGAACACGGTGATGTTCTGCGCGTTGTTGAGGGTGTCGACCAGACCCGCCTTCTCCACCGCCGTCACCAGGGTGGAGAGCGCGGGGTTGTTGGAGGCGGCGGTGGCGACCGGGTCCTTGGCCATGCCGTCGAAGGAGCCGGCGCCGTCCTTCGGAACGGAGGCGCAGGCGGGCCCGAACGGCTGGTCCGTACTGCTCGCGCTGCTGCCCGAACCGGCCATGTCGTCACTGCTCTTCGTCGCCGCAGCCGCGGCCGTGCCGGCGGAACCGGACTTGTCCGAGTCGCTGCCGCCGCTGGAACAGGCGGTCAGCGCCAGGGGCACTACGGCGGCAGCGGCGAGAAGGCCGGTGGAACGACGGGCACGTGTGTTCATCATGTTCTCCTGTGGAACGGCGCAGCACGATGCGGCTGCGTTCGGGGGTTGTGGAAAGACGGGTCTCGAAGAGGGCTCAAGGCCTTCGTGGTCGGGGATGGAAGGGTCGGTCCACGGTCACGACGACGGAGCGCCAACCGCTGGCGCCAGGTGTCCCGGGTGTCCTCGGCGGCCAGGTGGGCCTGTTGCCAGGGGGCGTCGTCGATGCGGACTTCGGCCTCGTCGATGCCCCGGTACTGGGCCCAGGCGACGTCGGCGATCATCGCCGTGCCGGCCTCGGGTACCGGCCGCGCCGGGGACCGGGGATTCGGCAGCACGACCTTCGTACGAGAGGCGATCGCGCCCTGGCCACGCGAGCCGTTCAGCGACCGGCCGACCGCACCCACCACTGCGGAGGTCGCGGCGGCGGACGCGGCCGCCAGGACGAATCCCCGCCGGTCCCGTCCCGCGGGCCCCGGCAGACCGTCTCCGGCCTCCTCCGTCATGGACTTCGACGTCGGTGACCGCCTCACCCCGGTCGGACGGTCCACCAGTACATACAGGAGCAGAGCCCCGGCGATGGCGCCCGTGACGACCGGACCGGACTGCGGACGCATCGCCGCCGCGACCGCTTCGGCCACCACGAGCGCGGCGAAGCCGGCCAGCACCCCGCTCGGCGCACCCAGCGCCAGACGCGGCAGACCAAGCCGTGCTCGCTGGTCCTTCTCCTCGTCCCTCACGTGGGGAATCCGGTTCTGCACACCGAGGCGGATTGGTCCTCACCGGATCAGGTGAGAGGAGAGTCCCCGCCGATCCATCACGCGTTCGGCAACGGATCACCCGGACGGCATGTCACGCCCGACCGTCCGACGAGCGAGCAGCGGTACGGCGGGCGGACCTTCGAGGGCGTCGTCCCCCGGATCCCGGCGACCTCCCCGACAACTTCCGTCGCGGGGCGGCATGTCGGGATGAAGTCCTCCCCCGGAGATCAGGAACTCCGGCCGCAGCCTCCAGGGGCTGCCGTCCTCGGTCTCCACCGCGTAGAGCGGTCCGAC
This sequence comes from Streptomyces sp. NPDC058751, assembly GCF_042746485.1. Lineage (NCBI taxonomy): Bacteria > Bacillati > Actinomycetota > Actinomycetes > Kitasatosporales > Streptomycetaceae > Streptomyces > Streptomyces sp. NPDC058751. Next base: position 127,603 of record NZ_JBHYPZ010000009.1, on the reverse strand, counting down.
GTGGCCGTCACGCTCGTCCTGCTCGATGACACACGCGACGATCGCACCGCGGCCGCCCACGATCTCCGGCCCGAGCCGGCCCGGTTCCGGAATCGGCGGGTGTGGCGTCGCCCGATGGGGCGGTTCTCACGTGCCCTCGTCGGGCGGACCGTATTTCGCTGTCCACCAACAAGATCGACTATGTTTCGGTGCCATGAGGGGCGGAGAGCAGTCGGTGGACATTGCCGGACTCGATGGTGCCTGGGGCAGGTCGTGGCCTGAGTGCCCGCCGGAGGCCCGCCGCTTGCGTCACCGGTTCCCGGAGCGCTGGGTCCGCTTCCACACCCTCCCCGAGGGCAAGAGGTATGCGACCTCGGACGCAGAACACGCCGAGATCTTGGATCGTCTCCACGCGCTTCTGGGGGATCTCCCCGGCGCCGCCCCAGTCGGCGACGGAGGACTCGTGGCGATCACCTGTTCCTGGTCCGCGACCGGTGCCCCGACCCCACGGGACAGCGCGGTTGCCGCCACCACGCCCGGGGCCGCACACTGGCGAAGCGATGACCTGGCCACCGAGCCGGGTTTCCACTCGTGGTGGCACTTCTACGTCTCCGCGACGGGCCTGCGCGATTCCGCACTGGACCGGCTCCTGCTCTGTGTGGCCGACGACATGACGGACGGCGTCGTCCTGACCGAGCCCGCCTGCTCCTGGGCTGTCCACCCCTATGACGGCGGCGTGGACGTCTTCGCGGAGAGCATCGGGATGCGTGATGAGCTCGCCGGCGCCTATGCCGCGTGGCTGCCGTCGACGCTGCGGGGGTCGTGATCCGCATGCGGGCCGAGTGGTCCGGTCGGATGTCGTGCCCGATTCGGCAGGTCCGGACAGGGAACGGCGGCACGGACCCCACCTCCGCCCGGTTCCGGCCGTCGGACTCGAACGGTGTGAGGCCGGCCCGTGGCACCGAGCCGGGGTCACGCTCGATCGCCCGCCGGGCGGCCCGCTGCCAGGACCCCCGCTTCGCGAGCGCGGGTGCACCGCGGGGAGGACGGTCGTGGCAGTCCTGCCGGCTGGTCCTGGCCGGCTCTCCCCTGCCGTGCTCAAGCCGCGTCGGGAGCATCCGAGCCCGTGATCGTCAGCCGCTGTCGGCGGCCCCCTCGAACGTCTTCGTCACAGCCCGCACCAGCCGGTCCGCGTACTCCCGCTCGGCATCCCCGAACTGCGGGTATTCAGTGACGAAGTGGTTCCACTCCACGTACCCGACTGCTTGGACCACGTCCTCGAGCAGGATCCTCTCGCGCTGCGGACACGGCCACTCGCCCGACAGCCGGAACACCTCGTGCAGCAGTTCGTAACGGAGCGGATGCCGCTCGGCCAGCAGCACGGCGTCGTACAGATCCTTGCCTTGCCCGTGCATGTCATTGACCAGCCACATCAGCTTCCAGGCGAGGGACAGCCCAGGCGTAGCCGCCTGTACGACGGTGCCGCCCGGCAGCTCGGTCGGCTCGGGAGCCTCGGGCAGGTGCTCGTTGAACACGAAGTCGAGCTGGACATGACCGCCCGGCAACCCGGGTGAGGCCCACGGCAGGACCATACGGCGGCCCGGTACCCGGTCGTACGTCCAGATGTCCTCGACCACCGCGCCCCGTGCCGAGATGTCCATCTCACCTCCGCACGTCCCGGCCAGCGTCTGTGCGGCCTCGGCGATCCCGCGCAGCATCCGGTCCGTGCGGCCGTCGTCGATCCGCCAGGTGTCAGGGACGACGACGAAATCCAGGTCTCCGGGTTCACGGGCGGTGTCCGGGAACCACGCCGACAACAGCACGCTGCCCCTCAGCACCAGCGCGTCCACCCACTGCGACGCGGCGATCGCGTCCAGCACCAGGAACAGGGCCCGGCGCCGGGCCGCCCGCCATTCCTCGCCCCGCGCCGGATCCCCGAATCTCGGATCGGTCGCGCGATAGGCGTTCTGGTGGTGCTTCAGCGACGGGTCGAAGACGGGACGCTGCACCACGTCGTCCCCCGGCACCCACTGCAGGGTCTTCGGCAGGTCCTCGGCTGCGCGGGTGGCCTCGTCCAACGGTTCCCGGGGCAACTCGGCGCTCCGCCGGCCGAACCCGTCCCACGCCGTTCCGCTCATGTCCGAACCCCCACAGGCTCCTCGATCCAACCGTCGTCCACGGACAGGTCGCTGTCATGGAGCACGAACTCCCGCTCCACGCCCAGCACCGCGAAGTCCCCCAGCTCCGTCAGCAATCGGTCCAGTGCCCGCCCCGCCCCGTCGGCACCCGTCCCGCGGCATCGCTGCGTCACGAACCGCTCGTGCCGCGTGCCGGCCCGCACCCGTGTGGCGTTCCACGACAGATGGGCACCGTGCGGCACCACCCGGGCCGCGAGCGCGGCCAGGTCCGTGCCCGCGTCGAGCAGCAGTTTCACATGGTGCTCGAAGTACCGCTCGTCGTCGCCGTCGAGCCGAGCCGGTACCTCCGCGGCCCACGGCGTGCACTCGGTCTTCACCCGTACCGGCTCGAAGCCGTTCGCATGAAGCCCCGCCACCACGTCCCGCACCCGTTCGGCCTGCTCGACGTACGACGACGAGCCGGACAGCGTGAGCATGGGCTGCTCGGGCATCCTGCCGCGTGCCAGCACGATGTGCGTCAGCTTCAGCCCGGCCGAGACCGCCCATCGACGCAGCCGCAGCCAATCGGCGGGATCGGTACAGCGGACCGTCACATGCGATTCGTACTGAGATGCGGACACGTGCGGATCCTGCCAGACCACGGCCTCTGCCCCGCCATTCGTTTTCGAGGCCGGACGCCACCGTGATGCGCTACCGGGCGTGGAAGGGATCATCGCCGGCGCCACAGCCGTGATCGGCACCTTCAGGTTGCCGCCGCCGGACCGGCGCGAGAGCACCTCGACGGGTGACCGGGCGAGCCCGCGGGACGGTCCCGTTCCGCATCCCCGCCGTCTCGATCGGGGTCCGGGCCGACCAGGGCACCGGGCCCTTTCGTGTCCGGGCCGGTCAGGTGGTGTGGCGTACCACGTAGGCGGTACCCACCTTTTCCGCCGCGGGCGAATCCGCCTGGATCGTGAGACTCGGCCCGGCCGTGGTGAAGTCGAACCTGCCCGTCGTCGACTGCGCGCAGTCGACGCGCACGGCCTTCTCCGCGGTGCCCGAGACGGCCGTGAAGGTGACCGTGCCCTCCCCCGCGCAGGCCACCTCCACCCGCAGGACGGTGCCGGACTTGACGGTCTCGTCCACGTTCTGTCCGGGGATCGCGAGGGAGCCGGACGAGACGAAGCCCTCGTCGTCCGCGTCCAAGGGGTCCGTCCCGGTGAGCAGGTCGCGGGCCTTCTCGTCCAGCCGCTCCCTGGCGGACCGGGGCGCAGCCTGCGCTGTTGGCGCTGCGGTGGAGCTCGGCGTCTTTTGGGGCTGTGGAGTCTTCGACGTGGCGGGCGAGCCCGAACACGCGGTTGTCATGCCAGTGAGCAGCGCGACGGCAGCCAGAGCTCTGAGGGTACGGCGGGTGAAGCGGTACATGAGATCCCCCGGAGTGCGATCAGAAGCCGGCAGCGTACAACGATCCTCTAGGTGCATGTCGATCTCGGCGGGTCGTTCTCGGACAGCACGAAGACCGGGGAGCCGGGTGTGGCGCGAAGCGGTGAGAGGCCGTGCCCTCCTTCTGCGCCCGGGTGAGTGAAGGGCCCCCTGGGTAGGGTGAGTTGTGGCGGAAGGGCTGCCGGGAAAGCCTCACATCGGACATGGGCTGCCGAGAAGGAGACGTGCGTGGACGACGGAGACGCGTTCTGATGTCGGACGAGACGCGGATACCGGGGAGCCGGGGCGGTACGGGAGCACGTGAGAAGAAGCGGCGCCTCACCCCCGGTACCTGGTGGGTCGGGCGGCGCTTCCGGCACTCGCGGCGGCCGGCGGCGCGAGCCTGGCCGCAGGTGCACGAGGATGTCGCCTACCTCACGCGGGAGTTGGGCCGCTGGCATCCCAGGACCCTCACCGCCCGCTCCAGCGTGTCCCGCTGGCTGGTCGACGAATGCCTGCACGCCGACGCCCTACGATGCGCCGAGGCCGAAGTGGCCGACAGGATCGCTGAGTTCGGGGCCGACGCCCCTGAAACCCTGGGCTGGCGCAGTGGGCTCGCCTGGGACCGCCGCAGGCTCGGTGACCTGGACACAGCCGTCGCCGAGGCGCGGGCGCTCGCGGACGACTGCGTCCGGGTGCTGGGCTCCGACCACGTCGACACGCATTACCGCAGAGCGACACTCGGCCAGTTCCTCGCGGAGAACGGTGAATCGGCGGAGGGCGTACGCCTGGCGCGCGCCGTATATGCCGAGTCCCAGGCCTTCGGCCTCGACCGGTGGCGCGAGACCCGTTCCCTCCGCAACGTCCTGATCACAACACTGGAACTCAACGGCGACGTCCAAGAAGCACTCGACCTCCTGGACGAGGAGATCAAGGTCGAATCGGGGACGCTGTACGGCATCGACGAGAACCTCGGTGACTACGAGATGAAGCGCTTGGAGGAGTGGCGCAGGCGCCTTGTCGCCAAGGTGGCTTCCCTGTAAGCCGCTTCGGGAAGTGAGCCCGCCTCCTTTCCCGAAGCCTCCCGACCCCGGAGTCGGACAGCGCGTAGATCCCGCGCCGGGGTTCTCCGTCGGTCGGCGGAGAACATCCGCGAGAATCGGTGTGACGCCCAGGTCCGGCAGGTCCGACAATCGTCCGATGACTGACAAGAAGCGTTGCCTCGCCCTCCATGTCGTCGTTCCCGATCTTCCGGAGAGAGGCGCAAGCGTGGAGGTCCGACCGTTCGTCGACGGTGAGGACATCCTGGCCGAGGTGTTCACGGAGGGACCGGGTGCAGATCCCAAGTACCTCCTGCTGCCGGACAGCCCTCTCACGGCCGGTACTGAGCCACGCGAGGTGCGGCTGGCCGAGGCGACGTGCACCGAAGGGTGCTGCGGCGCTCTCTACGTGACCATTCGGCGTGACGGCGACCACGTGATCTGGAGCGGGTGGCGCAACCCCGACGCGAACCGCGTCGACCTGCCCGAGTTCTGGTTCGATGCCCGGGAGTACCAGGCAGAGGTCGAACGAGCCGTCGCGGACCACAGCTGGGAGTGGCCGGCGCGCACCGTCGCCCGGCTGCTGGAGCTGAAACTCGGAGAACACACCGACTGGCTCGCACAGTGGGAATGTGAACTCGGCGGTGTCTCCGCCTGGCTCTGGGAGCCCGACCGGATCAACCTCTTCCTCTTCCATCCGGGCCTCTCGGTCATCGGGGAAGGCCGCCCATGGCTGCAGTTCCAGATGGTGCTCAACGTCTCCGGCGACGACCCCGAAGAACAGGCCGAGGAACTCGCCGAACGACTCGTGGCAGGTGACCCGCGTCGGACAGCCGAGGTCTGCGGCGGATCGCCGGAGTACGCCAGCCGGCTCGGCCACCCTTGGCCACAGCGGCGGAGGACCTAAACGCTGTGGCCGACGAAACCGGCTCGCCGGGTGCGCTCCGTCTCCGGCACGGCGAGGTCGAACCCGGGGAAGAGGCGAGCACGGTGAGCGCCCGGGAATCGGTTACGGCGTCTTCGAACTCGCCGACGTGCGAGCCGGATCCTGAACGACCGCCGTTCTCGGCGGGGACCCGCCGAGGCGACCGCGAGGCCCCACCCGGTCAGCCTCCCAGCCGAAGGCCGGCCAGCCAGACGTCCGGAGCGCTCAAAGCAGTATCCACGCCGGAGCCGGGGGCCTTCGAACCGGAAGCGGTCAAGCCGGAGGTGATCGGACCGGCGGGAATGCCCGCCGGGGGCATCGGGGCCGACGAAGCCGTGGGAGCCGGGGCGGTCATGGAAGGAACCTCCTGAAGGGGGCGGAAGAGCCGCGTCGTCGCTCCCGGTGGACGCCGTCCGAGAGCTGGTCTCGCCCCACCGACGAACGCCCCTACGCCGATCGACACTCCGCGAGCCGTTTCTCCAGGAATCTCCGCTCGGCCGCGTTCTCCACCAGTTCGAGGGCCCTCTCGTCGGACTGGGCCAGCGCCGTCCGCGGGGCACGGTGGAACCGCCCATCGTCACCATCGGTCAGGACCTGGACATTCTGCGGCACATCTCCCCGGAGGGCGAGGAGTACAGCGCCGAAACGGTGGTGCGGTGGCTGTCCGACGGGCTGATGGAGGCGGCGCCCGAGCCCGCGTGAGCACCGTCGTCCTCAGCGGGCAGCCGACCGGCGCTCGGCCCGCCCGCTGATGCGGCAGGGCTCTCCAGCCATCGTTCCTGATCGCTCGGTCAGGACGCGTATCGAGTCGTGGTCAATTGGCGGGATTCGCTGTCGCGGCGGGGCCTCGTCCGGCCCCTGCCTGGGCTGACCAATGGCCAACCCACGTGCCCATCAGCCCTACTCGTCCCGCGGCAACCGGGCCCACCTGCGTCAACACGGCGTCAAGACGGCGTCAAGGCGGTGATTTCGGAGAAGAAGGAGCCGATCGGCGACTACGAGAACGTCGGGCCGGATCGGCGCCTGGTGCTGTGCTTGCGGCGAGCCCCTGGGGCGGTACGTGTCGAAGGCTCTCTGACCCCAGACTCCGAGGTACTGGCTGCCCGGGCCCGCGCAGCTGCCCACGACCCCGCAGCCGGGCCAGCACGGGCGCGGTCTACAGTCATCCGGGCCGACCGGAGCGTACGGACGGCGTATCGCGAAGTAGGCCATGTCCGGCAGCGACCTGCCCTGTGTTTCGCGCGTGTTGCAGACGAGGAGGGGATCATTGACCGACGGAGCGGAGCGGGGAGTCCGGCTGCGGCTGGCTCGCCGTCGGACCGCGCCGCAAGTGGTGCGGTCGCGGGTGCCGGAACCGAGAGCGCCCGAGCCCACAGCGCAGCCTGCCGCTGAGCCCGAGGCGCTGAGTGTGCGTGAACGGCTGCGGAGCGTCGGGTGGGCCCACGCCATCACCGTTGCAGGAGCGGGCCTTGCCGCGGTTGCCGCGATCGGCGGGCTCTGGGCGCAGGCGGTTGCCACATACTGGGCCCAGGAGACGGCGAAAGACCAGCTCAGCCAGTCGCGAGAGGACAGCCTGCGCGAGAAACAGGCCCAGGCGTCACAAATCACATTCTGGTCGGAGGACTCGGAGGCGGGAACGGGGAGTGAGTTCCACGTCCTGAACCGTTCGCTCGCCCCGGTGATGGCCGTCAAAGTTGGAGCGCAAGCGCGGCGATCTTTCAAGGAGCCCTTCTACCTGGGTGAGTGGGGTACTCGCGAATTGCCCCCGTGCACAGAAGTGATCTTCGAGACTCGGAAGATGTTCCTGCTTGCCGGGGCTCCGGGTGGAGACCAAGGTCGAGTGAGCTTCGACTCGGAGAAGTTCGGGTTCGAGTACCTGCGGTTCGTCGACAGTCATGGATTGACGTGGGCGCGATGGCCGACCGGCCTGTCCGACAAGGAGCCCGGGATGGTTCAGGAGGCCGTTGGCGGGGTCGAGATGGGCAAGCCTCGTGTGAAGAAGGCCGAGCACTGCGGCGACGAGCACGGATGAGCTGGGCCGGCCGGGACATGCGAGTGCAGGCTGTCCAGACGCCGCAGGAGAAGCTCCAGAAGGACGGCACGATCCCATGAGCCAGATCCAAGCCCGTACGTGCCAAGCAGGGCGAACTGCTGCGCGCCGAGCCCGTGACCCAGCCGATAGTGCAGGACATGGTGCGGCTGTGGAGCGCATTCGTCACCTGGAGTATGAGTGGGCGGCCTGGCAGCCGACTGCCCCGAACTCGCCGGGCTGTATCGACGGGTCGTGTTTCCTGGCGTACGGCCTGGCCTCGAGGCGAACAAGGGTGGATTGACCACGCACCACTGCCCACGGCCCCGGTTACCGTCTTCGCGGCTCCGCAATGGGGCCTCCGGCCTTCGGGTCCAGCATGACTTCCCCCTCCTGTTGTTCATGATCTGGAGGGGGTGGTGTCAGGACCGAAGCCAGGATCCTGATCGAGGTCGGCAACGGCAGCACCTTCCCGACCGCCTCGTCGCCTACACCGGCCTCGCCCCGGCCATCCGGAGTTCGGACTCCTCGATCCGTGGTGAACAACCCTCCCGGCGGGGAAACAAGCAGCTCAAACGGGCTTCCTCCTCTCCGCGTTCGCAGCCCAGGGCAAGCACCGCACCCAAGCAGTGCTCTGCCTCACACGACGAGCCGACGTCTTGCGTCCGGAGCGTGGTCAGCTCCCCGGCAGCCACTCGGAGAGGCTCGCGCGGACCTGCCCGTCCCGGAAGAAGCCGCTGTGGACGACGGCGCTCGCCGAGGGGACGACGAGCGGATCGGACACGACGTACGAGCCGGCGCGGTGGACGCCCTCGGTCGGTACGACGAGGTCGTTGCCGACACCGAACAGCCGGTCCACCAGCCCGTCGAGCGCGCGCATCGCCAACGCCGAGTCCCGGGCGGGCTCGAAGTCGGACGTCACCGCGCGCACCGAACCCTCGGTCGGGACGGCGGAGGCGTTGAGTTCACCGAGCCCCTGCGAGGCGGGGTCCATCGCCGCCAGACCGTCCAGCCCGCCGAGGACACCGGTCGCACCGTGCTTCACGACTTCGAGGACGACCTCCAGGGTGGTGCTCACCAGCTCCTCCGGGAACAGCCCGAGCAGATTGGTGAAGACCCCGAGCAGATCGCTCAGTCGCTGCTTCTCGGCGAGGGCCGTGCCCGCGTTGGGGGTGGCGACATGGACCAGCATGCGGATGGAAGGGGCGGGCCGTCCCGCGCCCGCCAGGCCGTTTTGGCTCAGGTGGCGGGCGACGAGACCGCCCCGGGAGTGGGTGACGATGTCGAGGGTGAGTCGCCGGTCGGCGGGCAGGTGCTCCAGGAGCCAGCGCGCGTTGTCGGCCGGGTCCAGGTGGACGGTCGGATGGTCGAAGACCAGGACGCGGCCGTCGTAGCGCCGGTGGAGGTCGTGCAGCAGCGGCTGGTCGTCGGCAATGCCGCGAAAGCCGGTGCGGCACCTGCTGAACGTGCCGTGGACGAAGAGCAGGAAGGGCCGGTCGGCGAGTTCGGCGAGTCGGCCCGCGCTCACCTGCACGCCGGACCCCTCACCCGCCTGTTCTCCTGCCGCGAGGAACGTCTGCGGGGTGGTCAGCCGGAGCCCGTACGGGCGGTGCTTCTTCTCCCACCGGCTGACCGCGAAGTCGGCCGCGAGACCGGCCGCCCGCTCGATCGGGAACCGCAGCAGGTGCAGGACCTTGCCGACACCGAACCCGACGATGCCCCGGTCCGCCGTCGGCCCGCCCGCGGGGAGCGCGAACTGCTCCGTCGGAACACGGAACGTCTGGGCCCCGGCGGCCCGGTCCGGGCGGCCGCCTTGCACCGCCGCCTCGGGGAACACCCAGCGCACGACGCCGGTCGCATCTGCCTCCAGCAGGACCTGCCCCTCGCCCGGCGGGGGCATGGGCGCCTCCAGCAGGAGGTGCGGACCCGGAGCGCCGCTCCGATCGGGCCCGCCTGGGCGGCGCGGCACGGCCAGGTCGCTCAGCGGCACGGTGAGCACCGGCCGCATCCCGGCCTCCTGCGCCGCGGTGCCCAGCAGGCGCGCGGCGGGCTCAGGGACGTGGTCGGCGAGGAGTTGCTCGGGCAGCCCGCCAGGGGCCGCGTCGCGCACCGGCGTCCCGGCCGTGGCCCATCGGCGGACCTCACCGACGCGGCCGCCGGCCTCCGAGGAGCGCAGGACCAGACCGTAGGGGAGTTCACGGCGTCCGTCCCGTTCGAGATCAGGCATCGGCTGTTCCTTCCCGTTCCGCTGAAGCGCCTTCCGCGGTCCACTGGACGGTCAGCCGTGGGTGGCCGAAGAAGAGGTAGGCGAACGGGGTCGACAGCTCGGCCCCGGCCGCGCCGAGCGTTCCGGCACGCTGCCTGCGCAGGTACTCGGCGGGGGCCGTGCCGCCCTTGAGCACGGCCTTGTAGAAGCCCTGGGCAAAGTTCTTGGCGACCTTGTCGTCGACGTTCCACAGCGGGGCGACGGCCGCCTGCGCCCCGATGCCGAGGAAGGCGGGCACCATGCCCGCGTACGCGCCCAGCTCGCTGCGGCCCTGCCCGACCTGGCAGGCGTTGAGGAACACGAGCCGCACCCCGCTGGCCTCCACTCCACTGACGGACCGTCGGCTCAAGTACGTGCCGTCCACCATCTGCAGACCGTCCTCCAGCTCTTCCGTGCTGAACTTCCCGTGCACGGCGAGGTGGAGGATGTCCGGCCCCCGCTCGCCCTCCAGGGCCATGAGCACCTGGTCGGTGGTGGCGTCGACGGGGTTCGCGCGGTAGTGCCGGATGAGGTGCTTGGCCTCGGCCTTCGCCTCCTTGAGTTCGGCGACGGCGTAGTCCCCGGTCACCACGGACATCGTGCGGGGTCGCAGATGCGCGGGCGGGGCCGGGGTACGCTGCCGGTCGCCGTAGATCCAGCGGCCGACGACCGCCTGGGCGCCGAGGCAGGCCGGGGCCGCCGGGTCCAACGGCTCGGACAGCAGGGCCAGTTCCCAGGGGACGTACGGGTCCCAGGTGGCCAGGAGCACGCTCGGCGGACCGGCCCGTTCCCCTGCGGCCCGCAGGGCGGCCCACACCTCCTCCGGCACGGCGCCGCTCGCCTCACGGCCGACTCCCTTGAGGTAGTGGGCCAGGTCGTAGGCGTCCTTGCGCTCCTGCACGCCGCGCATGACGGAGCGGGCCCAGTCGGCCTCACCGCCGAGCGTGGTCACGAGCGGCTTGTCGCAGGCGCCGACGCCCGGGTGCGGCGAGCGGTACAGCCAGCAGTGCTGCCGCCCGTCGCCGTCGTTCCCCGGGGCCACGACGATCTCCAGATCCGGCTGGGTGCCGACATCCGCCGCTTCCGGCAGCACCCATACGCCCCCGGCCGCCTGCATCCGCGGCTCGTCACCGACCGGCTCCCCGGGCGCCTCCCCCACCCTGACGGTCCGGTGGGCGACCCCGATGACACCGCCGGCGACCGCGTACACCGCGGTGATCACCCGCTCCGCGGCCAGGGACGGATCGTCCACCGCCCGGAGCCTGAGCATCCGGTACGGGTACGGGTCGTCCGGACCGGCCCGCATGCGCAGGGTGAGCGGGTCCTCGCCGACCACGGCGAAGCCGTGCGCGAGGACGGAGACGTCGAGTGTGAATGCGTCGGCGGGGACGGTGAGGGGGGCGGGCTGGACGACCTCGGGTGTGGGGAGCGGGGCCAGCCCGACGCGCAGCTCGAAGGCCTCGCCTGGCACGACGTGCTGGGGGGCGTCGAGACGGGCGTAGGCCTCGCGGGTGGTGGCGGTGGCCGCAGGCGCAGACTCCTCTGCTGAGACGCGAACCCTGTGATCGACTATGTCCTCGGCCCAGCGCTCGGCCCTGCGCTCGGCGTGGTCGACGTGATCGGCCCTGTGCTTGGCGTCCCTGCGCCTGAACCAGTCCAGGACGCGACCAGGCCCTGGGCGGCGGCCTGTCCTTTCGTCTGGTGCCCAGTGCCTGGTCGCGTCCCTGGGGTACGGGGACGGTGCAAGGGGCCCGGTCGGCGGGCCCGACGGCCGCGCGGTCTTCGGGCGCTGCGGGGGCGCGGGCGCTTCGAGAGAGGGTTCTTCGAACGCATGCTTGGGGGGAGCGGCGCCCTGACCGGCCGGGGCCGACTTGTGGGCTGCCCCGTATCCGGTCTGCGGCTCCAGCAGCCACGTCAGGTGGGCGAGTTCGCCGGGGCGGGAAGTCGGCTCCGGCCATAGCACGGGAGGGCGGCCCAGGTGGGGCGCCGCCCTGGACAGTTCTCGCAGCGTGGCGAGGCGCTCGTCCGAACCCTCGTCCCTGAGCCGTGCGACGGCACTGCCGACCACCTCGGTCGGCGGCGCGAGGCTCAGCACCGCGCCGAGCCAGTCGGCCCGGCCGTCGGGCACCGCCCGAGGGAGCTGGGGGAGATCCGCCGCGAGCGTGTCCGGCAGCGCCTCGACGACCTGTCCGAGGCGCTCAGTGGCAGCCCGGAGGGTCTCGTCGTCCTCGTCCACGGCATCCACGAGGGTGGCGATCAGCACCGACAGCAGCCGCTGCCTCCCACTTTCGAAGAGAGAGGCGAGCGGGGACAGGTCGGACGGGAAGCCACGACCGTCCAGGAGTCGTTCGGTCACAGCCAGTTCCACGGCCGGTGCAGAGGCCGGTGGAGAAGCCCACTCGCCCGGATCGCCCCGTATCGAAGGTGCGACGGCAGGCCGGTCAGGGGTGGCCAGCGCCCGCCGCGCCGCGTCCTGATAGGCCGAGCCGTCGTCAGCGGCCCACCCTTCCAGGACGGCCCGCACCTCTACCACAGGGAGGTGTCCGGCCGCTTCGACCAGAGAGTCCGGCACTGGGGGCTCTGCCCGGAAACGGCGGAGGACCAGCTCCGCGACCTCCTGCGCCGCCGGTTCGTCCAGCGGGAGCGCGGCGCACGCCGCGAGGGCTTCGGTGCGCAGGCTGCGGTTGTCCTCATGGGTGGCGATGCGCAGCAGAGGTCCGAGGTCGTCCGGCGTCAGGAAACGGTGCGAGCGTGAGGCCACTGCTCAGCCCTCCGGGAAGATCGGCCCCACCACTCACGGTAGCCCGGGGAACCTCCCCGGTCTTCTTGTGCGTCGCGGCCCGGCCCCTGCCCGGGACGGATACCCGCAGACGACACCTGGCCGTGACTATACGAGAACCGAGCCAACTACTCTGGCGGCAGATCTTCTGAACCGGAAAGGGAGGCCGCCGTGCCCGGCCCGAGCACCCCCGACGGGGACCGCGAAAACCCCTACTCTGTCGAGGCCGCTGAGCCCCTGTCCAGGAAGAAGAAGATCCTCCTCGGCATCGGCATCGGCATCGGCGCCGTGGCCGTCGTCGCGGTCGGCGGCCTGCTCGTCAGGCTCGCCCAGAAAAACTGTGCCACCGAGGAGGTCGAGACTGACAAGTCACTCGATGCCAGGGTTCCGACACCCGCGGAGCTTGAGTTCGCCGCCGTCGTGAGCGCTGCCGCAGAAAGCGTGGGGAAGATCATGCGCGTCTCCACGAGCGACTTCACCGTGGAAGCAAAGATCCGATCCAACTCTGGCAGGGGAACGTGGCCAGCGTACTTCGAGTTTGATGAGGAGACAGGTCACTGCCGCTACTCCCATCCCCATCGAGGCGCGACCGCGCCTCTGTTCTTTATCGAGGAGGTCCAACGGCGACTCAGCGAAGCAGCGGCCGTCTGACAGCCAGTTCGCCGCTCAGCCGGGACAGCCAGCGGTACGGGATCCTCCCTTCACAGCGCGGGAGACGGCCATCTGCCGCGCCCAGCCAGCCCGGTACGGGATCTCCCGCTGCCCGTCCCAGATGAACGTGCGCACTGCGGCCGCGCCCGTACCGGGTGACAGCGCGGGACGCTGTGCATGCCCCCTGCATGAGACGGTGGCGCGGGCCGGGCTCCGGGTGGTGCGCCAGGCCTTGAGGATGGGGTTGGTCTCCTCAGCGGTGGCCGCCGTCTCGATGGCCGCGCTCGTCGTCCAAGGCCTGTCCCGTTAATCCTTGGCTGCGTAGGTGTGGGGCTGGCACGATGTCGGCCATGACCGCAACCCGAAGGGTCGATGCCGCGTAGACGGCCTGGCGACCTGCGCACCCAGCGCACCCAGCGCCATGGTCCTCGGATCTGGGAGGACTCGCCGCCGAGTCGGATCCACGGGCTCTCCGCTCGTACCAGCCTGGCGATACACCGAGCAGAGCACCTCACGGGCGACTATTACGTCTTCCCTGGTGCCACGGCCCGCGCACTGCGTCGTTATCAAACGTTCCTGCAGCCGCCGGGGCGGCGGCCATTGTATCCCCAGGATACCCACTGCTCGTGCCGCGACTGCTCCTTCGACGATGTGTGTCACGCCCGTGACGTGCTCGAAGAAGTTTTGCAAAAGCTGCCCTTCCGGTCCCGCGCCGAGCTGAAGCGCCAGGTGGCCTCCCTGGACGCCGTATACCTCGACCGCACTCTGCCTGATCCCTTCGCCGATCGTCAGCAGTGGCGTGCTGACCTATGGTGGCGTCGTCGTCTCACGGCAGACGGAGAGGCGATGTGAGCTTCGTGGCCCGATCCAGGACCGAGAAGATCACCGCGTGACGTTCGGGGCGTCGAAGTCGGCGGCGGATCGCATCGTCGATCACCTGGGGCCGATGCTCGCTCTCCAGCCCCGCAAGTGGTTCGCCAGGGACACCGTGCTCATCGTGGACGGCACTTTGGTTCCCACCCGAGACCACACCATCGCCGAGCGGCCGAAGAACTACCGGTACTCCACCGCCCACCAGGTCGTCATCGACGCCGATACCCGTCTTGTCACCGTGGTCGGCCGACCGCTCGCAGGAAACCGCAACGACTGCAAGGCGTGGGAGGAGTCCGGCGCCCAAGCCGCCGCCGGCAGAACCCTCACGATCGCCGACAGCGGCTACCCGGGCACCAAACTATCCCGCACCGCCGCGAGCGCGGCCAGACCGAGCTCGCGGGCTGGAAAGAGGAACACAACAAGTCCCACAAGCAGGTCCGGGCTCGCGTCGAGCACGTCTTCGCCCGCCTGCACAACCTCGCCCTCAGCCGACGCCGCAGAGCAGGGTGTTCCGCACCGCGCCACGACCCAGTGAACCTTCAACCACCAGGCTCGCTGGGCGGCTTTGCACATATTTCCCATGTCTGCAAGCATTGATAGCAGGGAAACGTGTGCGGAAAGCGGCCAGCGGGGCACCGCCCGCCCGCACCTCGGCAGAGCCGACGCCTTCATCCGACGCCATCTCGTCTGCCACACACACCGTGTCTCTCAGACACGACCGCCACAATTGATCAGGCCAGGAGGCACATCATGGCCACGGCGGAACTCGCTTCCGAACGGGAGTCGGACTATCTGTCGCAACTGACGATGGCCGCGGCACGCTACGAGAACCGGACCGAACAGCGGGAGAGGAACCAGACCGTTCTCGAGACGCGCGGCGTGCTGTACGCCGACACCCCCCAGCGGGTCGAGAAGCGGCTGGCGCGGCTCGGCGCCGACTGGGCGATGGCGCGGGCGATCGAGCAAACGCCCACGGAACCCGCCAGTAGCGCGGGAAGCACCCTGCAACTGCCCCCGGATGCCTTCACCAGTGGCGTGCTGGGCCTGGAGCGCATCATCGGTCGCAACAACCTCGCCCCGGTGGCATTCCTGGAGGAGGGATTCCAAGTCTCCCGCTCGGTCGGCCGGGTGACCATCACCGGACCGGGCGGCGGACACGGCACCGGCTTCATGGTTTCCCCGTCCCTGCTGCTCACCAACAACCACGTGCTGCGTAACCCTGAGGACGCACACCGCAGCAGGGTCGCGTTCGCGTTCCAGGACGGCGTCGACGGTGGCCCGCTGGTACCTGCGGTCTTCGGGCTGGAGCCACAGCGGTTCTTCGTCACCGACCGGGCGCTGGACTACAGCCTCGTCGCGGTGGCCCCGGACGGCACGCGGGGGGAGGCGCTGTCGTCGTTCGGCCGGCTGGTCCTCAGCGAAGCACAGGGAAAGGTCATCATCGGGGAGTTCGTCAACATCATCCAGCACCCCCGGGGCGAGCCGAAGCAGATCGCGCTGCGCGACAACCAGATCGTCGACGTGCTGGAGCGGTTCCTGCACTACGAGTCCGACACCCGTGAGGGCTCGTCGGGGTCGCCCGTCTTCAACGACCAGTGGGAGGTCGTCGCCCTGCACCACTCGGCCGTCCCGAAGACCGACGACCAAGGCCGACCGCTGAGCATCGACGGCTCAGTGTGGCGCCCGGACATGGGTGACCAGCAACTGGCGTGGCGGGCCAACGAAGGCGTGCGGATCAGCCGGGTGCTGAATGCGCTGCGCAAGGTCAACCTCACCGGTGAGGCGGCTCGGCTGCGGGACGAAGTCTTCGCTCCCGGACTCACACCGTCGCCCGTGGAGGGTACCCCTCCGATGCCCACCCTCACAGCGGACGGCGGCTCCTCTCCGGTGGGCACCAACGGGTCAGGGGCCCAGGCGCACTCGAAGGCGCAGGCACAGGGCCTGCCGTCGCCGGTGGCCGACGGGGCCGCGCAGTTCACCATCCCGCTGAGGATCACCGTCGACTTCGGCACTTCGTCGGTCTCGCCGGCCGGCCTCCTCGCCTCGATGCCTGTGCTCGCGCCGACGCCTGCGATGGGGCCGCAGCCCTCGGCCGGGCGGACGAACGTCGTGTCAGCGGTCGAGAGGGACGTCGACGCCGCGCTGATCAACCACCGGCTCGCGCAGGAGCGGCCGTACTACGACCGCGGCGCCGACGCGGCGGCACGCGAGGCGTACTACGCGAGCGTGGACACCCAGGACGGTGACGCTCTGCGCCGTGCGCTCACCGCGCTGCTGGAGGAGACCCACACCCCGCGGCCCCGCTACAAGCCGATGCGGCTGGTCTACCCTTGGGTCGACCTGCACAAGGACGGCCGACTGCGCAGCATCTACTCGGGCAAGGACTTCTCCCCCGAGGAACTGATAAGGGCGGACGCGGCCGTCGCCGAGGCGCGGCTGGCGAGGGTGCAGGAGCTGCTGCTCCAGGAGAGCACGGCGGGTCCGGCCGAGTTCGAGGCGGAGTTCGACGCGCTGGAGGCGTCGATGCCGTTCAACTGCGAGCACGTGGTACCGCAGTCGTGGTTCGCCAAGCAGGAGCCGATGCGGGGTGATCTCCACCACCTGTTCGCCTGCGAGGTCGGCTGCAACAGCTTCCGCGGCAACTTCCCGTACTTCGACTTCCCCGACTTCGAGGAAGTGGTCCGGGACGACTGCGGGATGCGCGAGAGCGTGGGATTCGAGCCGGAGAACGGCAAGGGAGCGGTCTCCCGGGCCACTCTGTACTTCCTGCTCCGGTATCCGGGACAGGTCGGCGACGCCGCGCGCGAGTTCCCCGAGGACCGGCTGCCCGTGCTGCTGAAGTGGCACGAACGGGAACCGGTCACCGAATACGAGCTGCACCGCAACGCGGCCGTCGCCGAACTCCAGGGCAACCGGAATCCGCTGATAGACCATCCGGAGTGGGCCCGCCTGATCGACTTCTCCGGGGTCTGGCCCTGAGGGATCCAGCGTCATGGCTGCACCTGTGCCGCGACGCCACCCGGTCGGCGAACGCGGTACGGGCGCGGGCCACACGATCGGCCCGGACATCGTCGCAGGCAATATCGCTCGCCGGGCCGAGGTGGACGTGGGCCCCACAGGAGCGGCGCACGGAACGAGGCCCGGAGCAGCCGGGGCGCCGTGTGCACGGCCTGGGCGACCCCGAAGGGTGAGGTTGATCCCCGGGAGTGGACACCGGGTTTCATGCGGCAAGTGACAGAGTATGTGATGCGATCAGACGCTGTTCGAACTCGACTGGTGTGAGGTAGCCGAGTGCGGAGTGCCGACGGCGTCGGTTGTAGTACGACATCCAGCGGAACAGTTCCAGACGGGCCTGAGCCTTCGACGTCCAGCGCCGTCCGTGCAGCAGCTCCCGCTTGAGGCCCTGGAAGAACGACTCGGCGAGGGCATTGTCATAGCTGGACCCGACGCGTCCCATGCTGCGGCGGATTCCGTGCCGTCGGCAGACATCGGCGAAGGCCCGGCTCACATATTGGGCGCCCCTGTCCGTGTGGAAAATGACGCCGTTCACCTGGCCGCCGCGGGCGGCCACGGCCATCTCGATGGCGTCGGTGACCAGGGACGCACGCATGTGGTCGGCGATTGACCAGCCCGCAACCCGGCGCGAGCAGATGTCGATCACCGTGGCCAGGTACAGCCACGTCGAACCGACGGGTATGTAGGTAATGTCGCCGCACCACTTCGTGTTCAGCGTGTCGGCGGTGAAGTCGCGCATCATCAGGTCCGGGGCCGGCGGGGCCGTCTTGTCCGCGATCGTCGTCCGCCTGGTGCGGCGCAGGTGGCGCCCGACGATGTGGTGGATGCGCATCAGCCGTGTCACGCTCCCCCGCAAGCGGGGGTACCCCCAGCGGTTGATCTTCCGTCCTCGGGCCCTCAGCTCGGCGTGGACGCACGGGGCGCCGTAAGCACCTCGGTGCTCGGCGTGAATGGCACGGATCTCGGCGACTGCAGCCGCCTCGCGGGCCTGGCGTTCGACGCGGCCCTCTTCGGTGGCCTGGCGCCGGTAGTAGCCGGAGCGGGAGACCCCCAGGACCCGGCACAGCCGCTTGACGCCGAAGTCGGTGCGGTGGTCGGAGATGAAGTCCCAGCGGCGGGTCCTCACTTCACCTCCCTGGCAAAATACGCGGCCGCCCGGCGCAGGATCTCGCGCTCCAACTGCCACTCCTTCTCAGCCTTCAGCAGCCTGGCGTTCTCGGCCCGCAGTCGGGCCGGCTCATCGGCCTGACTCTCCGGGCCACTCCCGCCCCGGACGGCCGACCCGTTCGCCCCAGTGTCCTTGCGGACCCATATGCGCAGTGTCTCCCCGGTGATCCCGAGCTCGGCGGCCACGGCCACGGCCACGTACGTGCGCTTGCCGCCGCCCGCGGGATCAGCCTCATTGGGCGGTGTCATCGACCTTTGGCCATTGGTGGCGATCCCGTCCTTGTCCGGTGCACCATCGTCATCCGACGTGTTCGACTGCTGGGGGGCGACAAGGTGGGACGACGGGGCTTGGCCGGATTGGCGGCGGGCATCGCTGTTGCGAGCAGCGTATTGATCACAGGGCCTGCCCAGGCGACTCCATCGCCGTACTGCTGGGCCGGAATCACGGCAACGAACGGTGAAGGAAGTTGTAACGGCGCTCAGTACGGCGGCAGTTCGTACCAGGTCTGGGTGACGTGCCGCGAGCCCATGGGATTCGGTTTCGCCTTCACCACGAGGAGCAGCCGGATCCAATACGTTTCACCGGGCCAAAGGGGCATCGTGATCCAGACCGCGTCGTGCGCGCCGTTGGGGACGCCTACGAACGCCTGGGTGAACAGCTGGTGACCTCGAGGTCGTAGAACAAGGCACGGCTTGTCCGTTCATGGCTGCGCAGGTCGACGCGGTGGTGTACCGCTTCGCCGCGGACGTGGCCGTGTTCGCGGATGCCGACGCCTTGGTCGAGGCGGACGTTCGCGGAACTGTTCCAGCAGGAGAGGCAGGCCGAGGGGGCTGTGGGCCAGTGACGAGGCAGGTCTGCGGGTGGCCCGCCGGTTCCTCGCGGAAAACGGTCTTCGAGGAAGAACCGCGTGCTCGCTCCGGACCGCTTGAGGCCGTGGATGCGTTCGTCGGCGTGGCCGAGGCCGTTCAGGGTCGTCCTGACCTCGGCGGGGGCCGGGTCCTCCAGGTTCCAGAGCGCCTGGGCGATGCGTTCTTCATGGAGAGCGCTCGCGCACCAGTCGCGGGCGTTCAACTCCGCTTCCGGCCCGGCCGGCGGTGCCTCGGGCGGGGCGCTCGGGGGACACGACCGTGCGACACGGTCCAGCATCGCGGTGAAGGCCGCGTCGGTCCGGCTTCCTGCCTCGACCGCGGAGTCGGCCCGTCGGCAGCCGAAGCTTCCGACGGGCCGCCATGCGCATGCGCTGCCGCTTACTTGCCGTAGTACGCGTTGTAGATCGAGATCGTCGATTTGTTGCCGTTCTTGTCGGCGATCTTGGCGTGGAAGGAGATGGCCTTCCCCTTCGCCGGGTTCTTGACGCTCACCTTGCCGTCCTTGACGGTGAGCTTCTTCCAGGTCTTGCCGTAGTCGTACGACGCGTACACCGACAGCGACTTCAGGTTGCTGCCCTTGGCCGCGCCCTCGACGGTGACCGGGACCTTGACGGTCTTGTCGGCCGGGGCCTTGCTGTCCAGGCTCGTGGCCGCGAGGAAGCGGACCGTGGAGACGGGCAGTTTCGTGATGCCGTCGGTCTTCTTCGAGCGGAACGTCCAGCTGGCGTCGACGCGGGTGGAGGCTGCGGCGACCTTGACGCTGCGCTTGACCGACGTCGTCAGCTTGTACTCGGCTCCACCGGCCGGGACCGTGAACTTCTTGTTCCCGAACAGCGGGTCGTCGTTGTCGGCGACCTTGGTGCCGTTGCGGTACAGGGCCGTGTTGACCGACGAGAACTCCGACCAGCCCGTGTTGCCCTTGCCGTCGGCGAACAACGGCAGGGAACCGTAGATCTGGTTGCCCTCACGGATGACACCGAAGTCGCTGGTCAGATGCGGTCCGAAGACGGCCGTGTTGACGGTCTTCGAGTAGCTCTTGCCGGCGGTGAACTTGTGCGTCCCCAGTGTGTAGGCGGCATCGCCGACAGGGAAGCCGTCCGCGTCCACGCCGGCGTACTGGCTGAACTCGAGCTGCCACTTCACGCCGCCCTGGGCGGACAGGTGGAGCGTGCGCGTGCCGGGCAGGGTCTGCAGTATGCCGATCGATGATGCGCCGGAGCTCCACGGCATCCAGCCCACCGCGTTGACCGCGCCTTTCTTGCCGCTCGCCGAGGCGCCGAGGCCGGCCTTCACCGTTGCGAGTTCGCTCGCCTTGTAGTGCTTGGTGAAACCGGTGGCGAGCTGCCTGACCGGACCGCCGGTGACGACGTCGTACTCCTCCTTGTCGCCCTTGGACCAGTGGCCGTCCCACTGCTGGGTCATCGAACCGTCGGTGACCTGCGGGCCGATGTGGGCGGTGCGGAAGTTGTCGTACGAGTCCAGCCACCAGCCGTAACCGTAGCTGCTGTCACCGGCTTCCAGCGTGTAGTCGACCGAGGCGAACTCCGACTTGACGCCCGCGGCCGGAACGGTGATGTCCACCGGCTTGGCCTTGCGTGCGTCCAGCGTGATCGTCGTGTTCTTGCCGACGTTCAGCTTGGGCTGGACGAGCCAGTCGGCGCCCTCGAACTTCTCCGGGTCGTCGCCCGCGTAGACGCTCGTGTTGAGGATGTAGGTGCCTTTGGGGACACGGGCGGTGACGGTGCCGTCCTCGTCGTACGGCATGGTCTCCTTGCCCTTGCCCAGGCCCGCGATCCCGGTCAGGCCGGCGTTGTAGTACCTCGCCGCCTTGCCGTCGCGGTCCAGGAACTTCAGGGTGACGTCGTAGGACTCGACCTCGCGCTGGACCGCCGCGGCCGTGCGGACGGTCTGGCCGCTGCCCGTCGCCGTCACATACGCCGAGTACGCGCCGTCGACCGTGCCGCCGAGCCTGGTGTCGACGGTGAACGGCACGGATGCCTTGCCGCCGGCCGGGACCGTCACCGAGGTGGCGCCGAGCCTGAAGAAGCCGGCCGGGACGGCCTGACCCTTCGGGTTGGCGGCCGTCGACGTCAGCTTCAGCGTGACGTCCGTCGTGCCGAGGTTGCGGTACGTCAGTTCCTCGGTGACCGGCTTGTCGTCGGTGTGCGGCCACGGCTGCACACCGAAGCTCACCGAGACCGGCTCGGCGATCACGGACTGCTTGATGGCCTTGTCGACCTGGATGCGGCCCGAACCCTGCTGGAAGGGGGTGTACTTGCCGCCCTTGGTGGAGCCGCTGAGGGCACCCTTCAGTTCGGCGTACTTCCAGGCCGGGTGCTGCTGCTTGAGGATCGCCGCCGCGCCCGCGACGTGCGGGGTCGCCATCGACGTGCCGGAGATCGTCATGTAGCCGGCCGGCTTCTCGCCGACTTCCTGGGCTATCAGGTTGCCCGGGGCGGAGGCCGCGGTGATGTCCACGCCGGGCGCGGTCACGTCGGGCTTGAGGGCGCCGTCCATGCCGGGGCCGCGACTGGAGAAGTCGGCCAGCTCGTCCTTGTCGTCGACCGCGCCGACGGTCAGGGCCGTGGCGGCGCTGCCCGGGGAGCCGATGGTCTGATCTCCGAAGTCACCCTCGTTGCCGGCCGCGATGGCGAACAGGATGCCCTTCTTCTCGGACAGCTTGTTCACCGCCGCTTCCAGCGGGTCGATCGCGGGCGTGTCGCGGCCGCCCAGGCTCAGGTTGACGACGTCGGCGCCCTCGGCGGCGGCCCACTCCATGCCGGCGAGGATCTCTGAGTCGCTGCCGTATCCGCCGTCGTCGAGGACCTTGCCGTTGAGGATCTTGGCACCGGGCGCGACGCCCTTGTACTTGCCGCCGGACTTCTTACCGGTGCCTGCCGCGATGGAGGCGACATGCGTGCCGTGGCCGACCTTGTCGGAGGCGTCGGGCGCGGTGGTGAAGTTCTTGGCGCCGATCACCTGACCCTTGAGGTCGTCGTGGGTGGCGTCGACACCGGTGTCCAGGACGGCGATCTTGACGCCCTTGCCGTCGTAACCGGCCGACCATGCCCTGGGCGCGCCGATCTGCGGGACGGACTTGTCGAGGCTGGCCTTGCGGACGCCGTCGAGCCAGACGTGCGCGACACCGGAGGTGGTGTCCTCGCCGTTGGTGAGCGCGTCCCAGAGCTCGGGCGTGTCCTCCTGCGGTGTCTGCACCGCGTCCGCGTTCACGGACTTCAGCGCGTGACTCAGGGTGCCCGCTTCTCGGACGTCGGCCTTGGTGGCCGCTGCGCTGCCGCGGTAGCCGACGATGACCTTCAAGCCCTTCTTCTGGGCCTTGCGGGTGGTGGACTTGTTCAGCTCGGTGACGTCGAAGAGCCGCTGGTCCAGCTTGCCGGTGGCGACCAGGCGGGCCGCGTCGGCCGGGATGGCGAGGGTGTGGCCGTCGAGCTTGCGGATCTGGACGGGGACGTGTTCCCGGCCCTTGGCGTGCTCCAGGCCGATGACACGGCCCTTGGCGTCCAGGACGACCCGGTCGCCGGTGATCAGTGTGACGCGGTGCTTGGCGGTCAGCGACGCCGGCTTGGCCGTTGCTGCCGCCTGCTCGCCGTTGGCTAACGCCGGGCTGGTCATGCCCGCCGCCAGGGCCACGGCCGCCGCGGTGGCGACTGTGGCGGCGTACGCCCTTTTCACTTGTCTGCGCAAGTTTCCCCCTTGCAGAAGAACCGGGTGAATTCCCTTTCATCCGGCCGGGGGTGGTCTCGTACACGTGTCCGTACGCCCCCGGATTACGCAGTATGCCGAGGGGTGATCAAGGGCTCAACAGGCGAGAGGGCAGTAAGAATTCCGTCGGCCGACTGTTACACGGGCGCCGGAACTCCGTTACAGGATAGGGGTGTTGCACACGCGTGTTCTCCTTGACGCCGATCCGGGCGGCACCGACCGGCCGGCGGGTGGCAGAGCATTGCTCGCCCGACGAAGCTGGGTAGGTTGGGGGACGCGACCCGAGGTGGACAACTGTGAGCACGCGGCCGTATCCCTTCCATGAGGGAAGGAACGTCGCATGGGACCTTGTGGTCTGGCGCGGTGACTTCGAGCGGGTTGTGGTCGCCGTGCTGAACCGAGAGGACATCTGCGACGTGATCAGGCTACGGCGGTCTCCTCGGCGTCAGCCTCCCAGGCGTAGCCCGGCGAGCCAGATGTCCGGGGTGTTCGGGACGGCTTCGGCGGGTGGGGGCACCGGCGCGGTGGCCCCCGCGGGCCGTGCGCGACGGGCGAGCAGCCGGCCGCGGGCACGTGGCGCCGGGGTGGGCCCCGTCGCCGGTGCGGCCGGGCCGGGGGCGGGAGTGCCGGGGGCGGGAGCGACCGGGACCGCGGCGGCATCCGGGATGGCGGCGGTATCCGCCGGGGACAGCCGGGCCGACGAAGTCGTGGGAGCTGGTGCGGTCATGGGAAAGAACCTCCTGAAGGGGCGGAAGAGCGGTGGCGGCGCTCCCAGCGGGCAACGGCCGGGAGGCGCCCTCGTCCCACCGACGAACGCCCCTACGCCGATCGACACTCCGCGAGCCGTTTCTCCAGGAATCTCCGCTCGGCCGCGTTCTCCACCAGTTCGAGGGCCCTCTCGTACGCCTCGGCCGCCTCCGTCCCGCGTCCTGCGCGGCGCAGCAGGTCCGCGCGGGTGGCGGGCAGCAGGTGGTACGCGTCCAGTTCGCCCTCCTCCTCCAGTCCGGCGACCAGGGCGAGCCCCGCGTCGGGGCCTTCGGCCATGCCCACGGCGACCGCCCGGTTCAGCCGGACCACGGCCGAGGGCACGAAGCGCCGGAGCTCGCCGTAGAGGGCGGCGACGTCGGCCCAGTCGGTCTCCTCGGCCGTGGCGGCGGTGGTGTGGCAGGCGGCGATCGCGGCCTGGATCTGGTACGGGCCGGGACGCCCGCGGCGCAGGGCGGTCTCCAGCAGCGCGGCGCCCTCGTCGGCTTCGGAGGTGTCCCAGGCGGTACGGTCCTGGTCCTCCAGGGTGACCAGGTCGCCCAAGGCGTCGACGCGGGTGCCGCGGCGGGCGTCGTGGAGCAGCATCAGCGCGAGCAGTCCGAGGACTTCGGGCTCGTCGGGCATCAGACGGGTCAGGACGCGGGCCAGGCGGATCGCCTCCGCGGAGAGGTTCGCGCGCACCAGGTCGGCGCCGGCCGTGGCGGCGTACCCCTCGTTGAAGAGCAGGTAGAGCACGCCGAGGACACCGGTGGTGCGTTCGGGCAGGAGGTGTGCGGGCGGTACGCGGTAGGGGATGCCCGCGTTGCGGATCTTCCGTTTGGCGCGCACGAGCCGCTGCGCCATCGTCGCCTCGGGGACGAGGAAGGCGCGTGCGATCTCGGGTGTGGTCAGCCCGGCCAGGGTGCGCAGGGTGAGCGCCACCCTGGCCTCGACGGCCAGCGCCGGATGGCAGCAGGTGAAGATCAGCCGCAGCCGGTCGTCGTGGACCCCGCTCCCGCCGTCGGGATCGGGGTCGTACGGCTCGTACGGGTTGTCCGTGCCGTACGACCCGTACGACCCCTCGTCGCGCGCCGACACCGCCACCTCCCGCAGCTTCCGTGCCCCCGCCGCCTCGCGGCGCAGCACGTCCAGGGCGCGGTTGCGCGCGGTCGTGGTCAGCCAGGCGCCGGGGCGGCGCGGTACTCCGTCGCACCGCCACCGGTCGAGCGCCCGGGCGAAGGCGTCCTGCGCGCACTCCTCGGCGAGGTCCCAGTCACCGGTCGTCCGGATCAGGGTGGCGACGACCTGGCCCCACTCCTCGCGGAACGCGGCGGCGACCGCCTCCTCGACTCCGTCGTTCACTCCCAGAGCGGCCGCACCTCCACCGAACCGCCGTCCAGCGCCGCCGGGTGCCGGGACGCGAGCGCGACGGCCTCGTCGAGGTCGGTGGCCTCGACGATGTCGATGCCCGCGATGTACTCCTTAGATTCGACGAACGGCCCGTCGTCGAGCAGGACTTCGTCGCCCCGGACCCGGACCGTGGTGGCGTCGGTGGCCGGCCGCAGCCGGACGCCGCCGGTCACGACGCCGTGCTCGCGCGCCTCCTGGAGGTACGAGGTGAACCGGGGGTCCCCGGCCGCCTCCTCGCGACCGGGCTCCTCGCCGTCGACCGCGGCGCAGATGAACAGGGCGTACTTCACGACCTCGCCTCCCCCGACTTCACGACCTCGCCTCCCCTGTCTCCCCGGACTTCACGACCGCGCGTCCCCGGCGGACGGGTGGTCCGCGGCGGCCGGCACGGACGTGTGCTGGTGGACGATCCGCCAGCTGTCACCGACCGCGCGGTAGCCCGTGGTGACGCGTGCGGTGGTGTCCAGTGCCGTGCCGTCGACGAGCGGGGCGCGCAGCCGCACCAGGGCGTGGCTGAAGGCGACGCTCTCGTCGACCCGCAGCCGGAAGTCGAGCACCTCGCGCTCGGCGGGGCCCGCGAGCGTCGCGAACCACTGTTCCTCCGCCTTGCGCAGGGCGTCGGCGCCGCTCCCTTCCCTGCCGGCCTCGGGGTGGAACACCTCGACGTCGGGGGCGTAGCAGGCCATGGCCCGGTCGACGTCCCGTTCGCGCAGGGCCTTCGTGAGCTCGGAGTCGAGGCGGCGGATGTCGCCCTCGGGGTCCTCGTCGTACCAGAACGGGCGGATCTCCATGGCGCCGATCGTCGCGACGGGGTGCTTCGCCGCGGCCTCGACCGCCTCCTCCATGTCGGCGCACTCGAGGAGGTCGAAGCCGGCGATGTACTCCTTGGTCTCGGCGAACGGCCCGTCGGTGCGCAGCACTTCGCCGTCGCGCACCCGGACGGTGACCGCGTCGGCGGGCAGCCGGAGCCGGTGGCCGTGCAGCCGGACGCCACGCTCGGCGCCCATCTCCTCGACCCACGGTTCGACGGGCGCCATCCCCGAGGCGTCGGCCGTGTCGTCGCCGCAGACCAGCAGCATGTACTTCATGGTTCCTCCTGGTACTCGTGAGCTTCCTGCACCCCACCGACGAACGGCGCCCGGGCGGATCGACGGGCGGCGAGAACTTTTTCCGTACGCCGTCAGCCGCGGGGGGTGCCGGGCCGCACGGGAAGGACCCGGACGCTGTTGCCGACGAAGCTGGCCTGCTGGGTGAGCTCCGTCTCCGGCACGGCGAGGTCGAGACCGGGGAAGCGGGTGAACAGCCGCTCCAGGGCGACGGTCGCCTCCATCCGGGCGAGCGGCGCGCCGAGGCAGTAGTGGGCGCCGTGCCCGAGGGAGAGGTGGCGGACGGCGCCGGGCCGCCGGGGGCGGGTGACGTCGAAGCGGTCGGCGTCCGGTCCGTGGGCGGCCCGGTCGCGGCCCGCCGCCGAGTAGCCCGCGAGCACGGGTGTGCCCCGGGGGATGACGGTCCCGTCGACGGTCAGGTCGCGCACCGGGTAACGGAACGGGAAGTAGCTGACGGGCGCGTTCCAGCGCAGGGTCTCCTCGACGACGTCCTCCCAGCTCGCCTCACCCGCGAGGACCGACGCGAGCTGGTCCCGGTGTCCGCACAGCGCCCGTACGGCGTTGGTGATCAGGTTCAGGGTGGTCTCGTGCCCGGCGATGATCATGAGTACCAGGGTGCCGAGGAGTTCCGGCTGGCTGAGCCGGTCGCCGTCCTCGTCGCGGGCGGCGATCAGCGCGCTGGTGAGGTCGTCGCCCGGGTCCTTCGCGCGAGCGGCCGCGACGGCGCTCAGCACGGCCACCATCTCACGGTTGGCGGCGACGGCCTGCTCGGGGCCGATGTCGGTGGCGACGACCTGGTTCGTCAGGTGGTGGAGCCGGTCGCGGTACTCGGCGTCGACGCCGAGGAGTTCACCGATGACGCCCATCGGCAGCGGGAGCGCGAAGTGAGCGCGCAGGTCGGCCGCTCCCCCGCCCTCCAGGGCCGCGACGTGCAGACCGTCGAGCAGACGCGAGGTCAGTTCTTCGACACGGGGCCGTAGTTGCTCGACCCTGCGCAGGGTGAACGCCTTGCTGACCAGGGACCGCAGGCGCCGGTGGTCGTCCCCGTCGGCGGTCGTCATCCCCTGCACGGTGGCGAAGGTCATGAGCGGCCAGCCGTCGGCTATGCGTCCCTCGCGCAGGGCGGTGAAGTGCTGGGCCCCCTTGGCGACTTCGGGGTGCGCGAGGAATTCCTTCAGCGCCTCGTGCCCGAGCACCACCGCGCCTTCCACCTCACCGGGCAGTACCACCGTCGCGACGGCACCGCGTGCGAGCAGCCGCGCGTTGTCGGCGTGCGGGCAGCCACCCGCGGGGTCCATTCGGTGCGGTGTGACGGACGAGGTGTCCACCGTGTTCTCCTTGCTGCTGGGCCGAGTTGACGGTCGTACGACCCCACCGGGCGTCGTACGACGACCGATTGTGCCTGCTCAGAGCGGCGCGCGCAGCAGCTCGGCGAAGCCCCTTCGGGCGGGTCGGGCCGCCGTTGCGACCGCCGGGGAAGCGGACGGCCGAGCGGCTGTCGCCGGACGTCCTCGGACACCCGCGCCGGCGCCGGACGGCCCGGCGGCCGCACCCTTCGGAGGGGGCCGGAAGACCCCGCCGGGGTCACGGCCGTGGGCGGCTACGGGGAGCGGGAAGCGCGGGTGTCTCCTTACGCTCGTAGGGACGGGTTTCCTTGGGCCGCGCGGACGCGGTCCCGGAGGTGAGAGCCATGCGTGCCTCGCTGGTACAGCTGTCCGTGGACTCCTCGGACAGCGCGGACGAGCGCCGCCGCCGGGCGGCCTCGCTGGTGCGTGACCGGGCGGGCGACGACCTCGTGGTCCTGCCCGAGCTGTGGGCCGCGGGCGCGTGGGCCTACGACCGCTGGGAACACGACGCCGAGGGGGTCGACGGCCCCACCGCGGCGGCCATGTCGGCCGCGGCCCGCGAGGCCGGGGTGTGGCTGCACGCCGGATCCGTCGTCGAGCGGGACGAGGACGGAACCCTGTACAACACGGCCCTGCTGTTCGACCGGTCAGGCGACCTGCGGGGCCGGTACCGCAAGATCCACCGGTACGGCTTCGACACCGGCGAGGCGACCCTGATGGGCGGGGGCGACGACATCGTCACCGTGCCCACCGACTTCGGCATGGTCGGCCTCGCCATCTGCTACGACCTGCGCTTCCCCGAACTCTTCCGGGGCCTGCTCGACGCGGGCGCGGAGCTGATCGTCGTACCCGCCGCGTGGCCCGCGGCCCGGCTCACCCACTGGCGGTTCCTGACCCGCACGCGGGCCCTGAAGGAACAGGTCTTTCTCCTGGCCTGCTGTGCGACGGGCACCCACGGCGACATGCTGCAGGCCGGCCACAGCGTGGTCGTCGACCCCTGGGGAACCGCCCTCGGCGAGGCCGGCACCGCGGAGGAGACCCTGACGGTGGAATGCGACATGGCCCAGGTCGCCCGGATGCGCTCCGAACTCCCCGTCCTGCGCGATCGCGTGCTCGCCATCGAGGCTCCCGGGCGGCGGTGAGTCCGGCGACCGGCCGTGCGGGCCGAGGACCTCGCAGAGGCCGCTGCTCCCCGCCCGCACGCCCGACCGACCCCGTCGAAGGCACCTGGGCAACGTGAGTGGCCGCGGTCCTCGGCCGGGACCACCCGGGTTCCCGCGAACCGATCGGCCAGGAGCCGGCGCTGCGGTCCGGCTCTGAGGAACAGGACCAGGTCCACGGCCCTGACCAGGACGAGCCACGAAAATCCGTGCAGCACCCGGAAGACCAGCGCCCTCAGTGCTCCGCGGGCCCGGGCGTGCTCCGCCTTCCTCCCCGACCACGCGCAGGCCGACCGCCCGCTTCCCCATCGTGCGCCCGAACAGGGCCGGCGCGCCGCTCTCGTGGACTGCGGAGGACACCCCGGCACGGACGGCCCGCGGCCGATCGCACGGCGCGGTGCCGGACACCGTACGTCCGCCTCCTGAGACGCGGACCGCACCCGGACCGCTCCAACTGGTGGTACTCTGCGAGCAGCATTCGTGTACGCCTCCTCTTCAGGCGCCGGTGCCAGTTCCCTCCTCCCGCCGCCACGCCGTCGATTCCGACCGGTGGACCGGCTTCTTCACACCGCCTCCCGCATACCGCCGGGGATTCCTCCCGTCGCGTCCGAGGTGGTGTTCCCGCCCCGCCGAGGTGCGCCCCGCGCCCTGTCCCAGCGGCCTCCTCCCTTCCCCACGCACGCCCGTGCGACTCCGTCCGTGAGAGGACATCCCATGACCACCACACTCGAACACCCCCCTGCGCGGCAGCGGCCCCAGGCCCGGACCGCCGCCGGTGTCCTCGACATCGACGGCGACGGGAAGGGGCACCTGCGCTCCGCGGACCTCCTGCCGTCACCCGACGACCTCCAGGTCTCCCCCGCGCTGATCCGTCGTCACGGACTGCGCAAGGGCGACGCCGTGGAAGGGCTGCGCGGCGGGCCCCGGACCCTCACCGAGGTCGAACGGGTCGACGGCCGCACGCCCGAAGAGCGGCGCCGCCGCCCGCACTTCAAGGACCTGACCCCGCTGCACCCGCGTGACCGGCTCCGGCTGGAGCACCCGGCGAGCGGTCTGACCGGACGCGTCACGGACCTGGTCTCGCCGGTCGGCAAGGGCCAGCGCGGACTGATCGTCGCCCCGCCCAAGACCGGCAAGACGGTCCTGCTCCAGCAGATCGCCGCCGCCGTGGCGGGCAACCACCCCGAATGCCGTCTGATGGTGGTGCTCCTCGACGAACGCCCCGAGGAAGTCACCGACATGCGGCGTTCCGTACGCGGCGAGGTCTACGCCTCCACCTTCGACCAGACGCCCGGGCAGCACATCGCGCTCGCCGAGCTCGTCGTCGAGCGGGCCAAGCGGCTCGTCGAAGCGGGCCAGGACGTCGTGATCCTGCTCGACTCGCTCACCCGGCTGTGCCGGGCGCACAACAACGCGGCCGCGGGCAGGGGGCGCACGCTCAGCGGCGGAGTCGACGTCACCGCCCTCCAGGGCCCCAAGCGGCTCTTCGGCGCGGCGCGCCTCGCCGAGGAGGGCGGCTCGCTCACCATCCTCGCCACCGCCCTGGTGGAGACCGGTTCCCGCGCCGACGACCTCTTCTTCGAGGAGCTCAAGAGCACCGGCAACATGGAACTCCGGCTGGACCCGGCCCTGGCCGCCCGGCGCGTCTTCCCCGCGGCCGACATCACCTCCTCCGGCACCCGCCGCGAGGAACTCCTGCTGCCGCCGGCGGAGTCGACCGCCGTACGGGGGCTGCGCCGCGCCCTGTCGACGCGGGACGGGCGGACCGGCCTGGAAACGCTCCTGGAACGGCTGCGCGCCACCCCGGACAACGCGGCCTTCCTGCGCCTGATCCAGCCCACCCTGCCGTCCTGACCCCGCCCCCACGCGCCGCGCCGGTGCGGGCCCGCGTCCCGGGCCCGCATTCCGAACCCGAGCCCCGGGCCCGTATTCCGAACCCGCGTTCCGGGGCCGTGTTCCGGGTCTGTGGCATCCGGGTGCTCGATGCCGCCACTCGGCCCGGCCACCCCGGCGTGTCCCGCATCCGTTCCTACGTTTGCGGTATGACTATCGGATTCTCATTCCGGACCGTCGCTTCTCACTCCTCGGTCACGCGCGCCGCCCTGACCTGCTCCGCCGTCTGCGCGGCCGGTCTGCTGGCCGCGGCGCAGAGCCCGGCCACCGCGCTCGCCGGGGCGGGCCCCGCGGCGCCCCGGCCCGCCGCGCCGCCGCGTTCGCCGCTCGACCAGCCGGGTACGCAGGTACGGCCCCGGCCCGGCGCGCCCGGGGTCCCCGAGAACGTCTCCGCGCTGTCCTGGGTGGTGGCCGACGCCCGCACCGGCGACATCCTCGCCTCGCACGACGCCCACCGCAGGCTGGCGCCCGCGAGCACCCTCAAGACCCTGTTCGCCCTCACCCTCCTGCCGATGCTGCCCGGCAGCACCCTGCACACCGTCAAGGAGCAGGAGTTGGAGGGCATCGGCGCGGGCAGCAGCATGGTCGGCGTGGCCGAGGGCATCACGTACCGGGTCGCGGACCTGTGGCGCGGTGTCTTCCTCAATTCCGGCAACGACGCCGTGCACGTGCTCGCCTCGATGAACGGCGGCTGGACGAGCACCGCCGCCCAGATGCAGGCCAAGGCCCGTTCCCTCGGCGCGAACGACACCCACGTCGTCTCGCCCGACGGGTACGACACACCCGGCCAGGTCTCGTCCGCGTACGACCTGGCCGTGTTCGGACGGGCCGGACTGCTCGACCCCGACTTCGCCCGGTACTGCTCCACCGCCGAGGCGACGTTCCCCGGCGAGGGCGACTCCTCGTACGGGATCCAGAACACCAACCGGCTGCTCACCGGGGCGAACGGGGTGGAGCGGTACCCGGGTCTGATCGGTGTCAAGAACGGCTACACCACCAACGCGGGGAACACCCTGGTCGCCGCCGCCGAGCACGGCACGCGCACCCTCGTCGTCACCGTGATGAACCCTCAGGCGGGCGGCGGGACGGCCGTGTACGAGGAGGCGCGCTCGCTGCTCGACTGGGGCTTCGCGGCGGCCGGCCGTGTCGATCCCGTGGGGACGCTGCCCGAGGCACCCTCCGTCCCCGCGGCCGGGCCTTCCGCGGCCGGGCCCTCCGCCGCCGGATCCGCCGGGCGACCCGGACGCGCCCCCCGCCCCGCGGCCACCGCACCCACGGGATCGGCGCGGCCGGCCGCCGCGGCCTCCGAGGAGCCGGGACCGGGCTGGTCCGGCACGGCCGGGATCGCCGGTGCCGCCGTGCTGGGCACGGCGGGCGTCGCACTGGCCCTGCGGCTCAGGGCGGGCCGGTCCGGGCGCGGCTGACCCACCGGCAGCCACAGCAGCAGCCCGAAGGTGATCCACGCATAGGTGTTGCCGCCGAGGAAACCGTCGAGTCCCGACGCGTCGTCGAACCACAGCCACACCACGCTGCTGCACAGCACCGCGTACAGGGCCGCCGCGACCCGCGGCCTGCGTCGCCGCAGCAGAACGGCGAAGGACGGCAGCAGCCAGACGAGGTGGTGCACCCAGGTGATCGGGCTGACGAGACAGGCGGCCAGCCCGGTCAGGGCGAAGGCGGCCGTCCAGTCCTCGCCCGCGAGGGCGCGCGAGGTCCGCCGCGCCCAGACGCACAGGACCAGCAGGGCCACGGTCGCCCACAGCGCCCCGCTCGGCTCCTCCGGCGCCACGAGCCGGGCCAGCACCCCTTGCAGCGACTGGTTGGAGACGTAGTCCAGGCGCCCGATGCGGGTCGTGTCCCACAGCGCGTCGGTCCAGTAGAAGCGCGAGGCGCCGGGCGCCGCCCAGGCCGCCAGCGCGGTGGCCGCCGCGGCGACGGCCGTGGCGACTCCGGCGGCCCGCCGGCGGCGGCCGAGCAGCAGCAGCGCGATGAACAGCGCGGGCGTGAGCTTGATCGCCGCGGCCAGACCGATGCCGACACCCGCCCAACCGATACCGACGCCCGCCCGGCGGCCTCGCCCTCCGGACAGCAGCCAGGCGTCGCCGAGCACGAGGGCGAGCAGCACCAGGTTGACCTGGCCGAAGCTGAAGGTGTCACGGACCGGTTCGAACAGCGCCAGCAGACAGGCGGCCAGAGCCCAGCCGAACCAGCCGTAGCGGCGCAGTTCGGGCCCGACCAGGACGCCCACGATCAGAGCCAGGGCCGCGAGGTTGAGCAGCAGGGCGACGGCGATCGCCGTGCGGAGCCCGACCAGCGCCATCGGCAGCATGCCGACGGCCGCGAACGGCGGGTAGGTGAATCCGTACGTCGTGCCCGGCACCCGGTAGTCGTAGATGCTGCCGCCGTGGTGCACCCAGGTGTCGACCGCCCCGTAGTACACGCGCAGGTCGAACCAGTCGCGCAGCAGCGGCACGGTGACCGTGAACACGCCGACGGCGAGCACCAGCGCGAGGACGAGGAGGAGTCGCCTGCGGTCGGTGCCCGACAGCGCCGCCGTGCCGCCGAAGGCCCCTCTACCGGCCGGTGCCCGCGCTCCCGTCGTCCCCGTCGTCGTCTCCGTCCCCGTCGTCGTCTCCGTCCCCGTCGTCGTGCTCCTCGCGCCCGTCGCCCTCGTCCCGGTCGCCCTCGGCCCGGTCGCCCCGTTCGTCTCCCCCGCGCCTCTCGTCCCGCCCGGGTCCGTTCCCCGCTCCGTGTCCTCCGTCATGCCGTCCGCTCCAGTGCCGGTGCCTGCGGCCGCGCCGCCTGGTGGGCCTGCCAGAGCACGACGAGCGCGAGCAGGCCCCCCGAGACGGCGAGGACCACCTGTCCTGCGTCCGCCGGCGACCCGCTCGGCAGTACGGCGAGCGCGAGCACCGCGCTGACGGCCGCGACCCGGCCGCGCACCGAACCGGTGGGCGCGGCCGCCGCGATGAGGAACAGGCCCCACAGCGCGTACCACGGCCGGACCGCCGGACCGAACACCGCCACCGCGGCCAGGCTCAGGCCCAGCGCGTAGACCGGGTGCGGGCGCAGCCGCAGCCATATGAACAGCAGCAGCCCCACGGTCACCAGGAGTCCGGCGGTGTGCCAGGCGGGCATCGCGAACGGCGCGAGTCCGCTGCCGAGCTTCTGGAGCAGGGTGCCGGTGGCACGCCCGAGGACGCTGGTGGGTGACCAGTTGTGCGGCGAGACCGGGGTCTTCAGGGCTGCTAGCCAGCCGTAGCCCGTACCGGCCACGGCCGTCGCGGCGACGGTCGTCGCGGCCGCGGCCGCCACGGTGACCGCCGTGGCCCGCGCGATGCCCGAGCGCCCCCGCCCGCGCCCGCGCAGGGCGATCACCGCCACCAGGCCGAGCGCGGCGGGTGCCTTGACGAGGGCCGCGAGGGTGACCAGGACGACGCCCGCGACGGGCCACCGGCCTCGCGCGGCCAGCAGGCCGACGCCGAGCAGCCCGAGCATGACGGCGTCGTTGTGGGCGCCGGCCACCAGGTGCAGCAGGACCAGGGGGTTCAGCACGCCCAGCCACAGCGCGGCGGCCGGATCGGCGCCGCTGTGCCGGGCGAGGCGGGGCAGGGCCGCCGCCATCAGGGCGACGCCGAGCAGGGCGACCACGCGCATGCCGAGGAGCCCGGCCGGTATCTCCCCTCGGGTCAGCGAGGACAGTCCGCGGGCGACGGCGAGGAAGACCGGGCCGTACGGCGTCGTCGTGCTCCGCCACACGGGGGCCACCTCGTCGGCGAGCGGACCGCCGAGCCGCGCGGGTCCGTAGACGTAGACGTCGATGTGGGCGTCGACCATGGCGCCCTGCGCGAGATAGCTGTAGACGTCCCGGCTGAAGAGCGGTGGCGCGAGCAGCAGCGGCGCAGCCCAGGTGGCCAGGACGAGCAGCAGGGCACGCGGGGCCGGCGGTTCGGGCCCGCGCACGACGGTGCCGAGGAGCGTCCAGGCGGCTATCAGCAGGACGACCCCGAAGTACACCCCGACCAGGCCGAGTACGGCACGCCCCGACCCGGGGGCGAGGAGGTCCCGCGCGGGCAGGGCCCCCGCGGTCCCGCCGCCCAGCGCGAGGACGGCGGTACCGGCCAGCCCCAGGGCCTGGCAGCGGCGGAGATCGACGGGAAAAGCCATGGCCGACACTCCGCAAGCGTGTCGACGCCGAGTGGCCGGAAGGCGACGCGGCCCTCTCCGGACGGGGTCCGGGGCGTGACCTCCGTGTGGTGTGACGGGATTCAGAACACCGACAGGCCGGTGAGGGTCGTGAAGCGGTCCAGGGCGGCCACGCCCGCCACCGAGTTGCCGCGTTCGTCGAGACCGGGGCTCCAGACGCACAGGGTGCACCGGCCGGGCACCACGGCGATGATGCCGCCGCCCACCCCGCTCTTGCCCGGAAGCCCGACCCGGTAGGCGAAGTCGCCCGCGGCGTCGTAGGTCCCGCAGGTCAGCATGATCGCGTTGACCTGCTTGGCCTGGCTCCGGGAGAGCAGCCGGGTACCGTCGGAGCGGATGCCGTGCCGGGCCAGGAATCCGGTGGCGAGGGCGAGATCGGCGCAGGAGGCGGCGATCGAGCACTGCAGGAAGTACTGGTCGAGCAGGACCGGCACCGGGTTGTCGATGTTGCCGTACGACGCCATGAAGTGGGCGAGTGCCGCGTTGCGGTCGCCGTTCGCGGTCTCGGAGGCGGCGATGTCCCTGTCGAAACCGAGCCGCGCGTTGCCGCTCTCCGCCCGCAGGAACTCCAGCAGGACGCCGGACGCGTCGCCGGTACGGGTCTGCAGCCGGTCGGTGACGACGAGGGCCCCGGCGTTGATGAACGGGTTGCGCGGGATGCCGTTCTCGTACTCGAGCTGGACCAGGGAGTTGAACGGGTTGCCGGAGGGCTCCCGCCCGACGTGCTCCCACAGGGTGTCGCCCTCGCGGGCCAGGTCGAGGGCGAGCGTGAAGACCTTGGTGATGGACTGGGTGGAGAACGGCTGCCGCCAGTCCCCCACGCCGTACACCGTGCCGTCGGGTTCCGCGACGGCCATGCCGAAGCGGCGTGGGTCGCAGGCCGCCAGCGCAGGGATGTAGTCGGCGGGCCGGCCGCGTCCCGGGGTCTGCGCGATCTCGGTGGCGATGCGCTCCAGGACCGGCTGGAAGGTCTGGGAGGACGGGTACGGCGTTTTCCCGGGCATGATCGCCATTGTGCCGCCCGCCCGGTCCGCCGGCCTTGTGGCCCGGTCCGCCCGCCACCGGGGCGGGCGGTGTCAGCTCTCGAGCACTCCCGTGCCCAGCAGCCCGAAGAGCAGCACGCCGATGACGATCCGGTAGATCACGAAGGCGTTGAAGGAGTGCTTGGCGACGAACTTCAGCAGCCAGGCGATGGAGGCGTAGGCGACCACGAACGACACGACGGTGCCGGTGATCAGCGGAACGGCGCCCACACCGGCGCCCGCGTCCTTCAGCTCGTACAGGCCGGCACCGGTCAGGGCCGGGATGCCGAGGAAGAAGGAGAGCCGGGTGGCGGCGACGCGGTCCAGGTCGAGGATGAGCGCCGTCGACATGGTGGCGCCGGAGCGCGAGAAGCCCGGGAAGAGCAGGGCGAGGATCTGGGAGCTGCCGACCAGCATCGCGTCCTTGAACGAGGTGTCGTCCTCACCGCGCTTGTGGCGGCCCATCCGGTCGGCCGCCCACATCACACCACTGCCGACGATCAGCGAACCGGCCACCACCCACAGCGAGGCGAGCGGACCCTCGATGAGGCTCTTGGCACCCAGGCCGACGACCACGATCGGGATCGTCGCGTAGATGACCCACCAGGCGAACTTGTAGTCGTGGCTGTGCCGCTGCTCCTTGTCCCGCAGGCCGCGCCCCCAGGCGGAGACGATCCGCACGATGTCCTTGAAGAAGTACAGGAGCACGGCGGCGATGGCGCCGACCTGGATGACCGCGGAGAAGCCGACGACGGCGTCGTTCTTGACAGGGATCCCCATCAGACCCTCGGTGATCTTGAGGTGGCCGGTCGAGGAGACGGGAAGGAATTCGGTCACCCCCTCGACGATTCCGAGGACGACGGCCTGACCGACGTTGATGGCGCTCATGGCATCCAGTTCTGAGGAGTTGGTCGACAGTGCTGTAGACGGTGCAGGGGACAGTGTTACCCAATCCCGAGGTCACCCGGCAACTACGTCCACAAAGCTTGTGCGACCGAAACCCCGGCGAACGCCGCGCCCAGGCCCGCGGTCACACTCACGATCACGTTGGCGGCAGCGTAGAACGCCGCACCCGTCTCACTCAGCCGAAGGGTCTCGTAGGAGAACGTCGAGTACGTGGTCAGCGCCCCGCACAGACCGGTCCCGATCAGCAGTCGCAGGTGCTCCGGCACCTGCCCCGCCGAGGCGGCGCCGGTCAGCAGCCCGAGGACCAGGCACCCCGTCACGTTCACGACGAGGGTGCCCCAGGGGAAGACCGTGTCGTGCCTGAGCTGCACCGCCCGGTCGGTCAGGTACCGCAGGGGTGCGCCCACCGCGGCACCGATCATCACCAGCAGCCAGTTCACCGCGGCGCACCGCCTTCCGCGGACGGACCGCCGGCCGCGCCGGAGCCGTCGTCGGGAGCACCGGAACCGTCGGCCGCGCCGGAGCCGTCGTCGGACGCTTCGCGGCGGCCCGTGTGACGGATGACTTCGCAGGGGTCGAGGACCACCGTGCCCTCGGTGACGAGTTCGTCGAGCTGCGGCAGGAACGCCCGGACCCGCTCCTCGGTGTCCACGACGACCACGGCCACCGGCAGGTCCTCGCTCAGCGAGAGCAGCCGCGAGGTGTGGACGAGCGAGGAGGCGCCGAACCCCTCGATGCCCCGGAAGACGCTGGCGCCCGCGAGGCCCGCCGCGTGGGCGCGGTGCACGATCTCCGCGTAGAGCGGCTTGTGGTGCCAGGTGTCGTTCTCGCCGATCAGCACCGTCAGCCTCAGGGCTCTGCCGGTCGTCCTCGTCATCGCCGCCTCCGTGCCAGGGCGCGGCGGGTGACCGTGGTCCCGAGCCACACCGCCGCGAGCGCCGCGCACAGCGTCGCGGCGAGATAGCCGAGCCCGGTGCCCGGGTGGCCCGTGTCGACCAGGTCGCGGATGTCGACGGCGTACGTCGAGAAGGTGGTGAATCCGCCGAGGACTCCGGTGCCGAGGAAGGGACGCACGAGGCGATGCACCGCCCGTACGTCGGTGACCACCGCCATGAGCACGCCGATGGCGGCGCAGCCCACGACGTTGATCGTGAACGTGGTCCAGGGGAAGGCGCCGTCCGGCGTGGGCCACAGCAGTCCCGCGCCGTAGCGGGCCGTGGCGCCGATGGTGCCGCCCAGCGCGACCGCCGCGACGACCGGGCCCTGGCCGTGCCGGAAGGACGCCCTGCGCGCGCGGACGGGGCTACCGGGCTCGCCGACGTGTTCGGGGTGCGGGACCGTCATGGGCTCGGGTGCTCCTACTCGCCGGGCCGGTGCGGGCACACGGCATCGCAAGCAGGGACCGTTGGCGGCATCCGCGCCGCGGTTCGGGTACGGCGGGCCCCACCGCCGTGCCGCGCTGCAAGATCGCGGCTCGTGACCAGGGTAACGCCGGGCGCGCGGGCCGCGCACACCCGGTCCGCGCACTCGGCCTCCCCCGGAGGGCCGGGCCGCTCAGCCGGTGGCACCGGGAAGATCGCAGACCGCGAGGCCCCTCTCCCAGATGCTTCCGAGGATCAGTCGGCCCTCGGACTCACAGGCACTGGTCACCATCCGGAACCGCGCCCGGCGGCTCTCCAGGTGGTGCACGACGGTGCCGTCGTCGTCGACCGCGAGGACGCCCGTGGTGCCCGGCGGCCTGAAGGGCGCCCGTACGGCGATGCGGGCCGCGGCACGCCGGACGGCCGGGCCCCGGCGGTGCAGGAGTTCCAGGGCGCCGACGCGGGGACCCGCCAGTGCCACCCAGATCGGTCCGTCCGGGGCCCGCCACAGGTTGTCCGGCTGGCCGGGGAGGTCGTCGGCGAAGGCCTCGGACCGGCCCGCGAGCGGCCCGGTGAGCCAGTGGCGGACGAGACGGAACCGGCCGGTCTCCGCCAGGACGAGGAACGACTCGTCGGCCGAGGAGGCGAGACCGTTGGCGAACTGCAGTCCTTCCAGAAGCACTTCGGGTTCCGACTCCCCCGGCGCGAGACGCAGCAGACAACCGGATCCGGTGTGCTCGACGAGATCTCCGATCCACCGCTTCAGGGGGTAACTCCGGCTGGAGACGGTGAAGTACACGGTGCCGTCCGAGAGGGCGACCACATTGCTGCAGAAGCGCAGCGGGACACCGGCGACCCGGTCGGCGAGGACACGGACGACTCCGTCCCCGAGGCCGACCCGCAGCAGTCCGCGTTCGGCGTCGCACACCAACAGGGCGTTGTCCGGAAGGAGTTCGAGACCGAGCGGTCTGCCGCCCGTCTCGGCGACGACCCGGACCGTGGTGCGGTCGGGGTCCCCGAGTCCTTCGACGCGTACGATGCGGCCGTCCTCCAGACCGGTCAGCACCCCGCCCCTGGAGTCGGCCACCACGTCCTCGGGGCCGCGGCCGCCGAGTGCCACCGCGCGCCGGGGCGAAAGGGCTGTGGCCGTACCGGACCCGTCTCCCACGTGCTCTACCAGCCCTTCTCGAAGTAGCAGCTCACTTCGGCGATACGGTACTCGTCGCGGCGGTAGTAGGTGTGCCGCCCCAGCTTCTTGGCACGCAGGAGACCGACTCCGGCGAGGAGGTCGAGGTGGGTGCGCGCCACTGCCCGGCTCACTCCGAGTTTGACGGCGAGGGCCTCGGGGCTGACACCGTCCTCGACGGGGTCGGCGCCGCGCTGCGGCGGGAAGTGCGCCGCGGGGGTGCGCAACCACTCCAGGATGTCCAGTCTGTGGCCGTTGCCGGGTCCTCTCAGCATCTCGTCCCCCTCCGTCGTGGCGGTCTCCCGCCACTGTCCCGCAGCCGGCGGCGGCACGCACGGACTTCCCGCGACCCTGGCCGGAGCCGGACGGCCCGGAAAACGCGCGGGGTCCGGCCGCACCGGCGGCCGGACCCCGCAGGTCCTGTCGTCACATTCCCCTCTGCCTCGCGACGACAGGCCTGGACGCTCAGCGGTGGCCGAACAGGGACATGGCCGGAAGCGCCTTGTCGTCGAAGCCGAACAGGGCCTGGTTCTCCCATCCGTTGCCGGAGGAGGCGTCGGCCGGGTCCCAGCCGTTGCCGGTGACCGCCGTCCAGGTGGCCTCCCAGTAGAAGACGCCGAGACCGCGGCCGTTCGGCACGGCCTCCACGATGTTCATGACGTCGCGCAGCCAGTTGGACTGCCCGGTGGTCGTGGCCGCGTAGCCGGAGACCAGTTCGCCGGTCGTGTCGATCTGGTTGACGAGCGCGTCGTCGCTGTCCAGACGGAAGGGGTAGGCCGTCTCGGCGAGGAACACCGGCTTGGCGTAGCGGGAGGCCGCGTCGTCCAGGGTGGTCTGGAAGTCGTAGAGCGAGCCGTGCCAGTAGCCGTAGTAGGACAGGCCGATGGCGTCGAACTTCACGCCGTTGGCGAGGGCGGTGTCGAACCACCAGCGGGTGCCGGTGAGATCGCCGCCCTTGGCGAGGTGCAGCGCCACGACGGTGGAGGAGCTGACCGCCTTGGCCGCGTCGTAGCCGGAGTTGAGGAGTCCGGCGAGCTGCGCGAAGTTGTCCGTGGAGCCCTCGGACCAGAGCATGCCGCCGTTGATCTCGTTGCCGATCTGGACCATGTCGGCCGTGGTGCCCTGCGACTTGAGGGCGTTCAGTACGTCGTACGTGTGGCTGTGGACGTCGGTCTTGAGCTGGCTGTACGTGTGTCCGGCCCAGGCGGCGGGCTTGGTCTGGGTGCCGGGGTCGGCCCAGGTGTCGGAGTAGTGGAAGTCGACCAGGAGCTTCATGCCCTGCGCCTTGACGCGCTTGGCCGTCGCGAGGACGCGGGCCTTGTTGTTGTAGCCGTCGGCCGGATTCACCCAGACCTTGAGGCGCGCGTAGTTCATCCCGGCGGACTTCAGGATGGCGAGCGCGTCGCCGGTGGTGCCGGAACTCGTCTTGTAGACACCGCCGTAGGCCTCGCTCTTGGCGAGGGAGGAGATGTCGGAGCCCTTGACGGACAGTCCGGTGGTGCCGGAGGTGAACGCCAGGTCGTCGACGTTGATCCAGTTCCCGGCGTTGGCGTCGGAGTAGACGCTGATCGTGCACTGGTTGTTCGTCACGGAGACGGGCACGGCGAGGTGGATCCATCCGCTGGTGGAGACCGGCAGGTCGGTGCGCTGCTCGGTGCCGCCGCAGTTCTTCAGGGCGAGGTAGGCGGAGTTCTGTCCGCCGCCCGAGCGCACCCAGGCGGTGAGCTTGTAGCTGCCGTTGGTCAGCCCGGTGAGGGTCTGGTAGGTCTCGGCCTTGTAGGCCGAGGCGGAGTAGTGGCTGAGGCGGTAACTCCCGCCGTGGCCGCCGGCCTCGACGTACGAGGCGCCGGTGGAGCCGGACTCCGACCAGCCGCCGGGCACGGCGACGCCGGCCCCGTCGGCCTCGAATCCGGCGTTGGTCGGGGTGCTCGCCGCGTGCGCGGTCTGCGCGGGGAGCGTGGCCAGGGCGAGCCCCGCTGTGAGCGGGAGCAGCAGGGCCCTGAGTGTGCGTCCGGGATGGAACAGCATCGTCCGTCGTCCCTTCGACGTGGTGGGGAGAGGTGCCCCCAGGGGATCCGGGGTGGATCGGGGGTGGAGCGGGGGCGAACCCCTCCGCCCGCGGCTTCACGGCTCGCACGGGCGGAGGGGAGTCGGGACCGCCGTCGAGTGCGCTGACTCGGAGGGCGGATGAAGGGCCCGTTCCGGCGGGCGGGGACAGGGCCGGAAGAGGCAGGGCCGGCCGGACCCGTGCCGGACGAGCTGGCCGGGCCGGAGCGGGGAGACGTCTTTTCTGCGGAGCCGGGTCGACCGAGGAACCCGGTCGAGTCCCGTACGTCACGGGCTGGTCTGCCGGGCCGCACGGGCGGACTCCCCGTACGGCCCACGGCCCGTCACGCGTCGAGGCGTACGACCCGTACCGCGCCCGCCGGGACCGCCAGCCGGCCCGCGGCGCGTTCGCCCGTGAGGAGTTCGGTGCCGTGCGCGTCCAGCGGCACCTTGGCGTCGGACGCGGTGTGGTTGACGGCGAAGACGTAGGTGCCCGAATCCCCCGTGCGGCGGACCACTTCGACGTCGCGGGGCACGTCGGCGCGCGGGGCGACGCGCGCGTCGTCGGCCACCCGGCCGATCAGGGCGTCGAGGCCCTCGGCCGCGAGGCGCGTGGACACGTACCAGGCCGAACCCGATCCGCTGCGGTGCCGGGTGACCGCCGGATGCCCGGCGGCGAGTCCGTTCGCGTACGTCCACACGGTCTCGGCACCGCGCGGCACCACGAACTCGGACCACACGTCGCCGGTGAGTTCGGAGCCGTCGGGCCCGGTGATCCGGACGAGTTCCCCCTGGAGCAGTGGGGAGAACTCCTCGACGGTCAGGCCGAGTACGTCCCGCAGGGCGCCGGGATGAGGACCTTCGTGGACGGCGTCGTGCTCGTCGACGATGCCGGAGAAGTAGGAGACGAGGAGGGTGCCGCCCCGCTCGACGTACTCCCTGAGGTTGTTCCCGGCGGCCTCGGTCATCAGGTAGAGGGCGGGGACGACGACAAGGGGATAGGCCGACAAGTCGGCTTCGGGGTGGGCGAAGTCGACGGTGAGGTGACGGTCGTAGAGGGCCTCGTAGAAGGCGTCGGCGCGCTCGCGGGCGTCGTGGTCCTCGCTCGGGCGCCACTGCAGGCTCTGCGCCCACCAGGACTGCCAGTCCCACAGAACGGCCACGTCGGCGACCGTCCGGGTGCCCTTGAGGGAGCTCAACGAGTCGACGGCGGCGCCGAGTTCGACCACCTCGCGCCACACGCGCGAGTCGGTGCCGGCGTGCGGCAGCATCGAGGAGTGGAACTTCTCGGCGCCGCTGCGGGACTGCCGCCACTGGAAGAACATGGCGCCCTCGGAGCCGCGGGCCACGTGGGAGAGGGAGTTGCGGGCCATCTGGCCGGGTGCCTTGGCGGGGTTGCGGGGCTGCCAGTTGACGCCCGAGGTGGAGTGTTCGAGGAGCAGCCAGGGCGCGCCGCCCGCGACGGAGCGGGTGAGGTCGGCGGCCATCGCGAGGTTCACGTGGGTCCGGCGCCCGTCGGTCATCAGGTAGTGGTCGTTGGTGACGAGGTCGACCTCGCGGCCCCATGCCCAGTAGTCGACCGAGTCGCACTGGCTGAGGGCCGTCATGAAGTTGGTGGTGACGGGGACGCCGGGCGCCAGGCGGTGGAGGACGTCCCGCTCCGCGGTGAAGTTCTCCCGCATGGTCGCGTCGGCGAACCGCCTGTAGTCCAGCGCCTGCGCCGGATTGCCGACGGTCGGGGTCGTGCGCGGCGGGTCGACCTGGTCGAAGGCGGTGTAGTGCTGGCCCCAGAAGGCCGTTCCCCAGGCGTCGTTGAGCTCGTCGACGCTCCCGTAGGTGTCGGCCAGCCAGCGGCGGAAGTGGGCCGCGCAGGAGTCGCACCAGCAGGCCGAGACGGGGACGCCGTACTCGTTGTGGACGTGCCACAGGGCGAGGGCGGGGTGGCCGGCGTACCGGGTCGCGAGCCGGGTCGTGATGGAGGCGGCGGCGGCACGGTAGTGGGTGTTGCTGTGGCAGATGGCGCCGCGTGAGCCGAAGGCGTAGCGGGTGCCGTCGGCGGCCACGGGGAGCGCCTCGGGGTGTTCGCGGTAGAACCAGGCGGGCGGCGCGACGGTCGGGGTGCCCAGGTCCGCGCGGATGCCGTTCTCGTGCAGCAGGTCGAGGACGCGGTCGAGCCAGCCGAACTCGTAGGTGCCCCGGGCCGGTTCGATCAGGGCCCAGGAGAAGATCCCGACGCTCACCATCGTGACGCCCGCCTCGCGCATCAGCCGGACGTCCTCGGGCCAGACGCTTTCCGGCCACTGCTCGGGGTTGTAGTCCCCACCGAAGGCGAGCCCGGTGAGGCCCTTGGGGTTGGTCTCCGGCATGGATCTCTCCCGTGTAATCGATCATTTGGGAACGTGCACACACAGCGCCAGCGGCGTGAGCCCAACATAACCGCACAGCAACAACCATTGACAAGTGTCCGGGATGTTTCTCTACTGTGAACGCTCACAGAAGCACGGCAAGTGAGCCGAAGGGGTGCTCAGGTGTCGGCGGGCGAGCGCGCGGGGCCCGAAGAGCCCGGCGCACGCTCGCGGTCCCGGTACCGGCAGGCGCACCCCCGGAAGCGAACCGCGCAAGAACAGGGCAGGCCTCCGCAGCAGGCGGAGGCCCAGGTCAGGGGAGAACGTTCCATGCCCATCACGAAGCACGACCGCCTCGTGGCCAGCACCATCGCCGTCGTCCTCGGCGCCACCTCGCTCGTCGCCTGCGGCTCGTCCGACGACGGCGGCAGCGAATCCCAGTCCGGACCCGCGACACTGACGTTCTGGA
This sequence comes from Streptomyces sp. NPDC058751, assembly GCF_042746485.1. NCBI lineage: Bacteria > Bacillati > Actinomycetota > Actinomycetes > Kitasatosporales > Streptomycetaceae > Streptomyces > Streptomyces sp. NPDC058751. Next base: position 83,568 of record NZ_JBHYPZ010000009.1, on the reverse strand, counting down.
CCTGGGCGCCGGGCATGGACAAGGTCGTCGACCTCTGGAACGAGGGGCCGGGCAAGCAGCAGCGGATCACCGTCGAGGTGAAGAAGCAGGCCTCGGGCGACGCGCTCATCACCAAGATCCTCACCGCGCACAAGGCGAAGAAGGCGCCCGACCTGGTCCAGGCCGAGTACCAGGCGCTGCCGACGCTGGTCAGCAACGACGCGCTCGCCGACATATCCGCGGAGTCCAAGGACGCCGAGTCCAAGTTCGCCGAGGGCGTGTGGCAGCAGACGACGCTCGGGACGGACGCGGTCTACGCGATCCCGCAGGACATCGGCCCGATGATGTTCTACTACCGCGCCGACCTGTTCAAGAAGTACGGCCTCACCGTCCCCACGACCTGGGAGCAGTTCGCCGAGACCGCCCGCGCGCTGAAGAAGAAGGCGCCGGACAAGGCGCTGACCACTTTCTCCGCCAACGACTCCGGACTCTTCGCGGGGCTCGCGCAGCAGGCGGGCGCCAAGTGGTGGACCGCCTCCGGCGACAAGTGGAAGGTCGGCATCGACGACGCGGCCACCCGCAAGGTCGCCGACTTCTGGGGCGGTCTCGTCAAGGAGGGCGCGATCGACAACCAGCCGATGTACCAGCCGGCCTGGAACAAGGCGCTGAACACCGGCAAGCAGATCGCCTGGGTCAGCGCGGTGTGGGCGCCCGGCACCCTGACCACGGCGGCCCCGCAGACGAAGGGCAAGTGGGCGATGGCCCCGCTGCCGCAGTGGTCGGCGGGCGAGAACGTCACCGGCAGTTGGGGCGGCTCCTCGACGGCCGTCACCACCGACTCCCGGCACAAGGCGGCCGCCGCGAAGTTCGCCGCCTGGCTGAACACGGATCCGCAGGCGGTGGCCGCGCTGGCGAAGGAGAGCGGCATCTACCCGGCATCCACGAGCGCGCAGACCGGTGACGCGTTCGCACAGCCGCCGGCCTTCTTCTCCAACCAGCCGGACTTCTACACCAAGGCCTCGGAGATCGCGAAGACCACCGCCCCCTCCGCCTGGGGCCCGAACGTGAACGTCGCCTACACCTCCTTCAACGACGCCTTCGGCGCCGCCGCCAAGAACAAGTCGGACTTCGGTGCCGCCCTGAGGACCATGCAGGACACCACCGTCGCCGACCTGGAGAAGCAGGGCTTCGGGGTCGCTCGGTGACCAGCGCACGCCGGAGGCCGTACGGGGCCAAGGGGGCCCCGTACGCCCTCCCGTCTCCCACCACCACCCTCAAACGAGCGCGAAGCGCCCCCTACTTTTTCCTCCTCCCCGCGACGGTCCTCTTCGTCCTCTTCTTCGCGCTGCCCATCGGCTACGCGGTCTGGCTGAGCCTGCACAAGGTGCGGGTCAAGGGCCTCGGCCTGGGCGCCGGAGCCCGCACCGAGGTCTGGGCGGGCCTGACGAACTACACCGACGCCCTGACCGACGGCGAGCTGGCCGACGGCGCGCTGCGCGTGGCCGGCTACGGCGCCATCGTGGTGCCGGTGATGCTCGGCCTCGCGCTCCTCTTCGCGCTCATGCTCGACGCGGAGAAGGTGCGCCTGGCCCCCTTCACCCGGCTCGCGATCTTCCTGCCGTACGCCATCCCCGGCGTCGTGGCCGCCCTGCTGTGGGGCTTCCTGTACCTCCCGGACGTCAGCCCCTTCTACTTCGTCCTCGACGAGCTGGGCCTTCCGCAGCCGGACCTGCTGGACGGCGGCCCCCTCTACCTCGCCCTGTCGAACATCGCGGTCTGGGGCGGCACCGGCTTCAACATGATCGTCATCTACACCTCGCTCCGGGCCATCCCCGCCGAGGTGCTCGAAGCGGCGAAGCTGGACGGGGCCGGCCCGCTGCAGACCGCCCTGCGGGTCAAGATCCCGATGGTGGCGCCCTCCCTGGTGCTCACCTTCTTCTTCTCGATCATCGCCACGCTCCAGGTGTTCAGCGAGCCGACCACCCTCAAACCCCTCACCAACTCCGTCTCCACGACCTGGAGTCCGCTGATGAAGGTCTACCGGGACGCGTTCAAGACCGGTGACGTCTACGCCGCCGCGGCCGAGGCCGTGATCATCGCCGCGGTCACGCTGGTCCTGTCCTTCGGCTTCCTGCGCGCCGCGAACTCCCGTACCAAGCAGGAGGAAGCACGATGAGTTCCCTCGCCCTCCGCGAGGCCGCACCGGCCGCGGGCACGGCTTCCGGCACCGCCCAGGGTCCGCCGCCGCGCGGCCGGATCGCGCTGGTGCCGACGCTGACGCTGCTGCTCGGCGCGCTCTACTGCCTGCTGCCCGTCGCCTGGGTGGTGATCGCGGCCACCAAGTCGGGCCGCGAGCTGTTCTCCACGTTCACGTTCCTGCCCGGCACCGGGTTCACCCAGAACGTCAGGGACCTCGACGCCTACCGCGACGGTATCTACTGGAAGTGGATGGGCAACTCCGCGCTCTACGCCGGTCTCGGCGCCCTGCTGTCGACGGGCGTCTCGGCGATCAGCGGCTACGCCCTGGCCGTCTACCGCTTCCGGGGCCGCGAGACCGTCTTCAGCGTCCTCATGGCGGGCGTGCTCATGCCCCCGGTGATCCTCGCGATCCCGCAGTACCTGCTCCTCGCCGAGGCGGACCTGACGGATTCGTACGCCTCCGTGCTGCTGCCGCTCGTCCTGTCCCCGTACGGCGTCTACCTCGCCCGGATCTACGCGGCCGCGGCCGTCCCCGGTGACGTGGTCGAGGCGGGCCGGATGGACGGCGCCGGGGAGTGGCGGATCTTCACCCGGATCGCGCTGCCCATGATGGTGCCCGGTCTGGTCACGGTGTTCCTGTTCCAGTTCGTCGCCGTCTGGAACAACTTCCTGCTCCCCTACATCATGCTCAGCGACGACGAGAAGTTCCCGATCACCCTCGGCCTGTTCACGCTCCTCGAACAGGGCTCCAACACCCCGGCCCTGTACACCCTGGTCATCACCGGCGCCCTGCTCGCGATCGTCCCGCTGGTCGCGCTGTTCCTGGTCATCCAGCGCTTCTGGAGCCTCGACCTGCTGTCAGGAGCCGTAAAGTCGTGACCATGAGCAACACGGGGGGCCGGCGCAAGCCGCCGACGATCCACGACGTCGCGCGTGAGGCGGGTGTCTCGCGGGGCACCGTCTCACGCGTGCTCAACGGCGGGCACTACGTCAGCCCCTCGGCGGCGGAGGCGGTCAACGCCGCCATCCGCAGGACGGGCTACGTCGTGAACCGGCACGCCCGTTCACTGATCACCGGGCGGTCGGACTCGGTCGGCTTCCTGCTGACCGAGCCGCAGGAGCGGTTCTTCGAGGACCCGAACTTCAACGTCCTGCTGCGCGGCTGCACCCAGGCGCTCGCCGCGCACGACGTCCCCCTCCTGCTGATGCTCGCCGGCACCCAGGACGAGCGTCGGCGCATCACGCGGTACATCACGGCCGGCCACGTCGACGGGGTGCTGCTGGTCTCCAGCCACTCCGGCGATCCGGTCGCCGAGGAACTGCGCGGGGCGGGTGTGCCGCTCGTCGCGTGCGGCAAGCCGATCGGCCTCGGGTCCAAGGTGAGTTACGTGGCCGCCGACGACCGCGACGGCGCCCGGGACATGGTCACGCACCTGCTCTCCCTCGGGCGGCGCCGGATCGGCATGGTCACGGGACCGCTGGACACCCCCGGCGGTGTCGAGCGTCTGGCCGGGTACCGGGAGGTGCTCGCCGAGGCGGGCGTCGAGGCCGACGACCGTCTCGTCGTCTCCGGCGACTACAGCCGCGCCAGCGGTGAGGCGGGCGCCGAACGGCTCCTCGACCGCGCTCCGGACATGGACGCCGTGTTCGTCGCCTCGGACCTGATGGCCCAGGGCGTGCTGACCGCGCTGCGCAAGGCGGGCCGCCGGGTCCCGGAGGACGTCGCGGTCGGCGGCTTCGACGACTCCCCCGCCGCCACGGCCGCCACCCCTGCCCTCACCACCATCCGCCAGCCCTGGGACCGCATCAGCTCCGAGATGGTCCGGGTCCTGCTCGCCCAGATCGGCGGCGAGGACCCGGCGGCGGTGATCCTGCCGACGGAGCTGGTGCGCCGCGAGTCCGCCTGAGGAACGCGCCGGCGGTCCCGCGCACCGGTCAGGATTCGAGAAGCCGTATCCGGCTCCCCCGGCCTAGCGTGAGAGGACCGCCGGAACCACGGCGGCACGAGACCGGCCGAGACGGCCGCCACGCACCGCACAGGAGTCGCCATGACCGCCGGAGTCAAGACCGTCATCTACCCCGTCAAGGACATCGAGAAGGCGAAGGCCCTGTTCACCCAGCTGCTCGGGGTGGAGCCCTATGTGGACGAGCCGTACTACGTCGGCTTCAAGGACGCGGGCCAGGACGTCGGCCTCGACCCGAACGGCCACGCCAAGGGTCTGACCGGTCCCGTCCCCTTCTGGCACGTCGACGACATCAAGACGACCCTGGCGGCCCTGCTGGCCGCGGGCGCCGAGACGCTCCAGGACCTCCAGGACGTGGGCGACGGCAGGCTGGTCGCGTCGGTGAAGGACGCGGAGGGCAACATGTACGGGCTCATCCAGGACCCCACCGGCTGACGACCGGGCGACCGGAGGGCTCGGGTGCCGCGAACGGGTGTCGCGAACGGGTGTCGCGAACGGACGGACGGGTGGACGGGCGGCTGGATGCAAGCGCACTAGTTGCACACTCAACTAGTGGCTGGATCTCTGTTACCGTTCAGTCATGGCAACGCAGACGCCCGGCTCCCGGCTGGAGGAGCGGTGGCGGGACATCCTCTCGGTGCACGCGCGCACGATGTGCGAGATCGACCGCGCGCTGCATCCGCACGGCCTGGGGGCCAGTGACTTCGAGGTCCTGGACATCCTCGTCTCGGAGACGGTCGCGGAGCCCGGCGAGCACTGCCGGGTGCAGAACATCGCGGACCGGGTCCATCTGAGCCAGAGCGCGCTGTCCCGGCTCATCGGCCGGCTGGAGAAGGACGGCCTGGTGGAACGCACTGTCTGCCAGGAGGACCGCCGCGGGGTGTGGGTCGCCCTGACCCGGAAGGGCCGCGAGCTGCACGCCGAGGTCCTCCCCCTGCAGCGGTCCGTGCTCGCCCGCATGCTGCACGGCTGATCCCCGGACCCGTCCTGCTCCGCGGGCTCCTGCCCGCCGCCCGGCTGCACCGTGAAGGCTCTCGCCCCCCACCCGGCTAGACCGTGAGCTCCGCCCCGTCCGGCAGGATCTCGGCGCCGGCCCCGGTCACCGACGCGCGGGCGTCCGTGGCCGGATCGAGCAGCGGGTTCGCGCTGTCGAAGTGGGTGTAGACGACGCGCGGGCCCGGGTGACGGGCCAGCGCCGCCAGACTGCCGTCCGCGCCGGAGACCGGGAGGTGCCACGTGGCCGCCGTCCGCCCGCGGGGCGCCCGTACCGCGGTGTCCGTCGTGCCGGCCGCGTAGAGGGTGCCGTCGAGCAGGACGCAGGTCGCCCCGGCGAGCAGCCGGTCCAGCGCGGGCGTCCACCGGCCGACGCAGGGCGCGTAGACGAGGACGCCCCCGCTGGCCAGGTCCTCGATCCGGTACGCCGTCACCCAGCGGTCGTCGGCGGGGGCCCCGGTGATGTGCCCGGGGGGCCTGGAGCCGAGCGCGTGGGCACTGACGACGAGGCCTCCGGCCAGGACGAACCCGCCCTCGGTGAAGCCGTCCGCCCACGCCCAGGCGGCGGGGTGGTCGAGGAGGGGGCGCAGGGGGGAGAGCGCGGCGAGGACGGGGGGCGAGGCGTAGACCTTCAGTCCCGGGGCGCCGTGCAGTCCGGTCAGCCCCGTCGTGTGACCGGCCCCGGCGTCCGTCAGCAGGACTCCGCGCACGGGTGTGCCCCCGGGCCCTGGTGCGAGCGCGGGGGTGGCGTCGATCTGCGTACGGATGTCGGGTGAGGCGTTGAGCAGCCACCAGTCGCGGGAGTTGCCGCTGACGGCGACGCATTCCTGGGTGCGTGCGGGCAGTTTTCCGTCGCGGGCGGCCGAGCACTGCGCGCAGGCGCAGTTCCACCGAGGGAAGCCGCCGGCGGCGGCCGTACCCAGCAGGACGACTCTCAAGGGAACCCCACTCCTCCGCGGCGGCTTTCCAGGGATCTTCCCTTCCGGGCGGTCCGGGCCACTCCTCTCCGAGGAACGGATCCGGACATCCTTCGCCCGGCCCCCGGCCCCCGGCCCCCAGCCCCGTGGATCCCGGCGCCGGTGCCGTTGTGGGGCTCGCCGCGCGGCCGGGCCCCGCTACCGCGCCAGCAGCGTGCGCACGCCCTCGGAGGTGAGCGTCAGACCGTGCGGCGAGGCGGCGTCGATGACGAGGTCCAGATCGCCCGACGGCCACTGGGAGGCGAGCGCGGCGAGCGGCACGAGGCGGTAGCGGGAGACGGAGGGCAGGAGTTCGGCCAGTTCCAGCTCCGAGGTGAACACCGGCACCACCTGTCCGCCTTCGGGGTCGTCCAGGACGGGCAGGGCCACGGCGTGGGGATCGGCGACGTCCGCGTCGGTGGCGTCGTCGGGCACGGGCACCAGGACGTCGCTCCCGGCGAGCGTCTCCAGCGCGGCGGCGTCGGCGGTGTTCTCGGCGAGGGTGTCCAGGGCCTCCTGGGCGGGCGTCGCCTCGGGGGCGCCGGGGTGGTGGTTGTTCAAGGGCGTCGCCTCCGGGGCAGCGCGGTGGTGGTTGTTGTTCAAGGGCGTGTCCATGGCAGATCCCGGGATCGTGGCGGGCGGGCGGCCACCCGGGCCTCGTGCTCCCGGGCGTGTCGACGGTCACGTACCCAACGCTCCCCACGCCATTCATCCCGGCTCCCCGCCGGCCGCGGTGGCGGCGGCCGCTCCGTCCCGCCCGGGTGTGGGGCGCCCGGGCGGGACGGCGGCGACCGCCGTTCCCGTGGCTGTCCGCAGGTGGCGGACTACTTGAGGTAGGGGCCGTCGGTCCCGATCCTGCCGGGACCGTTCAGGACGTAGACCCGCAGGTTCCCCTTGCCGGGCGCGGACACCGACAGGGTGCCGCCGGAGACGGTCTTCACGTCACCGGTGACGGCGTCCGTGTACGTGCCGTTCGGTACGCCGGTGAAGGTCGCGCCGCCGGTGACCGTGACGAGGGCGAAGCTGTCGGTCGACCCGCTGGTGTAGCGGCGCTTGTAGGCCATCGAGCCGCTGATGCCGTCGGTCGAGTACTGGCCCGACTGCAGGGCCGGGATCGCCCGGCGGATCTGGTTGAGCCGCTGGAGGTGCTTGACCAGCGGCTGCGCGAGGGTCGTGGCGACCTCGCCGCTCGCGGAGTCGGCCTTGCCGAAGTCGGAGGCCGTGACGCTGCCGGCGAGACGGTCGCCGTAGTAGGCGCGCCCGGTGGTCGCCAGCGGGCAGGTCGGGCCGCAGTCGATCTGCTTGCCCTTCTGGAACTCGATCTCCGATCCGTAGTAGAGCGTGGGGATGCCGCGGAAGGTCCACATCAGGGACATGTTCTCGGCCCAGGCGTCGGTGCCGCCGCTGTAGCGGTTGCTCGACTTGTTCGGGCCGTAGTCGTGGCTGTCGACGTAGACGACGTTGTACGTGGCGTCGTTGACGGAGTCGTCGGAGTCCTTGCCGTTGCCGTAGGCGTTCTGCGCGTCACCGAAGTTCATGTGCATGCGCATGTCGATGATGTTCATGCCGGAGAACCGGCTGTGGTCCGGGGTGTGGTAGCTGTTGCCGCTCAGGAAGGCGTTGGTGGAGGTGGGCTGGTTGCCGGTGCCGAGCTGCTCCTCGTAGTCGTACTGCTCGATGGCGGCCGTCTCGTCGTCGGCGCTGTAGTCCTTGCGTTCCTTCCAGGTGTAGAACTGCGCGGAGTGGTTCACCGATCCGCGGTTCCACTTGTCGTTGACGAAGGCGGCCACCTCGCCGAAGACGAAGAAGTTCTTCGCCGCCTCCGTGCCGAACTTCCGGGTGACCCGGTCGTAGATGGCGGGCAGGAAGCGGCGGTTCCAGGTGACGCGCGGGATGTGGACGGCCGTGTCGACGCGGAACCCGTCGACGCCCATGTCGATGTACTTGTCGTAGGCGCCGATCAGGTAGTTCTGGACGGTGGCGTTCTCGGTGTCGAAGTCGGCCAGGTCCTCGTGCAGCCAGCACGAACGCGAGTCCTCGCCCTCCCAGTTGCCGATCCAGCACTGGTGGTAGTACGCCTTCGGGAACATGCCCGAAGTGGGGCTCGGCCACTGGCAGTTGTACAGGGTGTAGCCCTCGGCGCTCTTGCCTCCGGTGGGCTTGCCCCAGTTGACACAGGTGTTGCCGGTGGGTTCGGCGGTCGACCACAGGTCGCCGTTGTAGTACGACTTCCCGGACTTGGGCTCGACGGTCAGGCCGTCGTACTCGAAGCCGTCGTTCTTCTCGTCGTAGTACCAGCTCCACTGGGAGTCGCGCACGCCGTAGACCTTCGGGGTGAACAGGCCCTTGGCGCCCCAGCGGGAGCTGTGGTTGTAGACGACGTCCTGGTAGATCTTCATGCCCTTGGCGTGGGCCGCGTTGATCAGGTCCTGGTAGGAGGCGCCGGCCGACTCCAGGCGCGGGTCGACCTTGTAGAAGTCGTAGCCGTGATAGCCGTGGTAGTCGTAGTCCGAGCGGTTGAGGACGACCGGGGTGATCCAGACGGCCGAGAAGCCGAGCGCCTTGACGTAGTCGAGCTTGTCGACCAGGCCCTTGAAGTCACCGCGGAACATGGGGTCGTTGCCCGCCGCGTTGCCCGACTTGACGTGCTGGCTGCCGCCGCGGTCGTTGGAGCTGTCGCCGTCGTAGAAGCGGGCGGTGAGGACGAAGTAGATGGGGTCCTTGCGCGGGTCGGTGCCGAGCGGTGTCCCCGCGGCCGGCGCGGGAGCCTTCTCCCCGGTCGTGACGGTGGCCGCGGCGGAGGCGGGCGAGGTGTTCCCTGCCGCGTCGACGGCCTTCACCGTGTAGGTGTAGGCCGTCTTCTCCTCCAGCCCCGTGTCGGAGTACACCGTCGAGCCGACGTCGGTGACGACCGTGCCCTTCGTACCGCCCGTGCGCGTGAGCTGGTACTTCGTCACGGCGGTGTCGTCGGTGGCGGGATCCCAGCTCACCACCACCGAGGTGTTGGTGGCCGTCGCCTCGACCCCGCCGGGCGTGGTCGGCGCCTGGGTGTCGGGCGTCTGGGCCGCGCAGGGGTCCTTGGCGTCGGCGGTGACGGTCCGGTCCTTCACGGTCGTGGTGCCGGACGGGATCGCGTAGTCGGCGCTGTTGTTGTTGTCCCAGACGCCGTTGCCGTTGTTGAAGGCCGCCTTGAGCGAGGTCGCCGTCCCGATGTCGAGGGTCTTCTTCCACCATCCGGTGCAGGCGCTCTCCATGCCGACGCCGGGGGCCGTCGTCCAGGAGCCGCCCGTGGGGGCGTAGTGGATGTTGGCCGTGGTCCAGCCGGAGGTGGCGGTGGAGTAGTACACGGTCGCCTGGTTGCCGGTGCCCGTGCCGGTGTCGGCGCACGGGTCGCTGTGGGCGATGACACCGTCCTTGACGGTGATGGTGCCGGTGCCCAGCGCGTAGTTGCCGCCGCCGTTGTTGTCCCAGGTGCCGCTCCCGTTGTTGAAGGTCGCCTGCAGCCCGGTGGCCGAGCCGAGGTCGACGGTCTTCTTCACCCAGTCCGTGCAGGCCGCCTCCATCTGCGTGCCGGGCACGGTGGTCCAGGACCCGCCGTCCGGGGCGTAGTGGAGGTAGGTGGTCGGCCAGTTCTTGGTCTTCGTGTAGTAGAAGACGGTCGCCGTCGTGGAGGTGGCGGCCGTGCTCTCCATGGGGACGGACCCGGCGTCGGGCGGGGTCAGTCCGAACATTCCGGTCACCGCCAGGAGCGCCACCAGGGCTCTCGTGGGCGGACGTCGGCGTACGCGGTTCATGGGGCGGCTCCAATGCGGGTGCGGGGAGGGGGAGTTGCCTTGCAAGAAGAACCGGCAAGTTCCTGAAAGGACTTGCGGCCCGGAAGCTACAGGTCCATGACAGCCACGTAAAGGGATGTGACGACGGCCGTCGCGCTCGGTGCGCACCCGCACCCCACCCCGAGAGGAGGACCGCGGCGCCCGGTGAGCGCCGCCCGCCCCTGGTCAGGCCGAGGTCAAGAAACTCCCGGGCGCGGGCAATGCCCTGGTCGCCCGGTGAGAAGCTGTGGCCGGGCCGGCGTACTCAAGGCGGAAGGGCATCCGCAGCCGCGCCCTTCCCCGACCGGAGGTACCTCGAGCGTGACCGTCACCAAGGAAGCCCCGCCGCCGGCCCGGCGACGGGACGAGGAGGACCGGCAGGGCTGGAACCTCGACTCCCCGCTCGCCCTGACCATGCTCCTGCTGCTGGTCGTCGCGGCACAGGGGCCGATCCGCGGGGTGCTGGCCGCACCGGTGATGCAGAGCTGGATGACCGTGTTCGTCGCGGTGGTGGTCCAGGCCCTGCCCTTCCTCGTTCTCGGCGTCCTGCTGTCCGCGGTCATCGCGGTGTTCGTCCCGCCCTCGTTCTTCGCCCGCGCGCTGCCGAAGCGGCCGGCCCTCGCGGTGCCGGTCGCCGGGATGGCCGGGGCCGTCCTGCCCGGCTGCGAGTGCGCCTCCGTACCGGTCGCCGGGGCGCTGGTCCGCCGCGGCGTCACTCCGGCCGCGGCCCTGGCGTTCCTGCTGTCCGCCCCGGCGATCAACCCGATCGTGCTGACCGCGACCGCCGTCGCCTTCCCCCGGAACCCGGAGATGGTCCTCGCCCGCTTCGTGGCCAGTCTCCTCGTGGCCTGCGCGATGGGCTGGCTGTGGCAGCGCCTCGGCCGCGCCGACTGGCTGCGCCCGCCGGCCCGCCCCGCGCACGACGGCCTCGGCAGGGGGGCCGCGTTCTGGGGGTCGGTGCGGCACGACATCATGCACGCGGGCGGTTTCCTCGTGCTGGGCGCGATGGCCGCCGCCACCCTCAAGGCCGTCGTACCGGCGGACTGGCTGCGCGCCGCGGCCGGAAACCCGGTGGTGGCCGTCCTGGCCCTGGCGGTCCTGGCCGTCCTGCTGTCGATCTGCTCCGAGGCCGACGCGTTCGTGGTCGCCTCGCTGACCCAGTTCTCGCTCACCGCCCGGCTGGCGTTCCTGGTCGTCGGCCCGATGATCGACCTGAAGCTCTTCGCCATGCAGGTCGGCACGTTCGGCCGCGGCTTCGCGTCACGGTTCGCGCCCGCCACCTTCGCCCTGGCGATCCTGATGTCCGTACTGACCGGGGCGGTGATCCTGTGAACCGGCAGGCACAGGCAGCCGTGCTCTTCCTCGTCGGCGCCGCGGTGCTGCACGCGGGCGTCACGGACCTCTATCTGCGGTACGTGAAGGCCGGGTTGCGGCCCCTGCTGCTCGTGGCCGGCGCGGTGCTCGTCGTCACGGCCCTCGCCACGGTCTGGTACGAGATACGCGAACACCGGAAGACCTCCGCGGACGGGTCCGGCGACACGGGGCACGGGGGCGCGGACACGGACGGACCCGCGGACGGCGACGTACACGGGCGCGACGCCGGGCCCGGACTCGCGGGAACGGACGACGACGGGCACGGGCATGGACACGGGCATCGCGAGCCGCGCATCTCGTGGCTGCTCGTCCTCCCGCTGCTCGCGCTCATCCTGGTCGCCCCGCCCGCGCTCGGCTCGTACAGCGCGATGCGCACCGGCACGGCGCTGCAGGCGCCCCTCGGCTACGCCGAGCTGCCCGCGGGTGACCCCGTCACCCTGGGCCTGGTCGACTACGCGGGCAGGGCGGCGTACGGCCACGGCCGTTCCCTCGGCGGCCGGCAGGTCAAGGTCACGGGATTCGTCGCGCTCGACCGCGCCGGCACCCCGTACCTCGTCCGCATGGCCCTCAACTGCTGTGCCGCGGACGCCCAGCCGGTCAAGATCGGCCTGTCTGGGCGGACTCCGCCCGTCCTGCGGCCCGACACCTGGCTGGAGGTCACCGGCCGCTACACCGCCAGGCGCACGACGGACCCGGTCAACGGCGGCGTCGTCCCGTACCTCGACGTCACTTCGTCGAGACCGGCCCAGGCGCCGCGCGATCCGTACGACGAGAGCTGGAACAACTGAGCCGAGCGGGACGGGACGGGTCCGCGCCGGCCCGCCCCGGGCTCAGGCCCTCCCGTCCGGGAGATAGCTCGCCAGGCCGCGCAGGATGATCTCCAGACCGATGTCGAACCTCTCGTCGGAGGACTCCGTCACCATCGCCCCGGACAGGGCCCGCAGATGGGGGAAGTCCGCTTCGGGCAGGGACGCGAAGTAGTTCTGCATCTCGTCGGCCATCTCGCGCCAGTCGGGGCGGGCCAGGGATCCGCTGCCGGCCTGCTCGGCGGCCCGGTCCTGCCACATGCCCTCCTCCAGGACGAACCCGTCGATGTAGGTGGAGATGAGGTCCCCGGCCTCCGCCGCGATGCGGTCGGGCAGCCCGGCGGTGCGGAAGATCGCGAGCAACGACTCGACGTACGGCAGCAGTTCCGCGGTGAAGGGGACGTGCGCCATGGAGATCCTGGCCATGTCGCGGTGGGAGAGCAGACGCCACCGCCAGGAGCGCGCGTAGTCCCGCACCTGCTCCCGCCACCGCTCCGGGTCGGGTTCGGGCAGCTCGAAGTCGGCGAACAGCCGGGTGTACATCAGCTCCAGGAGGTCGTCCTTGGAGCGGACGTAGGCGTAGAGGGCGGAGACCGCGACCTCCAGTTCGGCCGCCACCTGACGCATGGACAGCTTGTCGAGACCGGACCGGTCGAGCACCACGAAGGCGGCCTCGACGATGCGTTCGCGCGACAGCGGCTCGCGCGCCGGGGTGGCACGGACGCGCGCGGGACGCTCGCGCTCCCAGGGGGACGGCGGGGGTGGTTCGGGGGTGCCGGCGGCCGCGTCGCTCATGACCACAGTCTAGGCGCCGGAGATCAGTGTTCTCTCGCGGAGAGCGTCGTTCACCCCAGCCCAACGCGATATATCTTGTCGCCGTCGCGAAGTTGCGCTATATCTTGATGAACGTCGTTCTCTAGATGAGCAGTGTTCTGTTACGGTGAACAGCGTTCTCCGGCGTCTCGTCCCCTGCTTCTCCCTCCGTGACGGCGGAGCCGGGCAGTCTCACCCATCCGTCCCACCGCACCCGGTCGTACCCCGGTGCGGCCTCTTCACGAGGAGTTCCCGATGTCCACCACCGGTGTCGCGTCCACCGAGACGCCCATCGACTCACCAGCGCCCTACCGGTGGCGCTGGGCTGCGCTGTTCGTGATCCTCGCGGCAGAGGTGATGGACCTCATCGACGCCGTCGTCACGAACATCGCCGGCCCCTCCATGCGGGCCGACCTCGGCGGCAACGCCTCCACGCTGCAGTGGCTCGCCGCCTCCTACACCCTCTCGATGGCCGTCGGGCTCGTCACCGGAGGACGGCTCGGGGACATCCACGGGCGCCGCACGATGTTCCTGGTGGGAGCCGCCGGCTTCACCGTGGGTTCGCTGCTGTGCGCGATCTCCGTGTCCCCCGGCATGCTGATCGGAGCGCGGGTCGTCCAGGGGCTGTTCGGCGCCGTGATGCTGCCGCAGGGCCTTGGCATGATCAAGGAGATGTTCCCGCCGAAGGAGTCGCAGAAGGCCTTCGGCATGTTCGGGCCGGTCATGGGCCTGTCCGCGGTGTGCGGGCCGATCCTGGCGGGCTGGCTGGTCGACGCCGACTACTTCGGCACCGGCTGGCGCATGATCTTCCTCATCAACCTGCCGCTGGGCGCCGCGGCGATCCTCGGCGCCGTGCGCTTCCTGCCGAGGGGCCGGTCCGAGAGCAAGCCGCGCCTCGACATCCCCGGCATGATCCTGGTCTCCCTGGCCGCGCTGCTCCTCATCTTCCCGCTGGTCCAGGGCCGTGAGTACGACTGGCCCGCGTGGACGTTCGTGATGATGGGCGCCTCCGCCGTCGTCTTCGCCGCCTTCGCCCTGTACGAGTCGCGCCGCAGCAGGGCCGGCCAGGACCCGCTGGTCGTCCCGAGCCTCTTCCGCAAGCGCGGCTTCAGCGGCGGCATGGTCCTCGGGCTGGTCTTCTTCTCGGCCATGCAGGGCTTCATGCTCGTCTTCAACCTCTACACCCAGATCGGCCTCGGCTACTCGCCGCTCAAGGCGGGCCTGGTGATGGTGCCCTGGTCGGGCGGCATGATCGTCGGCTTCGGTGTCGCCCAGGCCGTGGTCCGGTTCGGCCGGACCGTGCTCCAGGCGGGCGCGCTGGTCATGGCGCTCGGGGTCTTCGGCGTGTGGCTGACCCTCGACCAGGTGGGGTCCGGCGTCGGCCCCTGGCAGCTCCTGCCGTCGCTGCTCGTCACGGGCATCGGGATGGGCCTGCTCATGGCCCCGTTCTTCGACATCGTGCTCGCCAGCGTGGAGCAGCACGAGACGGGTTCGGCGTCCGGCACGATGACCGCGGTCCAGCAGCTCGGCGGCGCCTTCGGCGTGGCCGTCCTCGGCACGGTGTTCTTCGGTCTGCTGGGCGGCGGGATCGCCGCCGCCGTCGACCACCGCTCGGAGCACCTGCGCGGACAGCTGACCGCCGCGCACGTCGCGCCCGCGGCCCAGGACCGTATCGTGGCGGACCTGCGCACCTGCGCCTCCGATCGCGCCACCGCCAAGGATCCCGCCGCGACCCCGGCGTCCTGCGCGCGCCTGGAGAAGGACACCCGGTCCGCCGTGACCTCGCCCGAGGCCGGCGCCCGGATACCCGCCGCGCTGCGGGACACGGCCTCGTCGGCCTTCCGGAGCGGTTTCGGGTCCGTCATGCAGACGGTGCTCTGGATCGTCGGCGGCATGCTGGCGCTGACGTTCCTGCTGGCCTTCCTGCTGCCGCGGCACGCACGGCCCGAGGAATCCGCGGGTCACTGAGCCCAGCCCCGGGGCGGGCTCCGGCTCCGGCTCCGGCTCCGGCTCCGGCCGACGGGACGGCCGGGTACCTCCAGAGGTGCCCGGCCGTCCTCTTTCCCGTGAAGTCGTCACCTGGGCGCGGCAGCCGGGTGCCGACACCCCGGTCAGGTCCGCGCGGGGTGCGACGCGTACCGTGCGAGCGGGTGGAGACGCGCCCGGGACCGCGCGGAACGGACGCCGGCCCGTCGAGCCCGCGGCACCGCTCTCCCGACGAGGCCGCCTTCACACCTGGCCGGCCTCGACCGACCCTTACCGTCCCGGAAGGACGAGTCCCGTGCTCACGTCGTACGCAGCCCACTTCGACACACCCGCCGGGTACCTCGACTTCGCACGGTTCGGTCCCCCGTCGAGGGACGCCGTGGCCGCCACCGCACGCGCCATGGAGGAGTCCGCGCGCGCCGGTCACACCACCGTGGACGGCCTGATGCGCGCGGAAACGCTCGCACGGGACACGGCCGCGCGTCTCGCGGGCACCGACGGCCGGCACACCGTGCTGCTCCCGAACGCCTCCACCGGCCTGTTCCACGCCGCCCTCGGCATCCCGGAGGGCGTGGTCCTCGCGCCACGCACCGACTTCCCCGCCAACCACTATCCCTGGCGCCGCACCGCCGGCCTGGGCCGGGCCACGCCGCGCTGGCTCGACCCGGTGCCCGGCGGCGGGGTCACCCCCGAACTGGTCCGTGCCGCGCTGACCGAGGACGTCGTCGCCGTGTCCGTCAGCGCGGTGGACTTCCGTACGGGATTCCGCACCGACCTCGCGGCGCTGCGCGAGGCGATCGGACCGGACCGGCTGCTGATCGTGGACGCCATCCAGGCGTTCGGCGTGGCCGCGATGGACTGGGACGCGGCCGACGTGGTGGTGGCGGGCGGCCAGAAATGGCTGCGCGCGGGCTGGGCCACCGGCTTCGCGGCCCTGTCCGACCGCGCGCTGGAGTCCCTGGAGCCGGTCCTCACCGGCTGGACGGGGGTCAAGGACGTCGGCCTCTTCGACGGGGCGGAACACCCGCCCGCGGCGGACGCGCAGCGGTGGTCGATCACCAACCTCAGTCCGGTGACGGCCGCCGCGTTCGCCGCCGCGCTGGACCTCGTGGAGCGGCACACGGTCGCGGCGATCGAGGCCGCCGTCGCGGAGCGGATCGCCGAACTCACCGAGACCGTCGCGGAACACGGCGGCCGTGTGCTCTCCCCCGCCGACCCGGCGCGCCGCGCCGGCATCCTCTCCTTCACGATGCCGGACCACGATCCGTCGGTCGTCGCGAAGGCCCTGCACTCCGAGGGCGTCACCCCGACGGTGCGCGCCGACTCGCTCCGCTTCTCCCCTCACGCCTCGACCCCGCCGGAGGCCTCCGAAAGAGTGGCGGCGGCCTTGTCGTCCCTGGGGAACTGAACCCACGGCCGTCCCCCGGCACGACGTCGGAAACGAAGGAGATCCCGTCGGTCCGCGCCGGTCCCGGGCGAGTTCCCGGGACCCCGGACAGGGCTGCGTTGTCAGTCCGCTGAAGTAGCCTTCCCACCACCGCACACCGACCGGGAAGACCGAGAGAATTGACTGACCTGACTGCTTTTCCCCTGCCCTTTCACGCTTCCCGTTCCATATCGTTCGCGACGCCGCGAACGCTGCGGGAACTCCAGATGATGGAGTGCAGTTCACACATCAGGGCGAAGCCCGGATGGTTCGACAAGATGAACGACGCCGGCATCGTGGCCAGGTGGACACAGGAGGCGGTCGCCCAGGGCCTCACCGAAGCCCAGGTCCGTTACGTGCTCGACGAACTCGCGCACTACGCCGCGCTGCGGGACGGACGAACCGGCGTCGAGGTGTCCGCCGTCGACGGGGTGTGGCAGTCGGACACACTGGTCGACGACGAGCTCGCGTCCCGGCTGCGCGAGGCGGTCCGGGTTCTGGAGGAGGTCCCCGAGGCGGAGAAGGACTGGCATCCCGGATCCGACGGCCAGGTGCTGGACCTGGTCCATCCCTCACTGTTCTGTCTGGTGAAAGAAGCGAGCGGCGCACCCGAGCACGCTTGGCAGAACCCGACGAACCGCTACTCGAAGTACGAATTCTCGGAGAAGTTCCAGTGGCTGCCCACGGACGTCGACGTCAGTGACGACGGCGATGTCGCCTTCCGCTCGTACGTCAACAACGTCCACCCCGAGACTCACGGCGAACTGGCCTCCGTCCTGCCGGACTTGTTCGCGCGCATGCGCCCCCTGCTGGAGAACGTGCTGACCGATCTGCGTCATCCGCGGCCCCTGCGGATCGAGGCCGATCCTTACGGGTGGTACGGGTCGGAGGAGCCGAAGTATCCGGACAAATCCTCCTACGGTGATGACGACGCCTACACGGAAGCCATCCGCGTGTGGGAAGCGGCTCAGGACGACTGGTGGGAGAACCGCCGCCCGGCCGTCCCGGACGCCCCGGCCTTCACCCCGCCCGGGTCACCCGACGGATCCGCCCGGGTCGACCTGCGCGGCAGCCGTCTCCAGGTCATCGTCAAGCTCGCCACCATTCATCTCACCCCGGACAAGCCCGAGTACGCCGGGGGCTCCTGGCACGTCGAGGGGATGCTGAACGAGCGGATCGTCTCGACCGGCATCTACTACTGGGACAGCGAGAACATCACCGAGAGCCGGCTGAGTTTCCGGGCGGCGCTCGACGACCCGAACTACGAACAGAACGACGACAACGGTCTGCGCGAGGTCTACGGCCTGGAGGACGAGGACGCGCTGAACCAGGTGCTGGGATCGGCGGCGACCCCGGCGGGCCGCTGCCTGGCGTTCCCGAACATCCTGCAGCACCGCGTCGGATCGTTCCGCCTGGCGGACGAGACCCGCCCGGGACATCGCAAGATTCTCGCGTTCTTCCTGGTCGACCCGTCGGAAAGGATCGTCTCGACCTCCGATGTGCCGCCGCAGCAGCCGTGGTCGGACACCTCGACCATGACGCTCGAACAGGCCGAGGAGTACCGCGAACAGCTCATGAAGGAACGCAAGTTCTTCGTCGACGAGCACAACGAGCAGCTCTACGAGCGGGAGTTCTCCCTCTGCGAGCACTGAGCCTTCCCGGTCACTGCGCCAGCTTGCGGGCGATCACCTCCATGATCTGGCCCGCGGGCCTGGGCATGTGCAGGTCGTGGTGCGAGGCGTCCACGTCGTACTCCTCGACGGAACCGAGGACGTACGGCCTCCACAGCGGCCCGTACGACGACTGTCCGTCGGTCTTGTCCGACTTCGCGTTGAAGTAGAGGATGTCCCCGCGGTAGACCGGTGACGCGAAGACGGCCATCTTGTTGAGGTTGTTGGCGCCGACCTTCGACATGTCCTCCAGGAAGCCGTCCAGGTTGTCGGTGTTCATGTACTGGCCGAAGACCTCCTCGACGTCACCCCGGTACATCGCCGCCGTCCTGCCGGCCACCTGCTTGAACGGGCTGTCCGGGGCGGTGGTCGCCGGTGGGGCGTCCAGGACCGCCACGAGGCCGACGCGGTGGCCGCGCCGGTCCAGTTCCGCCGCGGCGGCGTGCACGACGGGGCCGCCGAAGGACCAGCCGATCAGGTGGTACGGGCCTTCCGGCTGGACGGCGAGGATCTGGGCGAGGTAGTCGTCGATCATCTCCTCCACCGAACCGGCCAGCGGGTCCTTGCCGTTGGAGCCGCGGGACTGCAAGGAGTACGCCGCCCGGTCCCGCAGGTACGGCGCGAAGGTGAAGAACGCCCAGCCCAGGCCGCCGCCCCCGTGGAAGAACCACACCGGCGGCTTGCCCGTCCCGGGGTCCCTGTTCAACGGCAGTACGACCCCGTACGAGTCGCTCTGGTCGTCCGGGGTGCCGCCGACGATCACCAGCCCGCCCAGTTCGGCCACCGTGGGATGGTCGGTGATCGTCTCGACGGGCAGGTCGACGCCGAACTCCTCGAGGATGCGGACGCTCAGGCGAGTGGCCAGGTGGAGACTCCCCCCGAGCGCGAAGAAGTCGTCGTCGACGCCGACCCCGTCCAGGCCGAGCAGGTCTCCGAAGAGGGCGCACAGCTTCTCCTCGTGGGAGTTGCCCGGCCCACGGCCGCTCCGGGTGGTGGCGCGCCGCGCGGGCAGTGCTCGTGGGTCCTCCGGCACCTCGACCGCGCCGACCGGCGACCGCGGGTCGGCGGCCAACCGCTCCAGCACCGACACGAATCCGGCGGCGACGGCCTCGGCCGTGCCCCGGTCGAACAGCCGGGTCGCGTAGACGAGGTCGCCTCGCAGCGCCCCCGAGCCGTCCTCGGCGAGACTGAACTGCAGGTCGGCCAGGGCGGTGGGCGTGAGGTGCTGCTCGAACTCCACCCCCAGTCCGCCGAGTTCGAGCTCCCGCTTCTCGAAGTTCTGCCAGGCGAACATGACCTGGAACAGCGGCTGGTAGGCCGCGGAGCGCTCCAGGTCGAGGGCCTCGACCAGTATCTCGAACGGCAGGTCCTGGTGTTCGTAGGCCGCCAGCGCCTTGTCCCGCACCCGTACGAGCAGGTCCGCGAACGACGGGTCGCCGGAGAGGTCCACCCGCAGCACCTGGGTGTTGACGAAGAACCCGATCATGTCGGCCAGTCCTTCGTCGGTGCGGCCGGCGATCGGGTTGCCGATCGCCACGTCCTCGCCGCCGCCCAGCCTGCTCAGCAGCACGCCCAGCGCGGCCTGGACGACCATCGACAGGGTCATGCCGCGCTCGTCGGCCAGCTTCCGCAGCCGGGCCACCGGCTCCGGTGCCACCACGATGTCGACCATGTCGCCCTCGGAGTCCCTCACCGCGGGCCTCGGCCGGTCCAGCGGAAGGTTCAACGGCTGTGGCACCCCGTCCAGTTCCTTGCGCCAGTACTCGGCCTGCGCCGCGGCCAGGCTGTCCGGGTCCGCCACGTCACCGAGCAACTCGCGCTGCCACAGCGCGTAGTCCCTGTACTGCGCGGCCAACGGCTCCCACCGCGGCTCCCGACCGTCCAGACGCGCGCTGTACGCCTCCGCCAGGTCGCGTGCCAGCGGCGCTCCCGAGCTGCCGTCCGTGGCGATGTGGTGGACGACCAGAACCAGGACGTGTTCCTCGGGAGAGCGGCGCAACAGGGTTGCCCGGAAAGGTATTTCGACCGCCAGGTCGAACCGGTGCGCGACGGCCTCGTCGATCGCGCGGGACTCGTCCTCGGGCGCCACGTCGACCAGCGGCACCCGCACCGGCGCCTCCGGGAGGATACTCGGCCGAGGCTCGCCGTCGTCATCCGTCACGTACGTGGTGCGCAGGATCTCGTGCCGGGCGACCACGTCACCGATCGCGGCGGTCAGGGCGGCCTCGTCCAGCGGCCCGGTCAGCCGGAACACCGGGGAGACGTTGTAGGTGGCCGCGCCACGGTCGAGTTGGTGCAGGATCCACATGCGGCGTTGCGCGAAGGACAGCGGAGTCGCGGCGTCCGGCCGTGTCCGGTCGCGCCGCGCGAACGGGAGCCGACGCGGAGCGGCCGTGCTGTCCGCCCACTCGGCGAGCGCGGCCACCGTCGGCAGGTCGAAGACCGTGCGGATGGGTATCTCCGTTCCCGTCTCGGCCCGGACCCGGTTGATCAGCCTGGTGGCCAGGAGCGAGTGCCCGCCGAGGGCGAAGAAGTCGTCGTCGACGCCGACCCTCTCCAGGCCGAGCAGTTCGCCGAAGAGGGCGCACAGCTTCTCTTCACGGGCGTTGCGCGGCCCCTGGCCGCTCACGGTGGTCGTGTGCTTCGCGGGCAGCGCCCGTCGGTCGATCTTGCCGGCCGGGGTGAGCGGGAGCCGCGAGAGCGGTACGACGGCGGCCGGGACCATGTAGTCCGGGAGGCGTTCGCGCAAGTACTCGGGCAGTGCGGCCAGCAGCGGACCGATCGCCTTGGCGAGCGCGGGGGCGTTCACCCGGATCCGGCCGACCGCACCGCTGGGAACGAACCCTCCGGTGACGGCCCGCCGCCGCCCCTTCCGTCCCTTCCGCTCGGGCTGCTCGGGCTGCTCGGGCTGCTCGGGCTGCTCGGGCTGCTCGGGCTGCTCGGGCAAGAGGATCGCGTCGAAGCAGTGGACGGTCTCGCCCGACCAGGTGAGGACCGTGTCCAGACCCTGCCGCCGCGCCCAGGCGGCGAGGTCCTCCGGATCGAGCGGCTCGCCGGAGGAGGCGACCGTGCCCCGGCCGCCGGTGGGGTTCGCCGCGGCGGCCTCCCCGGTCAGGCGCGCGTTGGGGATGCCGGTCACCCGCAGCGGGCCGCCCGCCCGCGCCACGCGGTCCGCCAGTCGGGCGAGGCCGGACACCTCGCCGCCCCACGCCACCGCGGGCACGTCCGACAGGTCCAGGACGTCGGCCGGTTCCTTGTGCAGGACGACCTCGTAGCGGTGCCGGGTCAGCTCGTTGTGCGCCTCCCCCGCCTTCAGCCGGATGTCCACCCCGCCGGCGTGCTCCCGTGCCCACTCGGCGAACCACTCCGGAGCGACCACCAGCTCCCGTTCGGCGAGCATCGCCTGCTCCGCCAGCGTCCGCACCTCGCCCGAGGACGCCTGCGGGTGCGCCGCCCCCTGGACCGCGGTGGCCAGGATCCGCTGGGTGGCGGCGTTGCGG
This sequence comes from Streptomyces sp. NPDC058751, assembly GCF_042746485.1. Classification (NCBI taxonomy): domain Bacteria; kingdom Bacillati; phylum Actinomycetota; class Actinomycetes; order Kitasatosporales; family Streptomycetaceae; genus Streptomyces; species Streptomyces sp. NPDC058751. The sequence continues at coordinate 62,090 of NZ_JBHYPZ010000009.1, read as the reverse complement.
ACGTCACCGACGATCAGCCGGCCGTCCGGGGCGAGGAGTCGCATGGCCTGGCGCAGCACCCGGTCCAAGTACTCGGCGCTCGGGAAGTACTGCGCCACCGAGTTGATGATCACGGTGTCGAAGGTGCCCTGGGGCAGACCCGTGATGTCGTCGGCCGCCTGGGCACGGAGCCGGACCCGGCCGCCGTGTCCGGCTCCGTCGGCCTGGGCCCTGACCCGGTCGACGACCGTGGGCGAGAGGTCGGTGGCCCAGTACTCCTCCACCTCTCCGACGATCCTCGCCAGCAGCAGGCCGGAACCCACGCCGATCTCCAGCACCCGGCGCGGGGCGAACCGCAGCACCTGGGCCACCGCCGCGTCCCGCCACCGCCACATCTGGTCGAGCGGAATCGGCTCACCGGTGTAACTGGAGTTCCAGCCCTGGAAGTCCTCGCCCAACGTCACTTCGTCCGAAGCGGTGTAGGTGTCGTCATAGACGTGGCGCCATTCCTCGACCTGGGCGGCGGCATCGGTGACGGCGGCGTCGGGGTCGGGTTCGACGTAGGCGACCAGGCGCTGGTCGCCCTTCTGGTCCTCGCGGACCACGACGGCGGCCTGCGCGACCGAGGGATGTCCGCTGAGCACATGCTCGATCTCGCCGAGTTCGATGCGAAAGCCGCGGACCTTGACCTGGGAGTCGGTGCGGCCGAGGTATTCGACCTGGCCGTCCCTGTTCCACTTCACCAGGTCGCCGGTGCGGTACATGCGGGCGCCGGCCGGGCCGAAGGGGCAGGCCACGAACCGCTCGGAGGTGAGCCCGCTCTGGCCCAGGTAGCCGCGGGCCAGGCAGGTGCCCGCCAGGTAGAGCTCGCCGGCCACGCCCGGGGCGACGGGGCGCAGCGCGGCGTCGAGGATGTAGACCTGGTTGTTCCAGATGGGGGTGCCGATGGGGACGCGGTCGGCGCCGGGGACGTGCTGCCAGCCGGTGACCTCGACGGTGGCCTCGGTGGGTCCGTAGAGGTTGTGGGCGGCGCAGGCGGGGAGCAGGTCGGTGAAGCGGTTGGCGAGGGCGGCGGGGAAGGCTTCGGCGGCGACCTCGATCCAGCGCAGGCTGGTGCAGGTGGCGGCGGCGGGTTCGGTGACGAACGCGGAGAGCAGCGAGGGCACGAAGAACGCGGCGGTGACGTGTTCGCGGTGGATCAGGTCGGCGAGGTAGGCGGGGTCGCGGCGGCCCTCGGCGCTGGCGACGACGACGCTGGCGCCCATCTGCAGGTTGGAGAACATCTCCGGCACCGAGGCGTCGAAGCTGGCCGAGGTGCTCATCAGCATCCGGTCCTCGGCCGTGACGGCGAAGTGTTCCAGGCCCCATGCGATCCGGTTGGTGATCGAGCGGTGGGCCACCGGGACGCCCTTGGGGCCGCCGGTGGAGCCGGAGGTGAAGATGACATAGGCGGCGTTGTCCGGCGACAGGTCCCGCCGCGGGTTCGTGTCCGGGTAGCCGGACACGTCGGGCAGGGTCCCGTCCAGGAGCAGCAGCGGCTTCGCGCTCGCCAGGACGTGGCGTACGCGGTCCTCGGGCAGTTCGGTGTCCAGCGGCACGTAGGCGGCGCCGGCCTTGACCACGCCGTAGACCGCGACCAGCAGGTCCACCGAGCGGGGGATCTTGACGGCGACCAGCTGCTCGGGACCTGCGCCCTGCTCGATCAGCCAGTGCGCCAGTCGGTTGGCGCGGGCGTTGAACTCGGCGTAGCTCAGCCGCTCGTGCTCGCCGATCACCGCGATGCGGTCCGGGGTGCGGGCCACCTGCGCCTCGAAGGCGTCGGGCAGGGTGGTGTCGGCGACCGGGCGGGCGGTGTCGTTGACCTGCCGCACCAGACGCTCACGCTCCTCCTGGCCCAGCACGTCGATCGCACTGAGCGGGGCCCGGGGCGAGGCGGCGACCTGCTCCAGCACCCGCACGAACCGAGCGACGATGTCGGCCGCCGCGTCGTGGTCCAGCAGGTCCTTCTGGTACTGCAGGACCAGTTGGAGCTGCGGATCGGCCGCGGCGGCCAGGATGACCGGGTAGTGCGAGCCCGCGAACGGGCGCAGCCCGGTGATGGCGACACCGGCCGAGGAGTTGGCCTCGCCGATGGCCTCCCGGTCGATGGGATACGACTCGAACACGACCATCGTGTCGAAGAGTGTGCTCAGCCCGGTGGCCTGCTGGATCTCCGCGAGGCTGTGCTGGTGATGGTCAAGGAGGCCCGACTGCCTGTCCTGCAGCTCTTCGAGCAGGCCGGCGAAGGTGGTCTGCCCGTCGCAGCGCACCCGGACGGGAATGGTGTTGATGAACAGCCCGACCATGCCGTCGACGTCCTTCACCGCGGGCGGGCGCCCGGACACCGTGGCTCCGAAGACGATGTCGGAGTGCCCGGTGAGATGCGAGAGGAGAACGGCCCAGGCACCCTGCACGAGGGTGTTGAGCGTGACGCCGAGTTCCGCGGCCCGTCGGGACAAGCCCTGCCTGCCCTCGAAGGCCACCTCGATGTTTCCGATGCCCGCGGAATCGTGCCGGGTTCCCGCGTGCGGCACGAGCAGGGTGGGTTCCTGGACGCCGTCGAGCTCGGCCGCCCACACGCGTGCGGATTCCTCGTGGTCGTGCCGGGAGAGCCAGGTGAGGAAGTCGCCGTAGTCGCGGGCGGGGGTGAGCGCGGCCGGGGCGCCGTCGGTGGCGTAGAGCAGCAGCAGGTCGCGCATCAGCAGCGGCGTGGACCAGCCGTCGAACAGCACGTGATGGGCGGTCAGGACGAGTTCGGACCGGTCGGGTTCGAGGACGGCCAGCGCCAGCCTGATCAGCGGCGGGGTGTCCGTGTCGAAGTAGGTGCTCCGGTCCCGGTCGAGGAAGCGCTCGAACTCCTCGGTGCGCTGCGGCTCTTCGGCCGCGGTCAGGTCGAGGTGCTGCCACGGCAGCGTCACCGATTCCGGTATCACCTGGACGAGATCACCGTCCGCCCGGTCGACGAACGCCGCGCGCAGGGCGGGGTGGCGGTCCAGGAGTGCCTGTCCGGCCCGCCGCATCCGCTCCGGGTCGACCTCGCCGGACAGGTGGAACACCAACTGCATGTGGTAGGCGTCGAAGGACGATCCGGCGAGCATCGCGTGGAACAGCAGTCCGGACTGCGCGGGGGTGGCCGGCCATACCTGGGCGAGCGTGCCGAAGCGGTCCTCCCAGGTGTCGATCTCGCGCTGGCCCACCGTGACCAGGGGCGCGTCGCCGGGGGTCAGTCCGCCGGCGCCGTCGGTGGTGGTGTGCCGGGCCAGGGCGGTCAGCGCACGGACCCACAGACCGGCCAGTTCGCTCACCTCGTCGCGGGAGAGGACGCCGGTGGGGAAACCGAAGTAGGCGGTCAGTTCCTCGCCGTCACCGGTGTCGGCGGCGACCGCGTTGATCTCCAGCGCGGACAGCACCTCCATGTCCGGGTCGGGCGCGGCGATCAGGTCGGTGCGCGTGGTGTCCGGGGCCCAGCCCAGGCCGCGCAGTTCCTCGGGGATGTCCGTACCGGAGGTCTTGCCGAGGTAGTTGAACCCGATCTGCGGACGGCGTGCCGCGGCCAGCACGGCGGCGGTCTCGGGGTTGAGACGGGCCAGCAGGCCGTAGCCCAGACCGGCGTCCGGTACCGCGCGCAGCTGTTCCTTGACGGCCTTGACCGCCTGCCCCGCGGCGGGACCGCCGGCGAAGGCGTCCGTCAGGTCGATGCCGGTGACGTCCAGGCGTACCGGGTACATGGCGGTGAACCACCCGAGTGTGCCGGAGAGGTCCGCGCCGGGCACCAGGTGCTCCTCACGGCCGTGGCCCTCCAGCCGGACCAGCGCCGACGACGCCGGGGTTCCGGGTACGCCGCGGGTCCGGCGCCAGCGCGCGAGGGCCAGGGCGAGGCCGGTCAGCAGGCCGTCGTCGACGCCGCCGCGGAAGACCGTGGGCAGCGTGTCGAGCAGGATCTCGGTGACGTCGGCGGGGACGCTGACGCGCACCGTGTCCACGGTGGCGGCGACATCGCGTGCGCCGTCCGGTTCCCGCGCGCCCAGGACCGGTTCGTCGCCTTCCAGGATCCGCTGCCACAGAGGCAGTTCGGCGACCCGCTCGGGACGGGCGGCCTCCTCGGCCAGGGCGTGCGTCCAGCGGCGCAGCGAGGTGCCCGTCCCCGCCGGTCGCGGGGCGGTGCCGGAGCGGACCCGCTGCCAGGCGGCCACCAGGTCGGGGACCAGGATCCGCCAGGACACGCCGTCGACGACGAGGTGGTGCAGCACGATCAGCAGTCGCCCGGTACCCGCGCCCGGGTCTGCGCCGACACCTGTACCTGTACCCGTGCCCGTGGCCGTATCCCGGTCCGTATCCGTATCCGTATCCGTGCCTGAGCCCGTGTCGGGGGTGAACCACACGAACTGCGCCATGACCCCCGCGTCCGGGTCGAGGCGGCTCGCGGCCGCGTCCAGCTCGGCCTGCACGTCGGCACCGGCGCGGGCCACCTCGCGCACCAGCGGGCCGGCGTCCACACCGCCCGTCGGCCGCATCCGCAGGCCCGGCCGCGCCCGGTCGAGCCGGGAACGCAGTACGTCGTGCCGGTCCAGGACGGCTTGCAGGGTGGCGACCAGTCCCGCGCGGTCGATTCCTTCCGGCAGGGTCAGTAGCGCGGACATGCAGAACCGTCCGATGCCGCCGCCCAGCGCGAGCACGTGCGCCGCCGTCGGCGGCAGCGGCGCCCAGCCGACGCCCCCGCCCTCCAGCTCGGCCAGCGTCACCCGCTCCTGTTCGGCCCGGCCCTCGACCAGCTCCGCGAGCCGGGCGACCGTACGGTGCTCGAAGATCTCCCGCGTACTGACGACGACGCCGCGTGCCCTGGCCCGTGCCACCACCTGGATGGAACGGATGCTGTCCCCGCCGCCGGCGAAGAAGTCGTCGTCGGCACCGATCCGTCCGGGCCCGGCGCCCAGTACGTCGGCGTACACCTCGGCGAGCACCCGCTCCGTCCCGCCGCGCGGCGCCCGGTACTCGGTACCCGCGAACTGCGGCTCCGGCAGGGCCGCCCGGTCCAGTTTCCCGTTGGCGGTCAGCGGCAGTCCGTCGAGGACCACGAGCTGGGCGGGCACCATGTAGTCGGGCAGCCGCCTGGCCGTGAACCGCCGCAGGTCCGCCATCGAGACGCCGGCGTCCAGGGCGAAGTCGCCGTCGCCGGCACCGCCGTCGACCGGCACCACGTAACCGACGAGGCGCCTGCTGCCGGAGGGGTCCTCGCACACCGTGACCACCGCCCGGCTGACCGCGGGGTGCCGGGTCAGGACGGCCTCGATCTCGGTGGGTTCGACGCGGATGCCGTTGACCTTGACCTGGTCGTCGGCGCGTCCGACGTGGTGGAGCCGGCCGTCGGCGTCCCACCGGGCCAGGTCACCGGTGCGGTACATGCGGGTGCCGGGCGGGCCGAAGGGGCAGGCGACGAAGCGTTCGGCGGTGGCGGCGGCGTTCCGGTGGTAGCCGCGGGCGACCGGTCCTGCCACGTACAGCTCCCCGGTCACGCCCGGTGCGACGGGGGCCAGTTCGGGTCCGAGGACGTGGGCGCGCATGTTGGCCAGCGGGGTGCCCACCGGCACCGAGCCGGTCCCGGTCCACTCCTGCGGGACCGTGAAGGTGGAGGCGTAGAAGCTCTCGGTCTGGCCGTAGGCGTTGACGACGCGGGTGCCGGGCAGCGTCCGGTGCACCCTGCGGACCAGGTCGCCGGAGAGCGCCTCACCGGCGAACACGACGGTGTCCACGTCGAGGCGCGGGCCTGCCGCGGGGTCGTCGGCGGTGGCGAGCTGGTCGAGGAGGGCGGCGAACACGGCCGGTACGGCGCTGACCGTGGCGCCCGACCAGGTGTCGCGCTCGGCGAGTTCGAGGACGTCGCGGACGATCTCGACGCACGCGCCGGCGGTCAGCGCGGTGAAGATCTCGAAGACGCTGACGTCGAAGTTCACCGAGGTCGCGGCCAGCATCAGGGAGCCGGCCTCGACGCCGGTGCGCCGGGCGAGGTCCCGTACGCCGTTGACGACGGCGGCGTGGGTGAGGGCGACGCCCTTGGGGGTGCCGGTCGAACCGGACGTGAACATCACGTACGCCAGGTGGTCGGGCCCGACGCCGGCCGTCGAGGCGTCGACGACGGGGCCGTCCAGGTCCAGGTCGAGGTCCAGGTCGTCGAGGTCCAGCAGCGGGGCTCGGTGACCGGCCACGGTGTGCGCGGCGGTGTGGTCGGTGAGCACCAGGGCCGGGCGGGCGGTGTCGAGCAGGAGGGAGACGCGTGCGGAGGGGTGGTCGGGGTCGACGGGCAGGTAGGCGCCGCCGGCCTTGAGGACCGCGAGCAGGGCGACGGCCAGGTCCGCGGAGCGGGGCAGGGCCACGGCGACCAGGACGTCCGGTCCGACACCGTGCTCGCGCAGCACCGCGGCCAGCCGGCCCGCGCGGGCCTCCAGCAGCCCGTACGACAGCGAGGTGCGGCCGTCCGCCACGGCGGTCGCGTGCGGGACCCGCGCCGCCCGGTCGGCGACCAGCTCCGGCACCGTCGTGGCCTCGACGGGTGCGGCCGTGTCGTTCGACCGGGCCGTCCGGACCCGCTCGTCCTCGGTGAGCACGTCCACCCCGCCGAGCCGCGTCCCGGGATCGGCGACCACCTGCCGCAGCACGCGCACGTAGCGGTCGACGAGGCTCTCGGCCGTGGCGTGGTCGAACAGCTCGGTCGCGTACTCCAGGCGTCCGTACGCCCGCCCGGAGGCGTCGGGGACGATGTTGAGGAACAGGTCGAACTTCGCCGTCTCGGTGCCCGGCCAGACAAGGGTGCCCCGCAGCCCCGGAACCTCGATCCGCGGCCACACGAACTGCCAGGCCAGCATCACCTGGAACAGCGGCTGGTAGGCGGTGGTGCGCTCCGGGTTGAGCAGCTCCACCAGGTGCTCGAAGGGGACGTCCTGGTGGTCGTACGCGGCGAGCGCCCGCTCCCGCACCTGGTCCAGCAGATCACCGAACGCGGGGTTGTGCGACAGGTCGACGCGCAGCACCCAGGTGTTGGCGAAGTACCCGATCAGGTCCTCGAGCTGTTCGTCGGGGCGGCCCTCGATCGGGCTGCCGATGGTCAGGTCGTTGCCGGCGCCGAGGTGGTGCAGCAGTACCGCGAGTGCGGCCTGGGCGACCATCGGCGCGGTGGCGCCGTGCTCGGCGGCCAGCTTCCGCACCCCGGCCAGCAGCTCGGGTTCCAGCTCGAACATGACCTCGTCGCCGCGGTGGCCGGCCGAGCCGGACCGGGGCCGGTCCAGCGGGAGCTGTACCGGCTGCGGCACACCGGCGAGTTCGCTCCGCCAGTGCTCCAGCTGCTCCGCGGCCACGCTGTCCGGGTCGCCCTCGTGGCCGAGCATCCGCCGCTGCCACACCGTGTAGTCCTTGTACTGGACCGGCAGCGGAGCCCAGTCCGGCGCGGTGCCCTGCCCGCGAGCCGCGTACGCGGACAGCAGATCCCGTACGAACGGCGCCATCGACGCCCCGTCCGCCGCGACATGGTGGAACACGAACACCACCACGTGTTCCAGCGGAGAGACACGGAACACGGTGGTCCGCAGGGGCAGGTCCCTGTCCAGCTCGAACCCCGCACGCACGGCCTCGCGCATCGCGTCGTCCACCGCGTCCGCGGCCACGCCGACCACCCGGAACGGCGGTTCCGCCTCCCCGGCGGGCAGGATGCGCTGCTCGGGAACGCCGTCCTCGTTCTCCACGAGCAGGGTGCGCAGGCTCTCGTGCCGGGAGACGACGTCCGTCACCGCCGCGGCCAGGGCCTCCGTGTCCAGCTCCCCCTCCAGGCGCAGCGCGAAGGGGATGTTGTACGTCGCGGACGGCCCCTCCAGACGGTGCAGGAACCACAGCCGTCGCTGAGCGAAGGACAACGGGATCATCGTGCTACTCCTCGGCGTTGGTCTGGCGCAGCTGGAGGCGGTCGCACCCGGCCGGTTCCCCGGTCCACCGAGCTCGTTGCGCATGCGGCCGACCAGCCGGGGTGACCAACAGAGGATGCCCACCACAGGAGGGAAATCGAAGGCCGTACGGCCTTTTCCCTATTGGTCGACTCGGCGAACTACCATCAGGCGCCATCGAATTGACTTTCCGGTCGAGCCATCGGCCGTCCGGGGAGCCGGCGGGCGAGCACCTTTTCGGCAGGGGCCGGTCGACGTGACAGGCATGACACGGGCACTTCCCGGCACGGTCCCGCGGACCGTGGCCCGTACTGCCGACGGGACATCCCGCACCGTCCACATGTGACCGGTCCGCCCCGAATCACAGAAACGCATATACCATGGGCATAATTCGCACGTGTCGGGCCGAGACGCGATCCAGTACGCCCCCGACGCGGGCCTCCTCATGATCCCGGGCGATCCCGCGAAGGACTTCGCCACGGGGTTCGCGGTCTTCGACGACTCCGTCCCCGCCCTGCGCGCGCTCGTCCTGGACCGGCTGCGGAAGGAACACGTCAGGCCGGCACCGCCCGGGGCGAAGTGCGACGCCGTCATACCCGTACGCGCGGGTCTCGTCCCCCGGCCCGACAACGACCACGACACGCGTGCCGTGTCGGTCGCCGCCTCGCCCCACCACGGCGGGTCCGTCCTCGACCGGCACATGGGCTACCTCTGAGGACGGCGAGGACGCGGACGACGCGGACCGGGTGCCCGACCGCGACGAACCGGTGTCGTGGACAGAGCAGAAGGCCTTCGGCCACGCGGTCGGTTCCGTACGGGTCCTGCTGCCCGGGCGTCAGACCGTGCGCGCCCTCGTCGACTCGCACCTGGCCGCTCGCCGGCAGGAGGCCGGCCGGCGCACGGAGAAGGAGCCGGCCCCGGCCGGTGTCGAGCGGGGCCTGCGCGGGCGCTCGCCGAACGGCTCGCCATCCGGCTGCGGGCGGACCTGAGCCACCGCGCCGCCGTCACCCTCACGGCCGAGGACCTGGGCCGCCTCCCGGAGATCTTCGCGGACTGGCTCCCCGAGAACCCGGCCGGCCGATCCCGGCCGGGGTGACCCATCAGCCCCGCCCCGGCGACCCGGTGTGGTCCCGCCCTTCACCCCGACCTGGCACGACTCCGAGTTCGCACGCCGCGCACCGGCGGACGTCGCAGGGTCAGTCGACGGGCGGAAGCATCGGGTCGGGGCGTGTGCTTCTCCACTGGTCGAGCAGACGGCGCGTGGAGGCGGCCGTCGGGTTGCCGGCGCCGAGCGCGCGTTCCATGTCGTCGACGACGGCGGCCAGTTCGTCGACCGCGGCGGCCGCGTCCGCGGGCGTGGCGTCGGAGCGTTCGTGGCGCAGGATCGTCAGGGAACTGCGGGCGACGAGGGTGATGTCGCTGTCGGGTCCGACGTTCCCGGTCGCCGTGGTGACGACGTCGGCGAAGGCCGTCTCGGCCTCGTCGGTGCGGCCGTCCTGGGAGAGCCATTCGGCGCGGCAGTAGCGGGCGGCCAGTGTGTCGGGGTGGCCGGGACCGAGGACCCGGGTGAGGTCCCCGATCAGGTCCTCCATCGCGGCGAGCCGGTCCGGCAGACCGCCGTGCTCCCCCCGCATCTGGAGGTTCAGGCTCCGGGCGGAGAGGGTGTCGGGGTGGTCCGGCCCCAGCACGCGGACGAGGTCCGGCAGCGCACGCTCCAGCCGGTACACCGCCAGGCCCACCTGCCCCCGCTGCAGTGCCATCGCCGCCGACATCGTCCGGGCGCGCAGCACTTCGGGGTGGTCCCCGCCGAGCCGCCACTGTGCCACGGCGATCGGGAGGGGAATCTCGCGGTGCGCGAGACGCACGAGTGTGAAGACCGCGCTCACGGCCACGCAGAGGTGCAACCAGAGCAGCACGCCGATCGGCACGAACAAGGCGCCCACCGCGGAAGCCACGAGGCCGCCCAGGGGCCAGCGCCATGCCCTGGACAGTCGCCTCACACGCCGCACCTGCTTCACACTCCCCATGCGAACAGCATGTCGTCCCCCGCGATCGAAAGGCAAGACCGAAAGGCAAGACCCGAAGTCCCCTGCCCCGGGCTCCCGTTGGGGCAGGACGACGGTGGGTCCGAGCCTTCGCGACGGACCGGGGAGCACGGCTTCGCCGCCTCATGTGTGAGGGGGTGTCAGCCGTGTCCTCGATGATCGGCCGGGCCGTCAGCGTCGTTTCGGCGAGAGGCGAAAGGGGTCAGCGCTCCAGGTCCGCGCGCATCGCGACGAAGAGCTTCCCCGCGTCGGCGAGGGTGCTGTTCTCGAAGAGCGCGACGGCTGCCGTCCCCTCGTCGGCCCAACCGCAGATGACGTTGCCGTCCTCGCTGAGCGAGGCGAGCAGGCACTCCACCGAGCCGCCGAGCGGTCCCGTCTCCACCGGCTCCGCCTGCGGGTTCCCCAGCTCCGGATCCCACTGGATGTGCTCGAGCATGCCCCGGAACAGGTGCTCACGGCGCTTGTTGGTGTCCTCGGGCACGTGGTCGACGCCCTCGAACAGCACCGGTGCGCCCTTCACGTCGCCGTAATTGCCGGTGACCAGTTTCATGCCGTCCCGCATCTCGCCCGGGTCGACGGGCACGTCCGTCAGGGCCTTGTCGCCCGTCAGCTTGTCCAGACCGCCCGCCGTGGACGCGTCCACCAAGGTGCGCGGACCACTGGGCTTAGCGGTGGGCTTAGCGGTGGGCGTCGGCGACACGGATCCGGAGGCGTTTCCGCTCGGAGAAGCGACGGGAAGATCCGCCTCCTCTCCCTTGCAGCCACCGACCGTCAGGATCGCCAGTGCCACAACGGCCGTCAGGCCCGCTCTTCTCGCGGATGCACGCTTCATGGAATTCCCTGCTGCTCGACTCACGGTTCATCGCCGCCAGGGCGGCGACCATGACCAGTGACGAGTCTTTCCGGCCACACGGTTCCCGCCTCCCCGGACTGTCCGTGCGGGGTGCCGTCGCCTCGGTCGGCCGGATGGGGGGACGGGCGTCGTCCCCTGCAGGTGCGTCGTCGTCTTCGCCGGGAGAATCAACCTGTTCGAACGCGGCCGTGCCGGCCGGGCCGATCGAGCGGGAGACAGCCCATCAGCTGGTGGGCGGCCTCGAAGTCGTCGGCGGGAACGCCTCGTACGGTGTGATCGAACGTCCTGTGCCCGCGGGCCGCCGTACCGTGGTCGTCCGCTCGACCGGCCGGCAGGCCGAAGCCGGCGGTCAGGACGAGGCGGGGCGGTCGCGTCATCTCGTCCTGACCGCCGGCTTCTCGCGGGCCGACGGAGTTCAGCCGACCGTCGCGCCGTGCCCCGTCATCTCGCCGTCGACTTTCATACGACGCGTGCGGGCCGAGCTCGCCATCTTCTCGGCGGCCACTTCGGCGGTGAGGCCCTGAATCTCCTCGCCCGCCTCGATGACCGCACGCCTGACTTCGAGGCTCAGACCGACCGACGCCTTGATGACACCTCGTACCAGAGGTTTCCCCACTCTTTTGACCAGGGGGGCCGCCAGCATGCCGGCGATGAAGGGAGGAACTGCAGGGAGCATGTGTGAACCCTCTTCTTGTGTACACAGCACGACTGCCGACGCCGCACGAGCCGATACCGTCTGGCCGGCATGGCCGGGCAGGAATTTCACCCCCCACGAAAAACACGATAGTCGGGCCTCTACCGATGTGCCCGTAGACGCCGGGACTGTTCATTCGTTCGGGCGGAAGCGCTCCGGAGCGGGTCGTCGCCGCGCAACGGGATCAGGACGGGTCCGGCGCACCCGGGCCGCACCGGTCCAGCAGTGAGTCCACCACCTGTACGACGAACTCGGGTACCCGGTCAGGGAAATCGTGGCCGGTCCCCTCGGGGGTGTAAACCCTCCGGCTCCTGCTGGAGGCCATGAGGAACCGGTCTCTCACGGTGAGGAAGAAGTGCCGTACCCGGGCGCTCTCCTCCGGATCGTCGACCGCGTCGAAGATCTCTCCACCGCCCGTCAGATCCCGTGGCGCCACGAGAAGAAGGGGAAGCGAGCCGAGTTCACCGTCGTGCACGGCCGTCTGCCAGCCGTCCCTGGTGATGCCGTCCGGCGACAGCTCTCTCAGGATCGACGCCGCGGCGCAGTTCGCCCTGGTCCTGAGCTCGATCATGGCGAGAACCCGCGCCGGGTCCTCGGGGGCGTGCGTCTCCTCCTTGCCCGCGAGGGCGTGGAGGCCGAAGAGGTGGCGCAGTGCGAGGACGGTCTGGTCCCTCGAGGCACGCCGCAGCCCCGGAAGAGCCGGGCCGAAGGCGACGGCGTCGAACGGGGTGGGGTCGAGCAGCACCAGACCGGCCATCAGGTCGGGGCGGCGCCTGGCGGCGTTGGCCATGAGCAGTCCCCCGAACGAGTGCCCCACGAAGACGTAGGGCCCCTTCTCACCGGCCCGTTCCAGTGCCGTGAGCAGTTCGACGGCTTCCGTCGCCGTCGTACGCGGGAACGGGCCCGGGTCGCTCCAGCCGGACCCCGGACGGTCCACCAGGACCGAACGCGTCCGTTCCCGTGCCAGCGCGTGCAACCGGTACATGGCGTACCCGCCGGCATGGCCGCCGGGCATCCAGACCACGGTGGGCCCAGGTCCGGTGTCCCCCTCGGCCAGGACGTGCATGCGGTGGCCGCCCACGTCGACCATGCGTCCGGGTGCCGGATACCTCACCCGTACCCGGGTCACGTGCACCAGATGGCGGAACGACCCGAGGCCGAGCGCGAGGGACGCGCCCACCAGCGCACCGCCGAGAATCCGCCGGCCGGGCCCCCGGGTGACACACCACGCACCCGCGACCGCCGGCGGCAGAGCGATGGCCAGTCCGGCCCAGTCCCGGCTGAGCAGTCGGAGTGCCACGTCGGCGGCACGTGTGCCCGGTCGCATCGTTCCCTCTCCGTCCCGGCCTTCTCATGGCCGATGCCGGAAACGCCGCGCACGTCTCGGCGCCCGGCACGACCATCGTCCCCCGGGAACCCCGCGCGCGCCATGCGCGGTGTCGGGCGCCGCCTCCCGCACAGCCCTGCGGGCAGCCGCCGACGCCGTGGATCCACGGGTTCCCGGCACGGGCGTACCCCGTCAGGTCCGGGCCGCGTCGCACGCGCGCGCGAGGCGTGCCGCCACGTCCGTAACCACTTCGGCTTCCCGTGGCACGAGGTAGAAGTGGTCCCCGGGGAACGATCGCAGCTCGAAGGAACCCGGTGCGGCGAGGTCGGACCAGGCGAGGACCCGGTCGAGCGCGCAGCTCGAATCGTCCTGGCCGACGTATGCGGTGATCGGGGCCTTGACCGGAGCCGGGTTCGGGGGGTGGTAGCCCTCGATCAGCCGGTAGTCCGAACGGAGGGCGGGCAGCAGCAGGTCACGCAGCTCCGGGATGTCGTAGGCCTCCGAGTGCAGGTCTCCGAGGCCCCGGACATGGGTGATCAGGGTTTCGTCGTCGGTGTCGTGCAGCGCGGCGCGTTCGGCCCGTCGGGGGGCTTCGTGCGCGGAGACCAGCAGGTGTTCGGGGACGATGCCGCGGGCGTCGAGCCGCAGGGCCACCTCGTAGGCGACGCAGGCGCCCATGCTGTGCCCGAAGAACGCCAGCGGCCGGTCGAGCCAGGGCCGCAGTGCGTCCTCGACCGTGTCGGCCAGGGTGGCCATGTCCTCGACGCAGGCTTCCGCCAGCCGGTCCTGGCGTCCTGGGTACCGGACGGCGAGCACCTCGACGTCCTCCGGCAGCAGTGCGGGCCAGTTGTGGAACAGCTGCGCCGTGCCGCCTGCGTGGGGGAAGCACACCAGCCGGAGCCTGGGGTCCGCCGCGCGCCGGTGGACCCGGAACCATTTCTTCGCGTCGGTCGCCGTCATCGCCGACGGAACCCACGCAGGTTCGGGGAGTCGAGCTTGGAGAGAAAGGCGGGAAGCTGCTCCACCGCCCTCCTGGACACGTACGCGGTCTGCACGGTGTGGCGCAGGCGATCGGTCACGACGAGTTTGTAGGCACTGCCTTCCTGGACGAGTTCCGCGGAATACAGGGGGATTTCGGTCGTGGACATCTGACCTGCCTCCAAGGGAAATCACGTTCTCGCAGAGAACCGTGTCCGGGATCAGTGCGCCTTGGCCGCGGCCGGTGCGGCGCCGTGGGCCTTTCCGGTGGATCTGTTCTCGCCGACGCCCCGCGGGGCGTCGGTGCCGTGCTCGGCTCCTTGTGTCATCTGGTCCGCGAGCATTTCGGCTGTCGCCTCGGCCGCGAGGTCCTGGATTCCCTCGCCGGCTTCCCGGACGGCCCGCTGGAATTCGACTCCCAGGCTCACCGACGTCTTGACGATCCCCCGCACCAAGGGCTTGCCCAGCCTTTTGGCCAGGGGAAGAACGATCAGGCCGATCAGAAAGGGAGGTACTACAGGAGGCATGGCACAACATCCTTCTCTTCTGCCGAGGAGGTGGTGACGGAAAGGACGATGAAAGACGAACAGAGGAAACAGGAGGTGAACGGGGAAGAATTCGACGGAACGCACACGTCCCGCATCACCGGCCCCACGTCCTTCATCACAGAGAGTATCCGAGGCCGGGAAGGCGGCTACGAATTCCCCGCCGCCTTCACTCATTCGAGTAGGGCGGCCTTCCCTGACGGCGGTTCAGGCCGTTCGACGGCCGGGCCCGAGGTCGTACGCCGCCTCCGGACGACCGCCGTCGCCTCGCCGGCGGTCGAACGCCCCGCGCAGTTCTCTCGCCGCCCGTCGGCGCAGGGCGGGGAACGGCAGCGTGCCGCCGGACAGCACGACCTCGTGGAAGGCGCGCACGTCGAACGCGGCGCCCGCCTCGCGTTCGCACGCCGCCCGCAGCGCCGTGAACTCCGCATGACCCGCCCGGTACGTCAGCGCCTGCCCCGGCAGGTCGGTCGCGTAGCGCAGCGACTCGGTCGTGATCTGCCCTTCGGACTCGGCCGCCGCGTGGGCGCGCATGAAGGCGCGCGCCTCCTCCAGCGTCATCGTCCCGAGGTTGAGGCCGGTGTCGACGACGAGGCGCTGCGCGGTGAACCGTTCGTGGGCCAGTCGTCCGTACGCGTCCCACGGGTCGTCGTACAGCCCCATCTCCCAGCCGAGCCCCGCCGCGTACTCCGCCCATCCCTCCTCGAACCCGCTGAAGGCCGTCAGTTCGCGCCGCAGGTCGGGCAGTGCGGTGTTCTCGGCCTGACGGGCGAGGTGGAAGTGGTGCCCCGGCGACAGCTCGTGGTAGATCAGCGCGGCCGCGCCGAGCAGTGACCGGTGTGCCAGGTCCGAGGCGTTGTAGCGGTAGCGTCCCTCCGGTCTCCCGGGGGTCGGCGGTTCGTAGTAGCCGAACGTCATCGACCCCTCCAGCGCCGGGTCGAGCCGGGCCACGCCGTAGGGGGCGCGGGGCAGCACCGCGAACCAGCGCGGCAGCAGCGGCGCGAGGCGGTCGAGGTGTCCGCGGTAGCGGGCCTCGACCTCCTCCGGGGCGGCGGCGTACAGGCGCGGCTCGGTCGCGAGCCGTTCGTTGAACTCCGCCTCCGTCCCCGCGAAGCCGAGCGTGCCGCGCATCTCCCGCATCCGCTCGCCGAGTTCGCGGCACTGCTCCCGGCCGAGTTCGTGGAGGCGTTCGGGCGGCACGTCGCTGGAGGTGTACGTCCTGACGAAGGCCCGGTAGGCCGCCTCGCCCTCCGGATAGCGGGCCCAGCCGACGGCCTGCGGCGCCCTCCGGAGGTGGTCCGGGTCGCTCACGAGGGCGACGAGGCGGTCGAACGCCGGCTCCAGTTCGGTGGCCACGAGCCGTTCCACCGTGTCGCGCAGGCTCACCCGGCCCGCCGCGTCGAGCCGGGTGAGCCGCCCGTCGTCCGCCCGGACGCACCGTGCCGACGAGGCCCGCAGACGGGTGAGTGTGGTGCGGACGCCGGTCAGGGCCGGAGCGGGGATGCGGAAACCCCGCTCCGCCTGCCCGGCGACCTTGTCCCCGATCGTCACGACACAGCGGGCCAGGTCCCGTACGAGGGTCACGTACCGGTCCGCGTCGGCCCGGCGCTCGAAGCGGAACGGGCGGAAGACCGTGTCACCGTACTGCTGGAGGCGGAAGAGCTGGTACGGCGTGGCGGTGGGGGTGAGCCAGTGGAAACGTCCCGCCTCCGTCTCCTGCCCGGCCAGCGCCCGGAGGAAGCCCGCCGTGTCGGCCGCGGGCCCGGACGGCTCCGCGGGCCGCAGCGCGTCCAGTCGGCTCAGCACTCCCGCCGCGAACCCGGCGCGCTCGTCGGCCTCCGCCGCGGAGACCCCCGGCAGCGACTCGACCGGCAGCCCGCGGCGCGTCCGCAGCAAGGGCTCGCGCGTGAGCAGGAAGTCCCAGTACGAGGTCGCGAGCCGGTCGACCTCCCGCGCCGCCGGGTCGTCCGATGGGTCCCCTGGGTCGATCACCATGACGCCAGTGTGCACCAGGAGATGACGAGGCGTCAGAAACAGGGGCGTGGACCGCGCGTCGGGCGGCCTCAGCCGAACCGTGCCGTCTCCCGGGGCCCGGTGGAGGGCCCGGTGCCGTTCCCTCTCGGCCCGGGGCACGGGATCGCCCGCCGGTGGCCGATGCCCCCGACGCGGGCTTCGTCGACGATCCCCGGCTCGCGGCGCAGAACCTCGCGGACGCGGCGGCCCGCGCCGGGGTGCGTTTCCTCTTCCGGCGCGCGGTCGTCGGTGTGCTGCGCGGCGGGGACCGGGTGGCGGGCGTCCGGCTCGCCGACGGCACCGCGATCACGGCGCCGGTGGTGGTCAACGCCGCCGGACCCTGGTCGGCCGCGTTCAACCGGACGGCCGGGGTCGGGGCCGAGTTCACCGTCGGGGTGCGCCCGCTGCGCCAGGAGGTCCACCAGGTGGCCGCGCCGGTCCGGTCGTGGCCGATGTCGGCCTCGGGGTCTGTCTGCGCCCCCACGGCGGACACCTCCTCGTCGGCAGCACGCTGCCCGCCTGCGACCCCAGGGAGTGGATCGACGATCCCGACGGGTGCGACCCGCGCCCGACGCCCGCCCGGTTCGAGACCCAGGTGACCCGGGCCGCGCGCCGGTTCCCGCTCCTCGGCGTTCCGAACCGGCCGTCCGGCGTCGCCGGTGTCTACGACGTCGCCGACGACTGGTCCCCCGTCTACGACCGCACCGATCTGGCCGGCTTCTACGTCGCCATGGGCACGAGCGGCAACCAGTTCAAGAACGCTCCCCTGGCGGGCCGGTTCCTCGCCGCCCCGGTCGACCGCGTCGAGGCCGGCCACGACCACGACCGCGATCCGCTGCGGTACACGGGGGAACACACGGGCCTCGTCGTCGACCTGGGTGCCTTCTCCCGCAAGCGGCCCCTGGCCGAGGGCGCCGCCTCCGGGACGGTCCTGGGCTGACGTCCGGCAGGGGTACGGGGCCGGCATCGGACGGCGGTTGACGTGCCGTCGGGCACCGGCCCCGTGAAGCCGGGAGCGGTCTACCAGAGGCCGCGTGCCGACGCCGCGCCGAGCTTGGAACTCAGCACCGACAGGAAGACCGGGAGCTTGGCCACCGCGGATTCGGGAACCGGGGTGACCTGGACCGTGTCCCGCACCACGTCCTGCACCACGAGCTTGTAGGCGCCGTCCTCCCGGACGAGTTCGGCGGCGTAGAGCAGTGTTTCCACCAGAGGTCCTTCGGTCGTGTCGTGCGGAGGTCAGGCGCCGTTGAGCCAGGCGTTCCAGGCCTTGGTGGCCAGTTCCTCGTCCGTGTCCTCGGCGAACAGGTGGTGGCCCAGCCAGATCGGCACGTTCCAGGAGCTGCCGTTGAAGAACCGGTACAGCGCGTCCGGGCCCCGCAGGCCGAGGAAGTCGGGGCTCAGCCAGTCCACGACCACCTCCGTCGGGCCGCCGTCCGTGCCGGGGAGGTCGAGCGACAGCCGGTCGCCGACGGCCGTGTCGTCGGCGAGGCCGAGGCGCCGGCGCAGGGCGGCGAAGTCGGCCGGGTCGGTGGTGGCTTCGGGGCGGATCGCCCTGACGTAGACGGCGGGGCGGCCGGCGAAGTGCGTCAGGTACTCGGGAAGGGAGTGCTGGTAGAAGTCGACGTGCTTCTCGGCCGCGTCCGCCTTGGTGTCCCAGTTCCAGGCGTCGTCGACGACGCCCGTGTGCACCCAGTGGATCCCCATCCGCAGGTGGCTCGTGCCGCCGTCGGCCGGCTCGATGCGGTAGGTGAGCGTGTTGGAGAACCCGCCGTCCTGGGTCGCCCGGACCGCGAAGTGGCGCGGCGGTTCCCACGCCACGACGGTGCTGTCGCCGCGCGTGGCCTTCCCGCCGACGCGCGGTTCGACCTCCATCGGGTACAGCCAGCCGAGGTTGCCCGCGCCGGTGGCGACCGCGTCCCAGACCTGCTCGGGCGTGGCGGGCAGGTCCTGTTCCCGGCGGACCTCGAGCTCTTTGGCCATGGTCGGTTCTCCTTCGTCGTCGTTCATGGGTCAGTAGGTGAGCGGAAGCGCGGTGAGCCGCCGTTGCAGCGGGTTGGGCCGCCAGTCGAGGACCGCGTCGTCGGCCAGCCGCAGGTGCGGGAGCCGGCGGACCAGCGTGCCGACGGCCACCTCCGCCTGGAGCTTGGCCAGCGGGCCGCCGAGGCAGAAGTGCGGGCCGTTGCCGAAGCTGAGGTGCCGGTTGCCCGGGCGGGTCAGGTCGAGCCGGTCGGGGTCGTCGAAGCGCTCGGGATCCCGGTTGGTCGCGGCGAGGAACAGGTACGCCAACTCGCCCTCGCGCAGCGTCCGTCCGCCGATCTCGACGTCCTCGGCCACGACCCGGACGATCGCCTGGGTCGGCGTGTCGTAGCGGGCGAGTTCGTCGACGGCCGCGCGGATGAGTGCCGGGTCCTCGCGCAGCCGGGCCAGTTGGCCGGGGTGGCGCAGCAGGGCGAGCATGCCGTTCCCCACCAGGTGGGTGGTGGTCTCGTCGCCGGCGGTGATCAGGACGAAGCAGGTGGCCAGCAGTTCGGAGTCGGTGAGGCGGTCGTCCTGCGCCTGGGTGGCGACCAGGGCGCTGATGAGGTCGTCGCCGGGGTCGGCCCGGCGGCGGCGGACGAGGTGGGCGAGGTACTCCTCGTACTGCTCGATCGCCGCTTCGGACTCGTCGATGTCCTCGCTGAGCCGGCCGAAGCGGCGGAACCAGGTCTTGACCTGCGGGAGGTCCTCGGGCGGGATGCCGAAGAGCTCGCAGACGACGGACATCGGCAGCGGGGAGGCGACCGCCCCGATCAGGTCCATGGACGGCCCCGCCGCGACCGCCTCGTCGACGAGGCGGTCGACGATCCGCTGGATGCCGTCGCGCAGGGCTTCGACGCGCCGGGCGGTGAAGGCCCGGTTGGCCAGCTTGCGCAGCCGGGCGTGGTCCGGCGGGTCGGTGTTGCTCATCACCCGGCCGAGCCGGTCGGTGAGCCTGCTGAACGCCTTGAGGTCGCCGCCGAGCGCGGTGTAGGCGCGGGTCATCCGGTCTCGGTCGTTGGACAGCCGCAGGTCGCCGAGGGCCGCCTCGACGTCGGCGTAGCGGGTGAGGTACCAGATGCCCTGGGGGCTGCGGTGGACCGGGTCCTCGCGGCGCATGCGGGCGTAGAAGGGGTACGGGTCCCGGCGGGCCTCGGGCGTGAGCAGGGCCGCGGCGAGGTCGTCGGACCGGGCGGGGCCCGCGCTGTCGCGGGCCCCGCCGGTGGTTTCGGTCAGTGTCACTGCGAGGCCGCGCTACCGCTGGGCGTTCATGGCGTCGGCGAGGCTCCTGGGCCGCATGTCGGTCCAGTTCCGCTCCACGTACTCCAGGCAGGCGGCGTGGGTGTCGGGTCCGTGGGCGGCGCTCCAGCCGTCGGGGACGTCCGCGAACTGCGGCCACAGCGAGTGCTGGTTCTCGTCGTTGACGAGCACGAGGAAGGTGCCGTCCTGGTCCTCGAACGGGTTGGTCATGGGTCAGTCCTCCTGGTGGGAAAGGGTGGTGTCACCGGTGGCCTCGGCGAGGCGGGCGGCCAGGATCGGACCGATCTGGGCCAGTGAGCCGGCTTCGGTCATCCGGTTGTGCCGGGTGGTGATCTCGTGCGATTCGATCCGGCCGGCGATGTACGGGCGCCAGGTGTCGGGCCCCGCGTCGTCCCCGTCGCGGTCGATCGTGGAGTTGAACAGCAGCAGGTCGCCGTCGAACCCGGCGGGGACGAAGTCGACCGCCAGCTTCGAGTTGTTGATCATGATGTGGACGATGACCTCGATCTGCTGCTCCGTCAGGCCCTGCAGCGCGCTGCCCCGCCGGTTCAGGACCTCGGCGACCTCGCCGTAGGTCAGCTCCCGGTCGCCCAGCTCGTCCGGGTCGACGTCGAGCACGCCGACGAGCACGTCCCGCTCGGTGGGCACGGGCATCTCCTCGAACTTCACGTCCTTGACCGGGTAGGCGTCGAGGATGGCGAGGAGCGCGGTCCGCTCGCCGCGCGCCTGCAGCTCGCAGGCGAGCGCGTGGGCGATCAGCCCGCCGGCGGACCAGCCGAGCAGCAGGTACGGGCCCTCGGGCTGGATCTTGCGGATCTGGTCGGCGTAGTCGGCCGCCATCTCCTCGAAGGACGCCGGCAGGGGTTCGGGGCGGCCGAGGCCGCGCGCCTGGATCGCGTAGACCGGGTGCTGGGGACCGATGTGGTTCAGCAGCCCGCTGTACGACCAGCTGATGCCGCCGCCGGGGTGGACGCAGAACAGCGGCGTGCCGGTCCCGGTCGAACGCAGCGGCAGCACCACGTCCAACGCGTCGTCGGGATTGTCCATGACCAGGCGCTCGCTGAGACCGGCCACGGTCGGCGCCTCGAACAGCATGCGCAGGCCCAGCTCCAGGCCGAGGGTCTCGCGGACGCGGGAGGCCAGGCGGGCGGCCAGCAGCGAGTGCCCGCCCAGATCGAAGAAGTTGTCGTCGATGCTCACCTGTTCCCGGCCGAGGACCTCGGCGAAGAGGCCGCACAGCAGCTGTTCCCGCGGTGTCCGGGGGCCGCGTCCGGTGCCCGTCGTCCCGTACTCGGGGGCGGGCAGGGCGGCCCGGTCCAGCTTGCCGTTGGCGGTCAGCGGCAGCGCGTCCAGGGTGACGAACGCCGACGGCACCATGTAGTCGGGCAGGTCACGGCGCAGCCGCCCGGAGAGCTCGGCCGCCTCGGGCGCGCCCCCGGGGGCGGGCACCAGGTAGGCCACGAGCCTCTTGTCGCCGGGCCGGTCCTCGCGGGCGATCACGGCCGCCTGGGCGACGCCCGGGCAGCCCGCGAGGATCGCCTCGATCTCGCCGGGTTCGATCCTGAGGCCGCGGAGCTTGACCTGGTGGTCGGTGCGTCCGGCGAACTCCAGAGGACCTTCGGCGGGCCACCACGCCAGGTCGCCGGTGCGGTACATCCGGCTCCCGGGCGGCCCGTACGGGTCTGCGGTGAAGCGCTCCGCCGTCAGGCCGGGGCGGCCGAGGTAGCCGCGGGCCACGCCGGTCCCCGCGAGGTAGAGCTCGCCGACCAGGCCGGTGGGCACCGGCCGCAGGCGGTCGTCGAGGACGTAGGCGCGCATGTTCGCCATCGGCCCGCCGATCGGCACGGTCGCGGCGTTCTCGGGCAGGCCGTGCACCGGGTGGCGGGTGGCCAGGGTCGTGGCCTCGGTGGGCCCGTAGCCGTTGACCACCTCGATGCCGGGGCAGAC
This sequence comes from Streptomyces sp. NPDC058751, assembly GCF_042746485.1. NCBI lineage: Bacteria > Bacillati > Actinomycetota > Actinomycetes > Kitasatosporales > Streptomycetaceae > Streptomyces > Streptomyces sp. NPDC058751. The sequence continues at coordinate 40,463 of NZ_JBHYPZ010000009.1, read as the reverse complement.
CTCCAGCACCCGGGCGACGGCGGCCGGGGAGACCACGTCACCGCCGGTCCACACCTCGCGGACCCCCGCGAGCAGGGCCGGCCGCTCCTCGGCGACCAGGCGGAACAGGCCCGCCGTCAGCCACAGTCCGGTCACCCCGTGCGTGCTGATCGTGTGCTGGAGCAGGTCGAGGTCGAGCCGCTCGGGCGGTGCGACCACGATCCGGCCGCCGTTGAGGAGCGGCACCCACAGTTCGTAGGTCGAGAGGTCGAAGGCGGTCGGGGAGTGCATCAGCACCCGCTCGTGTCCCCCGCCGCGGTACTCGGGGGTGAGCGCGAGGCCCACCACGTCGCGGTGGGTGACGGCCACGCCCTTCGGCCGGCCGGTCGAGCCGGAGGTGTACATCACGTACGCCAACTGACTCGGGTCGCACGGGACTTCGGGATCGGACGCGTCGGGCTCACCCTCGACCAACGCGGTCAGCACGTCCTCGGTGAGGACCAGCGCGGCCCCGGACTCCCGGAGGATCAGGGCGATCCGGGACTGCGGGAAGCGCGAGTCGAGGGGCGCGTAGGCGCCGCCCGCCTTGACGATCGCCAGGAGCGCCACGACGAGGTCCGCCGAGCGGTCCAGCAGCACCGCGACCGGTGTCTCCGGTCGTACGCCCTGGCGGACCAGTGCCCGCGCGAGGCGGTTGGACCGCCGGTCGAGTTCCCGGTAGGTCAGCTCGGTGGCGCCCGCCACGACGGCCACCGCGTCCGGGGTGGCGCGCACCTGCCGGGCGAACAGCTCCGGCAGCGCCGCTTCGGGCAGCTCGAACGCGGCGCCGGTGGACTCGGACAGCAGCCGGCGGCGTTCCTCGCCGGACATGATGTCGATCCGGCCGATCGGCCGTCCGGGGTCGGCGACCACCGCGCGCAGCAGCCGTGCCCAGCGCTCGAACAGCAGCTCCACGGTGGCCGGTTCGAACAGGTCGGTGGCGTACTCCACCGCGCCGACCAGGCCGTCGGGGCTGCCGTCAGGACGGAACCGCTCGGCCAGGCTGAAGGTCAGGTCGACCCGCGAGGTCCCGGTCGACGCCTCCAGGTGGCCGGTCTCCAGGCCCGGCAGGGTGAACTCGCCCACCGGCGCGTTCTGCAGGGCCAGCATGATCTGGAACAGCGGGTGGTGCGACAGCGAACGGGCCGGGTTGACCACCTCGACCAGGTACTCGAACGGCACGTCCTGGTGGTCGTACGCGGCGAGCGCCTTCTGCCGTACCCGGCCGAGCAGTTCGGAGAAGCCGGGGTCGCCGCTGGTGTCGGTGCGCAGCACCAGGGTGTTGACGAAGAAGCCGACGAGGTCGTCCAGCGCCTGGTCGGTACGGCCGGCGATCGGACTGCCCACGGGGATGTCCGTGCCGGCGCCGAGCCGGGTGAGCAGCGCGGCGAGGCCGGCCTGGAGCACCATGAACATGCTGGCGCCGCGCTCGGCGGCCAGGTCCCGCAGTGCCTGGTGCAGTTCGGGTTCCATCCCGACCACGACCCGGCCGCCCCGCTGGGAGGCCACCGGCGGCCGGGGCCGGTCGGCGGGCAACTGCACCTGCTGCGGGATTCCCGCCAGCTCGTCCTTCCAGTAGGCCAGTTGCCGGGCGAACAGGCTGTCCGGGTCGGCGGCGATGCCGAGCAGGTCGCGCTGCCACAGCGTGTAGTCCGCGTACTGCACCGGCAGCGGGGCCCACCGCGGCTCCTCGCCCCGGCAGCGCGCCGTGTAGGCGGCCGCGAGGTCGCCGGAGAGCGGCCCCATCGACCAGCCGTCGGCGGCGATGTGGTGCACCACGACCAGCAGCACGTGCCGGTCGGGCGCGAGCGCGTACAGCTCGGCCCGGACCGGCGGCTCGGCGGCCAGGTCGAAGCCCCGCCGCGCCGTCCGCTCCAGCCGTTCGGCCAGCCGGCTCTCGTCGAGCTCGACCACCGGCAGTTCCGGGTACGCCCGCGAGGCGCTCAGCACGACCTGGTACGGCACGCCGTCCGTCTCGCGGAAGACCGTGCGCAGGCTCTCGTGCCGGGCGATCACGTCCGCGAGCGCGGCGTGCAGGGCGAGGCGGTCGAGTTCACCGTTCAGGCTCAGCGCGAGCGGCATGTTGTAGGTGGCGCTCGGCCCGTCCATCCGGTGCAGGAACCACAGGCGGCGCTGGGCGAAGGACAGCTCCACATTCCCCCGGCCTTCGGCCGGGGGTGCCCCCATGGGTCGCGGTTGTGCGGTCAGCGCGGGCCGCGCCGTGCCGGAGCCGTCGAGGCGGGCCGCGAGTCCTGCCACGGTGGGCGTCTCGAACAGCGTCCGGACCTCGAGCTCCGCGCCGAGGGCCGCCCGGACGCGGGAGGCCAGGCGGGTCGCCAGCAGCGAGTGTCCGCCCAGGTCGAAGAAGCTGTCCTCGACGCCGACCCGGGCCAGGCCGAGCACCTCGGCGAACAGCCCGGCGAGGAGCTGTTCCTGCGGGGTGCGCGGTGCCCGCCCGGCCGCGGCCGGGCCGAGGTCGGGCGCGGGCAGCGCGCGGCGGTCGAGCTTGCCGCTGGCCGTCAGCGGCAGCGTCTCCAGTGCCACGAACGCCGACGGGATCAGGTAGTCGGGCAGCCGCCCGCGCAGCCATTCGCGGAGTTCGCCGATGAGGGCGCCGGTGCCGCGGCTGCCCGTCGGACGGTTGGTCAGCGACGACAGCGGCCTGTCGGCGGTCCGGGCCGGCCGGTACGTCTCGGCCGGGGAGCCGTGCCGCGCCCGCTGGTCGGCGAAGACGACGTCCACGGCGTCGGCCGCGGCGGCCGACCAGGTGACGCCCACCCAGTGGTCGGACTCCCGCCCGAGGGCCCGGAAGTCCTCCGGGTCGGGGAGTCCGCTCTCCTCCGGGCCGTGCAGCCGCTCCAGCAACTCGGCGAGCGAGCCGTCGCCGTTCTGCACCGCCCGGGAAAGGGCGGCCTCGCGCAGCACCCGGCGGTTCGGCACCCCGGTGATCCGCAGCACGTCGGCGGACGGCCGGTCGAGGAGTTCGCGCAGCTCGTCCAACCCGGTGACCTGCCGCCCCCACTCCAGCTCGACCGTCCGGCCGGGGGCCGCCGGAACGACCGGGGCCTTGTGCAGCGTCACGTCGTAGCGGTAGCGGGTCAGTTCGTTGTGGTGGCGGCCGCTCTTGACCTCCACGGCCACCGCGCCGATGTCCGTGCCGTGCTCCCGCAGGACGGTGAAGAAGTCCGGGTCGACCAGGAGTTCCTTCTCCACCCTGACGGCCTGCTCCACCGCGCGGCGCACCGCCGCGAGGTCGCCGTCGGCACTCGTGCGGTGCAGCTGGACCGCGGTGGCCAGCGGGCGCAGCAGCCGCAGGTTGCGGACGTCGCCGACGAAGAGCGTCCCGCCGGGGGCGAGCAGCCGCATCAGCTTCCCGATCACGTCCGCGAGGTAGTCGGCGGACGGGAAGTACTGCACCACCGAGTTGATCACGATGGTGTCGAACCGCCCGGCCGGCAGACCGTCGGTGTCGTGCGCCGGGCGGGTCTCCAGCACGACGCGCCCGGTCAGATCGGCTTGCCGGGCGACCTGCGCGGTCAGCGCGTCGACCGCCGTGGCGGAGAAGTCCGTCGCCCAGTAGGACTCGCAGTGCGGCGCGATCTGCGAGAGCAGCAGTCCGGTGCCGACGCCGACCTCCAGCACCCGGCGGGGGCGCAGGGCCAGGATGCGGGCCACGGTGGCGTCCCGCCACTGACGCATCTGCTCGACCGGGATCGGGCTCGCGTCGTAACTGCTGTTCCAGCCGACGAAGTTCTGGCCGAAGCCCGCTTCCTCGGGGGCGATGGGCAGGGCGTCGTAGATGTCCTGCCACTCGCCCACGTGGTCCGCCTCCAGACCGCTGTCCCGGGTCTCGTCCTGCTTCGGGACGACGTAGCCGACGAGCCGGTCGTCCTTCGCGAGGACGGCGGCCCGGGCCACGGCCGGGTGCTCGGACAGCGCCGCCTCGACCTCGCCGGGCTCGACGCGGAAGCCGCGCACCTTCACCTGGTCGTCGGCACGGCCGACGTACTCCAGCTCTCCGGTGCCCAGCCAGCGCACCAGGTCCCCGGTGCGGTACATGCGCTCACCGGACCCGAACGGACAGGCGACGAACCGCCCGGCCGTCAGCCCCGGCCGGTTCAGGTACCCGCGCGCCAGTCCCGCGCCCGCGACGTACAGCTCCCCCGCCACGCCCGTCGGCACCGGCCGCAGCAGTTCGTCCAGCACGTACACCCGGGAGTTGGCGATCGGACGGCCGATCGGCGGCACGCCCGACCCCGGCGAGAGCGGGTCGCTCATGGTCGCGCACACCGTCGTCTCCGTCGGACCGTACGCGTTGATCATCCGGCGGCCCGGTGCCCAGCGGTCCACCAGCTCCGGCGGGCATGCCTCACCCGCCACCACCAGCGTCGGCACGTGCGCCGAGCCCTCCGGCACGGCGGCGAGGACGGACGGGGGCACGGTCACGTGGGTGACCGCGAGGTCCCGGTCGGTCAGCGCGGCCACCGGGTCCGCCGTCGGGGGCAGCACCAGGGCCGCGCCCCGCAGCAGGGCGGTGTAGATCTCCGACACCGAGGCGTCGAAGCTGGGCGAGGCGAACTGGAGCACCCGGCTGCCGGGTTCGATCGCGAAGCGCTCGATCTGCGCGGCGACCAGGCTCGCGACGCCTCCGTGGGCGACCACGACGCCCTTGGGACGGCCCGTCGAACCCGAGGTGTAGATGACGTAGGCCGGGTGCCGGACGTCGAGCGCGACCACGGGGTCGGGCTCCGGCCGGGAGGACACCTCGGTCACCAGCGCCGGGTCGTCGACCATCAGGGCCGGCCGCGCGTCGTCCAGCATGTACGCGATCCGTGCCGCCGGATACGCCGGATCCACCGGCAGGTACGCGGCCCCGGCCTTCAGCACGCCCAGGACGGCCACCACGGACTCCACCGAACGCGGCAGGGCCACCGCCACGACCTGCTCCGGACCGACACCCCGGGCGATCAGCGCGTGCGCGAACCGGTTCGCCCGGGCATCGAGTTGACGGTACGTCAACTCGACGTCACCGCAGACGAGCGCGACCGCGTCCGGCGTCGCCGCCACCTGCTCCGCGAACGCTTGGGGCACGGGAACGGCCGCCACCTCCCGGGCGGTCGCGTTGCCCCGCTCCAGCAGACGGTGCCGCTCGTCGGCGTCGAGGAGTTCGATCCCGCCGATCGACCGGTCCGGGTCGGCGGTAACCGCTTCGAGAAGCCGCGTCCAGCGAGTGACGAGCGTTTCGACCGTCGAGCGGTCGAACAGGTCGGTGGCGTACTCCACCGCGCCGACGATCCCCGCCGGGCTGGGGGCACCTCCCGGGCCGTCAGGCCCAGGCGGACCGTCCGGAGCGAACTGTTCGACGAGGCTCACGCCGAGGTCGAACTTGGCGGTGCCGGTGGCCACCGCGTAGGTGGCGACGTCCAGACCGGGCAGGGAGAACCGGCCCATCGGGGCGTTCTGCACGGCCAGGATGGTCTGGAACAGGGGGTGGTGGGACAGCGAGCGGGACGGGTTGAGTACTTCCACCAGGTGCTCGAAGGGCACGTCCTGGTGCGCGTACGCCGACAGCGCCGTCTCCCGCACCCGCCCCAGCAGCTCGGCGAAGCTCGGGTCGCCGCTGGTGTCGGTGCGCAGCACCAGCGTGTTCACGAAGAAGCCGACCAGATCGTCCAGCGCCTCGTCGGTGCGCCCCGCGATCGGAGACCCGATCGGGATGTCCGTGCCCGCACCCAGCCGCGTGTACAGCGCCGCCAGCGCCGCCTGCAGCACCATGAACAGGCTCGCGCCCGACTTCCGTGCCAACTCCACCAGGGAGGCGTGCAGTTCGGGACTCAGCTCCAGGCCGACGTGGTCCCCGTGCCGGCCTGCGACGGCCGGCCTCGGCCGGTCGGCGGGCAGCCGGAGCAGCTCCGGCAGATCGGACAGCTGACGCTTCCAGTAGTCGAGTTGTTCGCCGAACCGGCTCTCCGGATCGGCGGCGTCGCCGAGCAGGTCACGCTGCCACAGCGTGTAATCGGCGTACTGCACCGGCAGGACCGGCCAGTTCGGTGTGCGCCCTTCGCACCGGGCGGCGTACGCCTCGGCCAGGTCGCGGGCCAGCGGGCCGGTGGACCAGCCGTCACCGGCGATGTGGTGCATCACCAGCAGCAGCACGTGCTCGTCCGGCGCGAGCGCGAACAGCTCCGCCCGCAGGGGCGCCTCGGTCTCCAGGTCGAAGGGCCGCCGGGCGAACTCGGCGAGCCGCTCGAAGAGTTCGGCCTCCGGCACCTCGGTCAGCCCCGCCCGGGGCCGCGCCTCGGCCGGGTCCAGGACGCGCTGGCACGGTACGCCGTCGACCTCCGGGAAGGCCGTCCGCAGGCTCTCGTGCCGGACCACCACGTCGGCCAGCGCCTCGTCCAGCGCCGCCCGGTCGAGCGTCCCGGTCAGCCGGAGCGCCAGCGGGATGTGGTAGGTCGCGGCGGCGCCGTCCATGCGGTGCAGGAACCAGAGCCGGCGCTGCGCGAAGGACAGCGGCAACGCCTCCGGCCGCTCGTGCGCGGTCAGCGCCGGGCGGGCGTGGCCGGCTCCGGCCAGCGCCTCGGCCAGGCCCGCCACGGTGGGCGCGAGGAACAGCGCCCGCAGCCCCAGTTCCACACCGAGCACCGAGCGCACCCGCGCGGCCAGCCGGGTGGCGAGCAGGGAGTGCCCGCCCAGGTCGAAGAAGTCGTCGTCGACACCGACCCGCGGCACACCGAGCACCTCGGCGAACAGCTCGCACAGGATCTGCTCCTGCGGGGTGCGCGGCGCCCGGCCGGCCTCGGCCGGTCCGGGGTCGGGAGCGGGGCCGGGAGCGGGCAGGGCCGCCCGGTCCAGCTTCCCGTTCGGCGTCAGCGGCAGCACGTCCAGCACCACGAAGACGGCCGGCACCAGGTAGTCGGGCAACCGGTCACGCAGGTGCGCCGCCAGTTCCGCGGGACGGACAACTGTGCCGGGACGGGCCGCGACGTAGCCGACGAGCCGGTCGTCCTTCGCGAGGACGGCGGCCCGGGCCACGGCTGGGTGCTCGGACAGCGCCGCCTCGATCTCACCGAGTTCGACGCGGAAGCCGCGCACCTTCACCTGGTCGTCGGCACGGCCGACGTACTCCAGCTGATGGTCGCCCAGCCGGCGCACCAGGTCCCCGGTGCGGTACATGCGCCCACCGGTCCCGAACGGACAGGCGACGAACCGCCCGGCCGTCAGCCCCGGCCGGTTCAGGTACCCGCGCGCCAGTCCCGCGCCCGCGACGTACAGCTCCCCCGCCACCCCCGGCGGCACCGGCCGCAGCCGCTCGTCGAGGACGTACACCCGGAAGCCCGCGACCGGCCCTCCGATCGGCGGCACGCCGGAGCCCGGGGACAGCGGGTCGCTCATGGTCGCGCACACCGTCGTCTCCGTCGGACCGTACGCGTTGATCATCCGGCGGCCCGGTGCCCAGCGGTCCACCAGCTCCGGCGGGCAGGCCTCACCCGCCACCACCAGGGTGGTGGCCGTGAGGTCGGCGCTCTCCAGCGCGGCCAGGGCCGAGGGCGGAAGCGTCACGTGGGTGACGTCGAGCCGGCGGCCCGTCAGGGCCTCCAGCGGGGTCTCGGACGGGGCCAGGACGAGGGCGGCGCCGGTGAGCACGGCGCTGCACAGGTCCCAGAAGGACGCGTCGAAGCTGGGCGAGGCGAACTGGAGCACCCGGCTGCCCGGCGCGACGCCGAGCCTCTCGACCTGTGTCGCCACCAGGCCCGACACTCCGGTGTGGCTCACCACGACGCCCTTGGGCCGGCCCGTCGAACCCGAGGTGTAGATCACGTACGCCGGGTGCCGGGCGTCCACCACGACACCCGGATCGGTCTCCGGCCGGCTGAAGGCCTCGGCCACCAGTGCCGGGTCGTCGACCATCAGGGCCGGCCGCGCGTCGTCCAGCATGTACGCGATCCGTGCCGCCGGATACGCCGGATCCACCGGCAGGTACGCGGCCCCGGCCTTCAGCACGCCCAGGACGGCCACCACGGACTCCACCGAACGCGGCAGGGCCACCGCCACGGTCTGCTCCGGACCGACACCCCGGGCGATCAGCGCGTGCGCGAACCGGTTCGCCCGGGCATCGAGTTGACGGTACGTCAACTCGACGTCACCGCAGACGAGCGCGACCGCGTCCGGCGTCGCCGCCACCTGCTCCGCGAACAGCTCCGGCAGGCTCGCCCCGGCCGCTCCTCCCCCGACGGCGGGCAGCAGTTCGCCGCGCTCCCGGTCGGACAGCAGGTCGATCCCGCCGATCGGCCGGTCGGGCGCGGCGGCGACCGCGGCCAGCAGCCTGGTCCAACGGGCGGCCAGGGCCTCGACCGTCGGGCGGTCGAACAGGTCGGTGCTGTACTCGACCGCACCGCTCAGCCCGGCCGGCGCTCCGTCGGGTCCGTGCTCCTCCGCGAACCCGAAGGTCAGGTCGAGCCGCGCGGTTCCGGTGAGCACGGTCACCCCGGAGACCTTCAGGCCCGGCAGTTCGAAGTCGCCGCCCGGCGCGTTCTGGACGACCAGCCCGGTCTGGTACAGCGGGTGGTGGGACAGCGAGCGGGACGGGTTCAGCGCCTCCACCAGGTGCTCGAAGGGCACGTCCTGGTGCGCGTACGCCGACAGCGCCGTCTCCCGCACCCGCCCCAGCAGCTCGGTGAAGCTCGGGTCGCCGCTGGTGTCGGTGCGCAGCACAAGGGTGTTGATGAAGAAGCCGACCAGATCGTCCAGCGCCTCGTCGGTGCGCCCCGCGACCGGGGACCCGATCGCGATGTCCGTGCCCGCCCCCAGCCGCGTGTACAGCGCCGCCAGCGCCGCCTGCAGCACCATGAACAGGGTCGTACCCGAGCGTCGCGCCAACTCCGCCAGCGCCGTGTGCAGTTCGGCGTCGATCCGGAGTTCCAGCAGGTCGCCGCCGTACGACATGGTGGCCGGGCGCGGCCGGTCGGCGGGCAGTCGCAGCTGCTCGGGCAGCCCGGCCAGCGCCTCGGTCCAGTGGGCGACCTGGCGGGCGAACACGCTGTCCGCGTCGTGCTCGTCGCCGAGGATCTCGTGCTGCCACAGGGTGTAGTCGCCGTACGTCACCGGCAGCGGCGGCCATGCCGGCGCCCCGCCGGCCCGCCGGGCGGTGTAGGCGGTGGTGAGGTCGCGGGCCAGCGGGCCCATGGACCAGCCGTCACCGGCGATGTGGTGCATCACCAGCAGCAGCACGTGCTCGTCCGGCGCGAGCGCGAACAGCTCGGCCCGCAGCGGTACTTCCGAGGTCAGGTCGAACGCCCGTACCGCCGCCTCGCGCAGCAGGGCGGGCAGCTCCGCCTCGCCGGCCGCGCGCACGGTCAGCGGGGCGGCGGCCTCGGTGGTGTCCAGCACCCGCTGGTACGGGACTCCGGCGGTGTGCGGGAAGACCGTGCGCAGGGTCTCGTGCCGGGCCACCACGTCCGCGAGCGCGGCGCTCAGCGCGGCCCGGTCGAGGTCGCCGGACAACCGCAGGGCGAGCGGCATGTGGTACGTGGCGCTCGGCGCCCCGAACTGCTGGAGGAACCAGAGCCGGCGCTGGGCGAACGACAGCGGCATCGGTTCGCGGCGGGGCCTGGGGGCCAGGGCCTGTCGCGCGGTGCCCGCGTCGTGCAGCCCGGCCGCGATCCCGGCGGGCGTCGGCGCCAGGAACAGGCCGCGCAGCTCCAGCTCGACCCCGAGGGTCGCCCGGACCCGCGAGACCAGCCGGGTGGCGAGCAGCGAGTGCCCGCCCAGGTCGAAGAAGTCCTCGTCGACCCCGACCCGGGCGAGGCCCAGCACCTCGGCGAACAGCTCGCACAGGATCTGCTCCTGCGGCGTGCGCGGCGCCCGGCCGCCGGTGGTCGTGCCCGGCTCGGGCGCGGGCAGCGCCGCCCGGTCCAGTTTCCCGTTCGGGGTCAGCGGCAGCGCGTCGAGCAGCACGAACGCGGACGGCACCAGGTGGTCGGGGACGCGGTCGCGCAGGTACGCCGTCAGCGCCGTCGCGGTCGCCCCGGTCCCGGCCAGGGGAACGACGTACGCGACGAGCCGGTCCTCCCGGGCGAGCACCGCGACCTGGGCGACGCCCGGGTGCGTGGTCAGCTCGGCCTCGATCTCGCCCGGTTCGACCCGGAACCCGCGGATCTTCACCTGGTGGTCGGCCCGGCCCGCGAACTCCAGCTCCCCTTCGGCACTCCAGCGGACCAGGTCACCGGTGCGGTACATCAGCGCGCCGGCCGGACCGTACGGGTCGGCGACGAATCGCGTGGCGGTGAGCCCGGGCCGGTTCAGGTAGCCGCGGGCGAGGCCCGCTCCGGCGAGGTACAGCTCGCCCAGCACACCGGGGGCGACCGGCCGCAGCGCCGAATCCAGCACGTACACCCGGCAGTTGGCGATCGGCCGGCCGATCGGAACCGGCAGCGGGCAGTCGGCGGGGTCGGCCGGCAGCGGGTAGGCGGTGATCACATGGGTTTCGGCGGGGCCGTAGTGGTTGTGCAGCTCCCGGCCCGGCCGCCGGGCCTGGAAGAGGCGTACGGCGGCGCCGAGGCGCATCGCCTCGCCGGCCTGCGCGATCAGCCGCAGCTTCGGCAGTCCGAGTCCGGCCTCCTCGGCGGCCTCGGCCAGCGCCTCGACCACCAGGTTGGGCGCGAACAGTTCCTCGACCCCGTGCCGGTCCAGCCAGTGGGCGAACAGCTCGGCACTGCGGCGCTGTTCCTCGGTCGGTACCACGAGGGTCTTGCCGTACAGCAGCGCGGAGAGCGTCTCCTGCACCGAGACGTCGAAGCTGATCGCGGTGAACTGCGCTGTACGCGTGCCCACTTCGCCGCCGACGGACCCGTGGTGCCACGCCAGCAGGTTCAGCAGCCCGGCGGCGGGCATCACCACGGCCTTGGGCCGCCCGGTGGAGCCCGAGGTGTAGATGACGTAGGCCGGGTGCCGCGGGTCCACGGCGACGGCCGGGTCGTGCTCCGGCCACTCCCCGCCCGGTGCGACGGCCGCGAGGTCGTCGAGCACCACGGCCGGCCGCGCGTCGTCCAGCATGTACGCGATGCGGGCGGCCGGATAGTCGGGGTCGACCGGAAGGTAGGCCGCGCCCGTCTTGAGCACCGCGAGGACGGCGACCACCAGCTCGGCGGAGCGCGGCAGCCGCAGGGCCACGACCTGCTCCGGCCCCACCCCGCTCGCGATCAGCGCGTGCGCCAGGCGGTTGGCCCTGCGGTTCAGTTCCCGGTAGGTCAGCACGGTGTCCTCGAACACCACCGCCGGGGCCTCGGGGGCCGTCCGGACCCGCGCCTCGAACAGGGCGGGCAGCGTGGTGGCGGGCACCGGACGCGCCGTGTCGTTGCGTACGACCAGCAGCTCGTGCCGCTCCTCGGCGGTGAGGACGTCGATCCGGCTCAGCGGCCGGTCCGGCTCGGCGACCACCGCCGCCAGCAGCCGCAGCCACCGGGCGACCAGTGCCTGGACCGTGGCGGGGTCGAAGAGGTCGGTGCTGTACTCGACCCGCCCGACGATGCCCTCGGCGGGCCCCCCGGTGCCGCCGCGCTCCAGCAGGTGGAAGCCGAGGTCGAACATCGCCGTCGGCGTCCGCACCAGGACGATCTCGGCGGTCAGACCGCTCAGCGTGAACTCGGTTCGGGGCACGTTCTGCAGCGCGAGCAGCACCTGGAACAGCGGCTGACGGGCGAGCGACCGGGACGGGTTGAGTGCTTCGACGACGTGCTCGAACGGCAGGTCCTGGTGGGCGTACGCGGCCAGCGCGGTCTCCCGGACCCGGCCGAGCAGCTCCGCGAAGGTCGGGTCGCCGCTGGTGTCGGTGCGGAGCACCAGGGTGTTGACGAAGAAGCCGACGAGGTCGTCCAGGGCCTGGTCGGTCCGGCCGGCGATCAGGCTTCCGACCGGGATGTCCGTCCCCGCGCCGAGCTTGTCCAGCAGCGCCGCCAGGGCGGCCTGCAGCACCATGTAGGCGCTGGCGCCGTGCTCCCGGCCCAGCCGGACGAGACCGGCGTGCAGTTCGGCGTCCAGTTCGATCGCGAGGTGGCCTCCGGAGTAGGAGGGGGTCGCGGGGCGAGGACGGTCGGCGGGGAGCCGGATCTGCTCCGGAAGATCCGCCAGCTGCCCGGTCCAGTAAGCCTGCTGGCGGGCGAACAGGCTGTCCTGGTCGGCCGCGTCGCCGAGCAGTTCGTGCTGCCACAGGGTGTAGTCGGCGTACTGCACCGGCGGTGGCGTCCACCGCGGTTCCTCGCCCCGGCGGCGTGCCGCGTACGCGGTGGCCAGGTCGGCGGCCAGCGGGCCGAGCGACCAGCCGTCGCCGACGATGTGGTGCATCACCAGGAGCAGCACGTGCTCGTCCGGTGCCGTCGCGAACAGCTCGGCGCGCAGCGGCGGTTCGGCCGCGAGGTCGAATCCGCGCACCGCGGTCGCCGTCAGCAGCTCCGGCAGGCCGGTCTCGTCGGCCTGGGTGACCGACAGCCTTGGGCGCGCCTCACCGGTGGCCAGCACCTGCTGGCAGGGCACGCCGTCCACGGCCGGGAAGACCGTGCGCAGGGTCTCGTGCCGGTCGGTGAGGTCGCCCAGCGCAGCCTCCAGGGCCGCCAGGTCCAGCGGTCCCGAGAGCCGCCAGGCGAGCGGCATGTTGTAGACCGAGGCGGCGCCTTCCAGCTGGCGCAGGAACCACAGCCTCCGCTGGGCGGACGACAGCGGCACCCTCTCGGGCCGCTCCGCCCGCCGCAGGGCGAGCCGGGCCCGGTCCGCGCCGCCCAGACCGGCGGCCAGCCCGGCCGGCGTCGGGGTCTGGAACAGGGTGCGCAGCGCCAGTTCCACGCCCAGGGCCGCACGGATCCGGGCCACCAGCCGGGTGGCGAGCAGGGAGTGCCCGCCCAGGTCGAAGAAGTCGTCGTCGGCACCGACCCGGGGCAGGCCGAGGACCTCGGCGAACAGGTCGCACAGGATCTGCTCCTGAGGAGTGCGCGGGGCCCGGCCGGACCGCGTCACGGTGACCTCGGGTTCGGGCAGGGCGCGCCGGTCCAGCTTGCCGTTGGCGTTCAGCGGCAGGACGTCGAGGGAGACGAACACGGCGGGCACCATGTAGTCGGGCAGCCGCTCGCGCAGGTGCGCCCGCAGGTCCTCCGGCCGGAGCTCCGCCCCGGTGACGGGCACCAGGTAGGCGACCAGGCGGGCGTCCCGCCCCCGGTCCTGCCGGACGATCACGGCGGCCCGCGCGACCTGCGGGTGCTCCGCCAGTGCCGCCTCGATCTCGCCGAGCTCGATCCGGAAGCCGCGGACCTTGACCTGGTCGTCGGTACGGCCGAGGAACTCCAGGTTCCGGTCCGGACCCCACCGCACCAGGTCCCCTGTGCGGTACATCCTCGTGCCGGCCGGACCGAACGGGTCCGCCACGAACCGTCCCGCGGTCAGCCCCGGCCGGTTCAGGTAGCCGCGGGCCAGCCCCGCACCGGCGATGTACAGCTCACCCGGCACACCCTCGGGCACCGGCCGCAGCGCGGCGTCGAGCACGTGCAGCCGGACACCGCCGAGCGGCCGGCCGATCACCTGGCGCGGGCTCGACTCCAGCGGCGCGACGACCGCGTCCACCGTGCACTCGGAGGGCCCGTAGTAGTTCAGGAAGGACACCCCGTCGACTGCCCTCAGCCGCTTCCACAGCTGGTCCGGAACGGCCTCCCCGCCCATCGAGACCACCGCCGGACACCACCGCGGGTCGTCCAGAAGCCCCCGCTCGACGAGGACCTGCAGGTAGGACGGGGTGGCGTTGACGTAGTCCAGCCCGGCGCGCGCGGCGTACTCGACGAAGGCGTCCGGGTCGGACCAGGTCTCCTCGTCCGGGATGTGCAGCTCGTGGCCCGCGTACAGGCAGGACATCTGGTCGCAGGAGGCGTCGAAGGACACCGAGGTGGTCAGCCCCACCCGCAGCCGTTCCTTCGTCCGCCGGGAGAACAGCAGCGATCGCTGGTCGGCGAACAGGTTGCGCAGGCCGCCGTGCGTCACCACCACGCCCTTGGGCCGTCCGGTGGAACCGGAGGTGTAGATGACGTAGACCGGGTGGTCCTGGTCGACGGCCACCATCGGGTCGGCCGCCGGGCACGCCGCCACCAGGGCGGCCGTCTCCGGGGCGTCGAGCACCAGCCGTCCGGCGGGCCCGGCCTCGGGCAGCCGGTCCCGGGTGCGGGAGTCGGTGACCATCAGGACCGGCCGGGCGTCGTCGAGCATGTACGCGATCCGGGCGGCCGGGTACTCGGGGTCGACCGGGACGTACGCCGCACCGGTCTTCAGCACCGCGAGGATCGCCACCACCAGCTCGGCCGAGCGCGGCAGGGCCACCGCCACCAGCCGCTCCGGACCCGCTCCCCGCGCGATCAGCGCGTGCGCCAGCCGGTTCGCCCGCGCGTCCAGCTCCGCGTACGTCAGCGATGTCTCAGGACCCACCACCGCAACGGCGTCCGGAGTCGCACGCACCTGGTCCCGGAACAGCTCCGGCAGGCTCTCGGTGAAGGCGTGGGCCGTCGGGCCGGTGCCCAGTGCCGTCAGCTCGCCGCGTTCCTCGGCGGTGAGCAGGCCGAACCGGCTGAGCCGCTGCCGCGGGTCGGCGACCGCGGCACGGAGCAGCCGGACCCACCGCCCGAGCATCGTCTCGACGGTGGCCGGGTCGTACAGGTCGGCGGCGTACTCGACGGACACGTCGATCCCCTCCGGGGTGGGGGCACCTCCCGGGCCGCCAGGCCCAGGGGGACCGTCCTCCGCGTGCCGCTCGGACAGCGTGAAGATCAGGTCGAGCTTGGCGGTGACCGACGCCGACGGCACGTCGCCGACGCGCAGCCCGGGCGGCGCGAAGTCGGCCCGGGGCGCGTTCTGCAGCACCAGCATGACCTGGAACAGCGGGTGGTGCGCCAGCGACCGGACCGGGTTGAGGGCCTCGACCAGGTATTCGAACGGAAGGTCCTGGTGCGCGTACCCGGCCAGCGCGGTGTCCCGGACCCGGTCCAGCAGTTCGGCGAACGTCGGATCGCCCGAGGTGTCGGTACGGAACACCAGGGTGTTGACGAAGTAGCCGACCAGCTCGTCCTGGGCCTGGTCGGTCCGGCCCGCGACCGGGCTGCCGACCGGGATGTCGTCGCCCGCGCCGAGCTTGCTCAGCAGCGCCGCCAGCCCGGCCTGGAGCACCATGAACAGACTGGTGCCGTGGGCGCGGGCGAGTTCGCGCAGACCACGGTGCAGCTCGGCGTCCAGTCCGGCGCGCACGGAACCGCCCTGGTGCGAGGCGACCGCCGGGCGGGGCCGGTCGCCGGGGAGCTGGAGCTGCTCGGGCAGTCCGGCCAGTGCCTTCGTCCAGTAGGCCGCCTGGCGGGCGAACAGGCTGTCCTCGTCGGCCCCGTCGCCGAGCAGCTCGTGCTGCCACAGGGTGTAGTCCGCGTACTGGACCGGCAGCTCCTCCCACTGCGGCTCCTCGCCACGGTGGCGCGCCGCGTAGGCGGTGGTCAGTCCCTGCGTGAGCGGGCCCAGCGACCAGCCGTCGCCGGCGATGTGGTGGAGCACCACCTGGAACACGTGCTCGTCCGCCGCCAGCTCGAACAGCCCGGCACGCAGCGGCACGTCGACCGCCAGGTCGAACGGACGGGCCTTCGCCTCCGCCATGACGGCCTGCAGGTCGGCCTCGGTGGTCCGGCTCACGAGCAGCCGCGGGCGGCCCGCCACGACGTCCAGCACCCGCTGGTACGGCACTCCGTCCACCGCCGGGAAGACGGTGCGCAGGCTCTCGTGCCGGGCCACCACGTCCGCCACGGCGGCCTCCAGGGCCCGCCTGTCCAGATCTCCGGACAGCCGCCAGGCCAGGGAGATGTGGTAGTTCGCGCTCGCGCCCTCCAACTGGTGCAGGAACCACAGCCGCCGCTGCGCGAACGACAGCGGAACCTCCCCCTGGCCTTCGGCCGGGGGTGCCCCCACGGGGCGCTCGCGCCGTACCAGGGCGGCCTGCGCCGGTCCGGCGGCGACCAGGGCGGCGGCCAGGCCGGCCGGGGTCGGCGCCTCGAACAGGGTGCGCAGCGGCATCTCCACGCCGAGCGTCGCGCGGATCCGGGCGGCCAGGCGGGTGGCCAGCAGCGAGTGTCCGCCGAGGTCGAAGAAGCCGTCCTCGACGCCGGCCGACGCCACGCCCAGAACCTCGGCGAACAGTTCGCAGAGGATCTGCTCCTGCGGGGTGCGCGGGGCGCGGGAGGAGGCCGCCGGGGCGAGGTCGGGGGCGGGCAGCGCCCGGTGGTCCAGTTTTCCGTTGGCGGTCAGCGGCAGCGCGTCCAGCGCGACGAACGCCGACGGCACCATGTACTCCGGCAGCCGCTCGCGCAGGTGCCCGCGCAGGTCGGCCGGACTCGGTGCGGCGCCCGCGGCCGGCACCAGGTACGCGGCCAGCCGGGTGTCGTCGGCCCTGTCCTTCCGGGCCAGGACGGCGACCTGGGCGACGCCGGGGTGCGCGGCCAGCGCCGCCTCGATCTCACCGAGCTCGATCCGGAAGCCGCGCACCTTCACCTGCTGGTCGGCCCGGCCGACGTAGCGCAGGCTGTTGTCCGCCGCGCGGCGCACCACGTCGCCGCTGCGGTACATCCGCGATCCCGGCGGTCCGAACGGGTCGGCCACGAAGCGCCCGGCGGTCAGGCCGGGCCGGTCCAGGTAGCCGCGTGCCAGTCCGGCGCCCGCCACGTACAGCTCGCCGGGCACGCCCGGGGCCACCGGCCGCAGGTGGGCGTCCAGTACGTACGTCCGCAGGTCCCCGATGGCCGTGCCGATCTGGCCGGCGGCGGTTTCGGCCCGGTCGAGCGCCGCGTACGTGACGTGCACCGTGGTCTCGGTGATGCCGTACATGTTGACCAGCAGCGGCGCGTCCGGGTGCCGCTCGTACCAGCTCGCCAGCCGGGCGTGCTCCAGCGCCTCACCGCCGAACACCACCGTGCGCAGCGCGAGCGAGCGGCTCGTCTCCGGGGTCTCCGCGTCCGCCTGCATCAGCTGGTGGAACGCGGACGGCGTCTGGTTGAGCACGGTCACCCGCTCGCGGGCGAGGAGCTCCAGGAAGCGGCCGGGCGAACGGCTGGTCTCGTGGTCCACGACCACCAGACGGCCGCCGTGCAGCAGCGGACCCCACAGCTCCCACACCGAGAAGTCGAAGGCGTAGGAGTGGAAGAGCGTCCAGACGTCGTCGGCCGAGAAGCCGAACAGCTCCTCGGTGGTACCGAACAACCGCACCACGTTCCGGTGCGTGACCACCACGCCCTTGGGGTTGCCGGTGGACCCGGAGGTGTGGATGACGTAGGCGGCGTGGCCCGGGTCGACGGACACCTCCGGATCGGTGTCCGGCAGCCCGTCCAGGTCGGTGGTGTCCAGCAGCAGCCGGTCCACCGCCTCCGCGCCCGGCAGGTCACCGATCCGGCTCGTGGTCACGAGCAGCGCGGGCCGGGCGTCCTGGAGCAGATAGGCGATCCGGGCGGCCGGGTAACAGGGGTCCACCGGCACGTAGGCGCCGCCCGCCTTCAGCACCGCGAGGACGGCCACCACCTGCTCCGCCGAGCGCGGCAGGGCCAGCGCCACGCGCTGCTCCGGGCCCACTCCCCGGTCGATCAGGGCGTGCGCGAGCCGGTTCGCGCGGGCGTTCAACTCGCCGTACGTCAGGGTGACTTCGCCGTCCGTGAGGGCGGCGGCGGCCGGGTTCGCCCGTACCTGCCGCTCGAACAACGCGGTCAGGCCGCTCTCCGACGGCTCCTCGCTCCGGCCGGTGGGCGCCGGGAGCAGGGCGCGGAGCTCGTCGGCGGACAGCACGTCCACCTGGCCGATCCTCCGGCCGGGGTCGGCGGCGACGGCGCGCAGCAGCCGCAGCCACCGCTCGACGATCCCGGTCACGGTGGCCTCGTCGAACAGGTCGGTGCTGTACTCCACCACGCCCGACAGACCGTCCTCGCCGGGCTGTTCGGCCAGGATGAAGGTCAGGTCGCACTTGGCCGTCCCGGTGTGGACCAGGTCGGTCGCCACCCGCAGCCCCGGCAGGTCGAACGTGCCGAGCGGCGCGTTCTGCAGGGTGATCATGGTCTGGAACAGCGGGTGGTGCGCCAGCGTCCGGGCCGGGTTGAGCGCCTCCACCAGGTGCTCGAACGGCACGTCCTGGTGCGCGTACGCGGCCAGCGCGTCGGTGCGCACCCGGCCCAGCAGTTCGGTGAACGACGGGTCGCCGGAGAGGTCGGTGCGCAGCACCAGGGTGTTGACGAAGAAGCCGACCAGATCGTCCGCGGCCTCGTCGGTGCGTCCGGCGATCGGCGTGCCGACCGGGACGTCGGTCCCCGCACCGAGCTTGCCCAGCAGGGTGGCCAGCCCGGCCTGGAGCACCATGAACAGGCTGGCCCCGCCGTCGCGGGCGAGCGTCCGCAGGCCCTGGTGCAGCTCGGTGTCGATCCGCACCGGCAGATGGGCGCCCCGGTAGGACATCGCGGCCGGCCGGGGCCGGTCGAACGGCAGCTCCACCTGCTCCGGAAGGCCCGCCAACCGATCACGCCAGTAAGCGAGTTGGCCGTTCAGCAGGCTGTCCGGGTCCGAGCCGTCGCCGAGCAGCTCCCGCTGCCAGAGGGCGTAGTCGGCGTACTGGACCGGCAGCGGCGACCACTCCGGCTTCGTACCCTCGGCGCGGGCCTCGTAGGCGGCCGTGAGGTCCCGCGAGAGCGGCCCCGTCGACCAGCCGTCGCCGGCGATGTGGTGCACCACCAGCAGCAGCACGTGCTCCTCGGCCGCCACCTGGAAGAGTTCGGCGTGCAACGGCGGCTCCTCGGCGAGGTCGAAGCCGTACCGGGCCGCCTGTGCCAGCCGCTGTGGCAGCTCGTGTTCGCCGAGCTCGGTCATCCGCAGCCGCGGCCGGGCCTCCTCCGGGTCCAGCACCCGCTGGCACGGCACGCCGTCGGCCGTCGGGAAGACGGTGCGCAGGCTCTCGTGCCGCTCGACCACGTCCGCCAGGGCGGATTCCAGGGCCCCTTGGTCCAGGCTCCCGGACAGCCGCAGGGCCAGCGGGATGTTGTAGGTGGCGCTCGGGCCCTCCATGCGGTGCAGGAACCACAGCCGGCGCTGCGCGAAGGACAGCGGGACGGTCTCCGGCCTCTCGCGCCGCCCCAGCGCCGGACGCGCCCGGCCCGCGACGTCCACGGCCGCCGCCAGTTCCGCCGGCGTCGGCGCGTCGAACAGGTCGCCGAGCCGCAGCTCCACGCCGAGGACCGAGCGGACCCGGGCGACCAGCCGGGTGGCCAGCAGAGAGTGCCCGCCGAGGTCGAAGAAGCTGTCGTCGGGGCCGGGCTCGGACACCCCGAGCACCTCGGCGAACAGCCCGACGAGCAGGTGCTCGGTCGCGGTCCGCGGTGCGCGGCCCGGCGCGGCGGGCCGTCGCCCGGGGGCCGGCAGGGCGCGCCGGTCGAGCTTGCCGTTCGGGGTCAGCGGCAGCGCGTCCAGCACGACGAACGCCGACGGCAGCATCTGCCGGGGCAGCCGGTCCCGCAGGTGGTCGCGCAGGGCGGTGTCGGTCACGGCGGCACCGGGCGCGGGCACCGCGTAGGCGACCAGACGGGGTTCCTCCTCGGTGCGCACCGTCACTGCGGCCCGGGCGACCTGGGGGTGTTCGGCGAGGACGGCCTCGATCTCGCCGAGCTCGATGCGGAAGCCGCGGAGCTTGACCTGGTCGTCGGTGCGGCCGAGGAACTCCAGGTTCCCGGCCGCGTCCCAGCGCACCAGGTCCCCGGTGCGGTACATCCTCGACCCGCTCGGTCCGAACGGGTCGGCGACGAACCGTCCGGCGGTCGGCCCCGGCCGGTTCAGGTAGCCGCGGGCCAGCCCCGCGCCCGCGATGTACAGCTCACCCGCCGCGCCGGCCGGCAGCGGCCGCAGGGCACCGTCGAGCACGTACAGCCGGGTGTTGGTGACCGGTCGGCCGATCACCGGACGCGGGCTCGAACCCATCGGCGCGACCACCGAGTTGACGGTGCATTCGGACGGTCCGTAGAGGTTGAGGCAGGACACGCCCTCCACCGCCCGCAGCTGCTCCCACAGCCGCTCCGGGACGGCCTCTCCGCCCGCCGCGACCAGTGCCGGACGCCACTGCGGATCACTCAACAGCCCGTGGGAAACAAGTACTTGGAGGTAGGACGGGGTGGCTTCGATGTAATCCAGTCGGCGGCGCGCCGCGTAACCGACGAAGGCGTCGGGATCGGTCCAGGTCGCGTGTTCCAGGACGTGCAGCTCGTGCCCCCCGAACAGGGCGAGCAGCTGGTTCCAGGAGGCGTCGAAGGACACCGAGGTGGTCAGCGCCACCCGCAGTCGCCTCCGCTCCCCCAGCAGCGGCGCGAGGTGCACCTGCCGGAGGTCGGCGAGCAGGTCGAGCAGGCCGCCGTGGGTCGGCAGCACGCCCTTGGGCCGTCCGGTGGAGCCGGAGGTGTGGATGACGTACGCCGGGTGACTCGGATCGACGGCCACCATCGGGTCCGTCGCCGGGCACGCCGCCACCAGGGCGGCCGCCTCCGGGGCGTCGAGCACCAGCCGTCCGGCGGGCCCGGTCTCCGGCAGCCGGCCCCGGGTGCGGGAGTCGGTGACCACCAGGACCGGCCGGGCGTCGTCGAGCATGTACGCGATCCGGGCGGCCGGGTACTCGGGGTCGACCGGGACGTACGCCGCACCGGTCTTCAGCACCGCGAGGATCGCCACCACCAGCTCGGCCGAACGCGGCAGGGCCACCGCCACCAGCCGCTCCGGACCCGCTCCCCGCGCGATCAGCGCGTGCGCCAGCCGGTTCGCCCGCGCGTCCAGCTCCGCGTACGTCAGCGAGAGGTCGCCGCACACCAGCGCGACCAGGTCCGGAGTCGCCCGGACGTGCTCCCGGAACAGCTCCGGCAGGCTCGCGGCCGGGACCTGCGCCACCGGCCCGGTGCCGAGCGCCGCCAGTTCGCGGCGCTCCTCGGCGGTGAGCAGTTCGATCCGGGCCACCGGCTCGTCCTGGTCGCAGTCCGCGAGGGTGTCCAGCAGGGCGAGCAGCCGCTCCTGGTGGGCGGCGAGGTCGTCGTCGCCGTACGCCTGCGGCGAGCCGTGCAGCCGGAGCAGCGGCGGGTTGCCGTCCCTGTAGTCGAAGACCCAGACGGCGACGTCGGTGGTCGACCCGGACACGAAGTGGTGCACGTCGGCCGGGTGCCCGGCGAAGCTCGGCCTGGAGTTGAAGGCCATGATGTTGACGATCAGCGGGAACGCCGTCCCGATGCCGCCGGGGGCTCCGAGGTCCCGCAGCAGGTCCTCGCTGCGGTAGCGCTCGTGCGCGACGGCCGTCTCGACCTCCCGCGCCGCCTGGGCCACGAGTTCGCGCCACGGCATGTCCGGCCGCACCGTCAGCCGCAGCGGCACCACGTTGGACATCGTGCCCGGCACCGCCGTCAGGTCGCGGTCGGCGCCCCGGCGGGCGGTGACGGGCAGGGCGAGCACCACGTCCTGGTCGCCGGTCAGCCGGTGGGCGTAGAGCGCCGTCGCCGCGACCACCAGCCGCGACCACCGGACGCCGCAGCGTCCCGCCGCCGCCCGCAGGGCGTCCGGGCGGCGCAGTTCCCGCTCTCCGGCCACCCGGAGGGCGCGGTGCGGGTCGGTCGCGGAGGTGTCGGTGAGCCGGGTCGGGGCGGGCAGGTCGGCGAAGCGCCCGGTCCAGTAGGCGCGGTCGGCGGTGAAGTCGGCGGAAGCGCGGTAGGCGGCGTCGCTGTCGACCAGGTCCCGCAGCGAGCCGAACGGGCAGGGCGGTACGGCGCCGCCCCCGGCCAGTGCCGAGTACACCTCGCCGACCCGCTGCCGGAGCATGGAGCTGCTGATCGCGTCCAGCACCACGTGGTGGTAGTTCAGGTACCAGAGGTACTCCGTCGGCGACGCCTTGATCAGCGCGTGGCCGAACAGCGGGTCACGGGCGAGGTCCAGCGGGCGCAGCAGGTCCCGCTCCATCCATTCCAGGGCCGCCGCCCGGGGGTCGGGCTCCCCGCTGAGGTCGAGGTGGGCCGGAGCCCAGTCCCAGCTCTCCCGGAGGACCTGGCGCGGGCCCTCTCCGTCGTCGACGAAGGTCACGTGCAGGGCGTCGACCTCGTCGACCACCCGGCGCAGCGCGGTCTCGAACGACTCCCGGTCCACCGGCCCGTGGATCTCCAGGCACTCGCCGACGCGGTAGCCCGGGATCGGCGTCCGGGAGCTCTGCTCGGCGAGCCAGATCTCGCGCTGGGCCGCTGTCAGGGGAAGGGAGCCGCCGTCGCGACGGGACATGGGGGGATACCTCCAGAAGTGGGGGGAGGAGCGGGGGCGGTGCACGCCCGGACGCGTCGACCGGGGTGGTGTCGCACGGTCGGCGGTCGGGAGGGGGTGCGGCAGCTGCGGTCAGGCGGCGGGTCCGCCGGTCCGGAGCCGCCGGAGGGACGTGGGGAGTCCGTACCGGGCGAGGAGTTCGTCGTGGGTGCGCCGGACGGCGGCCCCGGTCTCGTCGGCCACGGCGGAGGTGGCCTCGCCGAGGGCAACGACAGGCGCGTCCTTTCCGTCTTCATCGGGGATCGCGACCGGCGTGTTCTCGATGACCGCGCGCGCCGGCGCGATCCGCTGCCGTCGGCCGCCGCAGAGGGGGGTGCCGCGTTCACCGAGCAGCACGCTGCCGGGCACCGGGTCGACATCCCGGAACCGACGGCCCGGGGTGACCGAGCGTGGACTCGCATCCAATTCCACGGAACGGAATCCGACCGCGGCACCCAGTAGCGATAACATGTGTATGATCACCTGTTTTGCAAAAGTCACGGGTTTTGCGAAAGTCATGGGTTTTACGAAGGTCGCGGATGCTCCACCGACGGGCGCGACGGAATTCGGCACACGACGGATTACCGCGACGGAGTGGAAATTCCAGAAGAGGACGGAGACACGACCGAAAGGCCCACGGCCGACCACCGCCAGGAATCGCCTTCCGAGGCCGACCCGGAAGACGCGCCCGGACAGCGGGCCGAGTCGCCGGTCAGGGCGTCACCGCACCCTCCCGGCACCGACGGTCGCGCGGCTCTTCGGACAGGAACGGCGGAACGACGGGCGCATGGTGCTCCGAACCTCTCTACGCAGACGTATGACAGGAGACCCAGGGCACTGCGAACCCCGGAGTACGCACAGCAGGAAAGGCGGAAGCACCCGTTTCCGGAATCCTCGATCACCGTGCCGGCCTCTCCGCCGGATCGAATTCCTCGTCCATGAGGTACGCCGTCCGCTCCTCGATCACCGTAGTCCAGTCATGCCCATCCAGGCCAAACCGCATCGGAGGGTTTCACTCGTGCGAGTGCTATCCGCGTTCCAGGCCGTTACGTATTTTCGGCGGGAACACCCGCCGAGCGAATTGCTTTTCCAATTTACCTATTACCGGTGACCGCCTTCACGGACGGGTGAACTCCCAGCTCGCCGCCGACGGAATCGACGGGGTGGTGTTCGGCTGGGTCGACAACGCTCGCCGCCCAGGCCCGGCCGGGCCTGGGCCCCGGCCGACCGCTACACCCAGGACGGCACCCCGCACCCCGGCCGCCAGCGGGGCTTGGCCCGCCGGGTCACCGAGGCCGTCGAACGGCGCGGGCTCTCGGTGCGAGCCGGGATCGAGGTCGAGTGGGTGGCGGCCGACGCCGCCGGGACCCCATGACGGTCGGTCCCGCGTTCGGGATGACCCGCTTCGTCGAGCACTCCGACTACGTGCGGGACGTGCTGCGCGCCCTCACCGCTCAGGGGCTGACCGTGCTCCAGCTCCACCCCGAGTACGCCGCCGGGCAGTTCGAGGTCTCGGTCGCCGCCGAGGGTCCGGTCGAGGCGTCCGGCACCACGATGCTGGTGCGCCACACCGTCCGTACCGTCTCCGCCCGGCACGGCCTGCGGGTCTCGTACGCACCCGTCTTCACCGAGGGCTCGATCGGCAACGACGGCCATCTGCACCTCGGCCTCTGGCGGCAGGACCAGAACCTCGGGCGCGGCGGCCCTGGCCGCCACGGGCTGCACCCCGGGGCCGAGCAGTTCCTCGCGGGCGTACTGGCCGAGCTGCCCGCCCTGCTCGCCCTCGGTGCGCCCGGCGTCGCCTCCTACCTGCGGCTGGTCCCCTCCCGCTTCGCCGAGGCCTACCACTGCTGGGGCCTGGAGAACCGTGAGGCGGCGCTGACGGCGCGCAGCCGTTCCATGCCCTCGCGGATCACCACGAACATCTTGTCCAGCGGTGGTTCCAGCGGCCGGCCGCGCCGGTCGAGGACGCCGAGGGCGGGCAGTCCGCCACCGAGGTCGATCCGGTCCGGGGTGATGCCGCGCCGGTCGAGCGCCTCCAGGACGGCGGCCAGCGAGTCGATCGCCGCGGCCCAGGCCTCGGCGGTCATCTGCTGCGAGCCGACGTGCACGGACAGTCCTGAGGGCACCAGCCCGGCGGTGCGGGCGGCGCCGAGCACCCGCAGGGCGTCCTCGGGCGAGCAGCCGAACTTGCGGCCGAGACCCCACGGCGCGCCCTCGCCGGTGGTCGCGATCCGGCAGAAGACCCGGGAACCGGGGGCGTGTTCGGCGATCGCGGCGACGTCCTCCAGGCAGTCGGTGGCGAAGTCACGCACGCCCAGCCGGTGGGCCTCGGCGATGTTGCGGTCGGACTTGACGGTGTTGCCGTAGTGGATCAGCCCAGGGGCGACCCCGGTGCGCAGCGCCTGGGCGATCTCCTGCGGGCTCGCCGCGTCGAAGCCGGAGCCGAGCCGGGCGAGGTGGCCGAGCACCTCGTCCACCGGACATGCCTTCATCGCGAACCGGACGGCGACTCCGGGCAGTTCGGCGCACAGGGCGGCGTACTGGCGGCCGATGCCGTCCAGGTCGTAGACGACGGTGTCCTCGACGGCGGCGGCGAGCGCGGCGCGCAGGGCGGGGTGGTCGTGCCGGTCGGGGAGAGAGGCGGTGGATGCTGCGTACATGGCGGCCGACGCGGTCGGGGCACGGTGGCCGGTTCTGCCGTGGCCGGCCGTCCAGCGCTGTTCGGCGCTCTGGCGCATGTCGGTGGTCTGAGGCCTCACGTATGAACTCCCGGTCCGACTGGATGGATGATGCCGAGGGCTTGCCGGCCCGCACGAGACGAAGCGAGGGAGTCCAGAGGCCGGCTGTGACGCCTGACCTGGACTCCCTCCCAGCCGCACTTCATGCACTTCCGGGGACTGCTCCCGCACCTGCCGCGCACCCCCGCACGGCCTGTCCGCCGCCCGGACCTCCAGGGCCCGGCTCACCCCCGAACGCCTCAGGACCTCGCACGAGGCGGAGCGGTGGTCCGAGCCCCCCCGTCGCCCGGCGCGGCCGGGCGGTCGCGGCGGCGCCCCGAGCCACGCTCGACGTGCAGAACCACCCGAACGACGTCGGTGTGATCGTTTACGGCCTTGACGATCAAGCACCACCGGCCACTGTCACTGCCGACGGCGACTGCACTCGATCGAGGGGTGGCCCGGGTAAGAGAACACAGGCCGTCCACCAGCCCACTAGACTCACCTGAACCACCCCATGGACAGGGAAAAGCCAAAGTGCTGCTGGAGTACCGAGCAGCAGTAGGCGGCTGACCGGCATGTGAGGTCACCAGCCTTGCGCTGAAAGCGCAGACCCCGTTCCAGGGCCGCCACCGGCCGCCTTCGGAGGCTCCCGGCCGGCAGGAAACCGACTCCCCCGCCCCAAACGTTTCGATGTCTGCCCGCGAAGGGCACCCCCTTGCGGTGCCTCGGCGCGCAGACGTCTCCGAACGACATTTCGCCCCGACAACGGGAAGGTGCCATGAGCGCGCGTCGTCTGCTGCCGAACGAGGAGTCCCTCGACCTCATCAGGCTGGTCCGGAAGCTTGCGTCCGACGAGCTCGCGTCGCGGGTGGATGCCGACGAGGCGAACGAGGCGTTCCCGCGTGACGTCTTCAGGCTTCTCGGACGGGTCGGCCTGCTCGGTCTGCCGTACTCCGAGGCGTACGGTGGCGGCGGCCTGTCCTACGAGGTGTACCTGCAGGTCGTGGAAGAGATCGCGTCCGTGTGGGCTTCGGTCGGTGTGGGTGTCTCCGTGCACGTGCTGTCGTGCTTCGGTCTGGCGACGGCGGGTACCGAGGAGCAGAAGCGGGAGTGGCTGCCCGCGATGCTCGGTGGCGAACTGCTGGGCGCCTACTGCCTCTCGGAACCGCACGCGGGCTCGGACCCGGCCGCGATGCGGACCCGGGCCCGTCCGGACGGCGATCACTACGTCCTGAACGGCGCGAAGGCCTGGACGACCCATGGCGGCCACGCGGACTACTACAAGGTCATGGCCCGTACCTCGGAGGACCGCACGGGCATCTCGTGCTTCATGATCCCGGCCGGCACCGAGGGCATCACCTTTGACGCGCACGAACGGAAGATGGGCCTGACCGGGTCGACGACGGCGACCATGGTGCTCCGGGACGTCCGTGTCCCCGTCGAACGGCGCATCGGTGCCGAGGGCGGCGGCCTGCGTATCGCTCTCGCGAGCCTGGATTCCGGCCGTCTCGGTATCGCGGCCGTCGCGGTCGGCCTCGCCCAGGGCGCTCTCGACCACGCGATCGCCTACGCACGCGACCGGGAGACGTTCGGATCGCGCATCATCGACCACCAGGGAGTCGCGTTCCTGCTGGCCGACATGGAGGCCGCGGTCGTTTCGGCGCGTACCGCGACCCTCCACGCCGCCCGGTTGAAGGACGCGGGACTGCCGTTCAGCCGTGAGGCGTCGGTCGCGAAGCTCGTCGCGACCGACAACGCGATGCGGGTCACCACCGACGCGGTGCAGGTGCTCGGCGGGGTCGGCTACACGCGGGAGTTCCCGGTCGAGCGGTACATGCGTGAGGCCAAGGTGACTCAGATCTTCGAAGGCACGAACCAGATCCAGCGCATGATCATCGGACGGTCGCTCGCCAGGTCCAACAGCGGTGATCTCGCCCTGGCCCCCTGGATCTGACGCGGAACGCGGGCTGCTCCCTCCGTGCGGAGCAGGTCGTCCGACGGCCGCGACACCGGCAGCGGAGCCGAGTCGCCGGCGGTCGGTGTCGTGCGCGCCGGCGGTCGGTGTCGTACGCGTCCGCATGCTCCACCGCCGAACGAGAAAGGCCGTACCCGTCCACCACCAGGCGGTGGTGGACGGGTACAGGAGGCGACGCACCGGCGAGAGACCGGCCGGGGCGAGGCCGAGGGTCGGATCGCGGACGGGTCACACTCTCGGGAGGTACGGCGGCCGCGTTCAGGCGGCGAGTTCACCGGCCTGGAGCTGCCAGAGGGACGCGTAGAGCCCGTGCCGGGCGAGGAGTTCGTCGTGGGTGCCCTGCTCGGCCACGACTCCGCCCTTGTCCATGACGTAGATCCGGTCGGCGTGGCGGACCGTGGAGAGCCGATGGGCGATGATCACCATCGTCCGGTCCTCCGAGAAGACGCGGAGCGTGCTCTGGATGGCGGCCTCGGTCTCGTTGTCCACTGCGGAGGTGGCTTCGTCGAGGATCACGACCGGCGCGTCCTTGAGGATCGCGCGAGCCAGTGCGATCCTCTGCCGCTGACCGCCCGAGAGGGCGGCGCCGCGTTCGCCGATCACCGTGTCGTAGCGGTCCGGCAGGGTCGCGACGAAGGCGTGCGCCTCGGCCTTCACGGCCGCCTCGACCACGGCCTCGTCCGAGGCGGCGAAGCTCCCGTAGCGGATGTTGTCGGCGATGGTGCCGTCGAAGAGGAAGGGGTCCTGGGCGACGAACCCGATCGCGTGGCGCAGATCGTGCCGCGGCAGGTCGCGCACGTCCTGGCCGTCGAGCAGCACGCTGCCGAACTCCGCGTCCTGGAACCGCATCAGCAGCTTGGCGATCGTCGTCTTTCCGGAGCCGGTGGCGCCGACGAGGGCGGTGACCTGCCCGGCGGGAATGGTCAGCGAGAGGTTCTCCAGCGTCGGCTGCCGACCGGGGTAGGCGAAGGTCACGTCGTCGAGGACGATCTCCCCGCGCACCTTCTCTACGTCGAGCGGTCCGCCGGTCCCGTCCGTCTCGACGGGCAGGGCACGCAGCCACCGGACCCGGTCATAGGCGGCGATCGTGCGCTGGTACTGGTCGACGATGCCGCCGAGCCGGTTCATCCGCAGCATCACCATCTGGGGCAGTCCGATCAGCGGGCTGAACACCTCGAACGGCAGACTGCCGTTGAGCACCGACCGGCCGCCGATCAGCAGGGTTCCCGCCATCGAACCGGTCGTGCAGACCCGGACGATCTCGGCGTGACGGATCGTGCTCCGGTCGGTCTGCCGGTTGCTTTCCTGGGCTTCCCCGCTCAGCCGGTCGATGCGCTCGGACTCGTACTCCTCGGTGCAGAAGCTCTTGACGGTGGCGCCGGCCTCCAGCGTGTTCACCAACTGGCTGTGCAGCCTGGCCCGGTGCTCCCCGGAGACGGCGTAGTCGGCCGCGACCTTGTCCTGGTAGTGGAACGACAGCCAGGCGATGACCGGGATGGGCAGGAACGCGATCCAGGCGATCTGCGGTGCCAGCAGCAGGAACAGCGGCACCAGGAAGACCACGCTGGTGCCCAGTTGCAGCAGGTCGTTGGCCGAGGTGGCGAAGTAGGCGCCCAGTTGACGGACGTCGTCGGTGAGCGCGCCGGCGATCCGGGTGGTCCGTTCGCCTTCCAGGTGCCGCAGTTCGAGGTGCTGCACGTGGGCGTACGTCCGGTTGCGCCAGTCGTGCTCGATGTCCTGGCCGAGCCGGCGCCACTGGAGGTTCGAGGAGTAGGAGAGACCGGCCACGGCGGCGCAGGCGAGGGTCACCAGCCCTGCCAGGCCCCATAGTTGGGCGGACGCGGTCGTCAGGCCGAAGCGGACGAGCGGCGCGGCCCTGCCCTTGATGAGGACCAGCGCCGTCCAGCCGAGGAAGGTACCGAGCGCCATCTCCGAGACCTGGCAGGCGACCGACAGGACGGAGGCCCGGCAGAGACGCCGCCGGTGCGGTCCGACGATCTCCAGCAGGGGATGTCGTTCGGCTCCGGTTCCGGGCAGGCTCCGGGTCGCGTCGACCGTTCTGCGCCATGCCTTTCGGACGACGACCCCGGTCGCCACCGCCACCCCGCCCAGCGCCACCATCTGCTTGCTCAGCGATGTCCCGCGGATCAGGGCGAGTCCGGCCGCCACCCCGCTCCCGACGGCGAGCGCGGGACGTACGACGCTGCGGTCCGCGGCGCGCGGGACCGGCTCGGTGGCGGGCCGTGCCGGGGCCGGACGCCCCGCTCCGGCCGAGCCCTCCATGACCAGGGCGACGGCCCTGCCGACGAGCCTGCCGATGTCCGCCGCCTTCACCCGCGCGTCGTGCCGGACGAGGAGCCGGCCGGTGACCGAACTGGCCTGCGCCTCGGTGATCCCGGGAATTCGCCGCAGGAGCACGGCGAGGATTTCGGCCGCCTGCGGCCGTCCGAGAACCGGCTCGACGTCCCAGCGCTGGCGGCCCGGGACAACCGAGCGCGGGCGAATTCCCACATCCATGGAACGATACCCGACTGCGGAATCCAGCAGAGATGGCATGTTTACGATCACCCGTTAAGGAGGTCGCAAATGCCGTCACGAGCACGACGGGTCAATGCGACGGAGCGGAAATTTCAAAGAGAGCGCTGAAATAGGTGGGGCTGTGGCCGGCTGCACCCCGGGCGCGCTCCTTCGAACCCGGCCGGAATGCACGCCCGCCCGGGCGAGGAGCCCGAAATACCGACCGGACCGTCAGGACGTCTTGCCGACGCCGGCGTTCGCACGGATCTTCGGGGTCCTCGCCTCGCCCTCGGGCCGGGCGGCGGTCTCGCCCTTCTCGCCGCCCGGCCCCCTGCTCACGGCAGTCCCCTGAGCGTCACTGGCGGCGACCTGCGCCGCCACCATCTCGGCAGCCACCTCGGCCGCGAGGTCGTGGATGTTCTCCCCGGCCTCATGGGTGGCCTTCTTCACCTCGAGGGCGATGCCCACGGACGTCTTGACGACACCGCGCATCAGCGGCTTGAAGAGACGCTTGGCCAGTGACGCGGCGACGAGGCCGACCAGGAAGGGCGGTACTACGGGGGGCATGATGCTCCATCCTTTCCACGCGCATATATATGACAGGCGCTCCGGAAATTTCGAACTCCAGGGCAGCACACGACCAGGAAGACGGCAGCACCCATTTTCGAGGATTTACGATTGTCCTGCCGGTCCGCATTCCTCGTCGATGGGGTCCAGTACC
The DNA here is from genome assembly GCF_042746485.1 of Streptomyces sp. NPDC058751. NCBI lineage: Bacteria > Bacillati > Actinomycetota > Actinomycetes > Kitasatosporales > Streptomycetaceae > Streptomyces > Streptomyces sp. NPDC058751. The sequence goes on along the minus strand of NZ_JBHYPZ010000009.1, from coordinate 10,171 downwards.
TGTTCTTCCGTCACCGTAGCGGAGCCACATCCATCGAGGCCAAACCACCTGGTCCGGTTTCACTCATGTGAGTGCTATTGACCTTCCCGGGCAACAAGGATTGCCGTACACGCACCCGCCGGACGATCCACCGGGTGATTTTCCTACCTGCTGAGGAATGCCGGTTCTCGGGCCGCCCGTCACCACGGGACCGGAGACGACGGCTCGCCCCGGCGCGGCCTTCACGGAAAACTCACACGTCGAATGCGGCACCCGGGCCGGTGCCCTGCGAGCAGTTCGCGGGCCGGACCGGTCCGGGCGCCACTGCCCGCGCGTGCGCCGTGGTCACAGCCGGCTCCGGATCAGCGCCCAGGTCAGGTCGGCGGCCGCGGCCACGCTCATGCCGCGCCCGTCTTCACCGTCGAACTCGCCGCGGGTCCAGCGGCCGATGACCGCCAGCATGGCCCCGCCGAGGAAGTGCGCGCGCACCAGCAGCGCCGTCTCGTCGGACGCGCCCGCCGGGGTCTCGGTCAGCAGTTGCTCGAACCACGCCTGTGCCAGCAGGTGTTCGAGGCGGGCGGCGAAGCGTGGACTGCCGTCCTCGCCGAGCATCCTGCGGTAGACGGCGCGATGATGGTCGACCTGGGCGAACAGGCTGATCAGATGCGCCGGAGCGGTGTCGGACAGGGCGTGCGCGTCCGCGGTCAACCGACAGGCCCGGGCCGCCTCGACCACCCCCTCCATCGTCGACTCGGTGGCGTCGAGCAGCAGGTCCTCACGATCCTTGTAGTGCAGGTAGACCGTGGCCCGGTTCACCTCCGCGCGCTGGGCGATGTCGCCCATGGTGATGCTGTCCAGGTCCTTCTCCATCGAGAGGTCCAGGACGGCGGTACGCAGCAGTGCCCTGGTCCGCCGGGCGCGAGGGTCGAGCGAGGTGCCTCGGGTGCTCGGCTTGTTCGACATGGGACCACGGTTCCACACCGCGTGACGCAAATACAACACCCGTTTGTTATGCGACACATGTCGCACGGTCGAACCCTGCGACGAAGACGAGCACGCCCTGGCTGTCGGCCAGGACCCCGCCGAGACACCGACCTCGAGTCGATGCCGCGGCCGAAGACACCGGACCCCCACGGGACGGATCACCAAGGCGTTCGCGGACGCGGGCCTCACCGAGGACGGCACCGGGTGCGGCGTCGGTGGAGGTCAGTGGGCCTTGCCGTACTCGGGATTCATCGCGGCGGCGATCCGCAGGTGCGGCGCGGCCTCCTCCCCGGCCCCCTGGCGCTCCAGGGTCCGGCCCAGCAGCAGCCGGACGTACGGGTCGTCGGGACTCTCCGCCACCAGCGCCTCCAGCCCGCCGCGCGCCCGCGACAGCTGCGCCGAGTGGAAGTGGGCGCGCGCGGCGAGCATCCGTACGCTCCGCTCCTTCGGGTGCTCCGCCATCAGCGGGTCCAGCAGCGTCAGGCAACCCAGCGGATCGCCCTTGTCGAGCAGCGCCTCGGCCAGCCTCAGCCGCTCGACCTCGGCCGGCAACGCACGCTGCGGTTCGGCCACGGCCCGCGCCACGAACCGCGCGATCACACCGGGAGCGTGCGCCCCGGCCAGCGCCTCCCCGCCGATCACCAGGGTCGGCGAGGTCGCCACACCGATCGCCCTGCCCCGCAGCAGGTTCTCCCGCACGTACCCCTCGGCCCCGCCCCCGCCCAGCAGCCGGCCCCCCTCGGCGAACCCGGCCGCCGAGGCGATCTCCTGAAGCGTCTGCGCCCGGCCGATGTCCCTCCGCTCCACGAAGTGGGCCCGCAGCACCCCCTCCACCACGGCGTCCTGGAGGACGGCTCCGCCCCGTTCGTACGCCAGGGCGATCAGCCGGTGCGCGTCATGACTCGACACCCGCCACGCCGCACCCCAGCGCGGCCCGATCCCCTCGGCGGCGGCGATCTCCGAGACCCTGACCCGGTTGTCGGCCACGGACATCCCCGGCGCACAGCCCCGCAGCGCCGCGTCCACCACCGGATCCCGCAGCACCTCCTCCAGCGGCTCCGCCCGGGCGGGCGCCATCGGATCGATCCGGAACGGCCGCCACACCACCTCGACGGGCTCCCCCTCCCACTCCTCCAACGCCGCCGCCAGCCGCCGCTTGCCGATGTACGCCCAGGCGCAGACCACGTCCGCCCACACTTCGATGTGCCTCATACCCCCAAGCTATTCAACACGTGTCGCTTATTCAACACTCGTCGCACATCGCTCGCGAGCACCTGCGCCCAGGCGCCCGCCCACCGCCCTTGACCGTCTCCGAGACTCACCCACCAGGCTCAACCGGCGGTCACAGACCGTATTCTCAACACGGCGGTCGCCAGTACGGTCGGCTCTCCCCCTGGCATGTCCAACGTGCCGTCGTCTCCGCCTCGCCACGGCCACGGTCCCAGGAAACCGACATCGCCTTCCGCAGGCGGAAACCGGCCAAGTCCACAGGGGCACATCCGCCGCCACGCCAAAAGCGTGCGCCGCCAGCGCTTCCCGAACCCGCTCACGTCGAGCCAGAAACCCTTTCTCGGTCACGGAGCCGAGTCAGTAACATCCGACGATGATGACGCCGACAGACAAGCCCTTTCACGATGCGGTACGCCGGGCTGACGTCGACTGGTTGTCCGACCGTCTTGACGCGAAGCTCTGCACGCCGTCCGTTTTCGGACGTCTCATCCGGCACGAGGATCCCCGATTGCGGTACCTGGGGCTGACCCTGCTGGCCGAGCGCGTCACCTCGGACCGGACGGGCGACGAGTCCGAGACGGCCGAACTCGCGGAGCTGCTGCCGGTGTCGGCGGAGGGACCGCCGGAAGCGATGCTCGTCCTGGCGCGACTCTACGAACACCTGGGGCCGTATCTCCGGGGGCGGCCCTGGCCGTCGTGGCGTACGGCCGAGCTGCCGGCACGGGTACGGATCGCTTGGCTGCGCGCCGAACTCCTCAACGAGCCCGCGGTGATCCGGACGGAGTCCGCGGGCGAACCGCTCTACCAGGCCGTACGGGAAACGACCGTCACCTGCGCGCACCGGCCTGCGCAACTCGTGAACGAGTTGGTGAACAGCGGTGACCCGGTACTGCAGGCCGCGGCCCTGCGGTTGGCCCGGCAGGGGCTGCACGCCGGCCTGCTGGCTCCCGCGCTGGTCCGCGGCCACGCGATCAGCCTGCTCGGTGCCGGCAGCGCGACCGTCGTCGGCGCCGCGCTGGGTGAACTCACCGAACCGTGGGCGGCGTTGGACCCCCTGCCGCAGGGACGCCTGTCGCCGTTCCTCGCCGCCGGTTCGGTGGCCGCATGGCCCGAGGTGGCCGATGCCGCACTCACGGCTGCGGCCCGTCACGGGCACGGTGACCTGCTGCGGCAGGTCATCGACGATCCGGATCTGCCGCCGCGTCTTCGCCGGCGCGGCATGGAACTGCTCGGTGACCTGGCGGACCGCGGTGACATCGGCGCATTGACGGCCATCGCCGCACGGGACCCCTTGCTGTTCGGCGGGTCTGCGGTGACCTGCCTGCGCGGACTCCACCGGCGCGGACACTTCCCGGACGGTCCGCACGTCCCGTCCGTCATCGGCCTGGCACTGGCCGATCACTCGATCGCGCCCGACGAGGTCGCGACGATCCTCTTCACCTGCCGACAGGCAATGTTCCGTGTACTGGTGGATGCGCCCGCCGACGATCCGGGCTGGCCGCGGCGCCTCGCCCTGCTGGTGGCCCTGGCCGGGCAGGGAGCAGGCAACCTTCCCATCGGGGACACGATCACACGGATCCTTCCCGCGGCTCCCGCGCCGGGGCCGTTCCTCGACGCGATCCGTTCCCTGCGCCATGCCGATGCCGAAGACGCCGTGATCGCCCTCCTGCCATCGGCGCCCGCAGCGGCCCTGGAGGCTCTGGAGGCCATCGGCGGACACCGGACGATCACAGCGTTGCGGGAAGGACTCGCTCTCGCCACGGACGAGAACACGAGTGTGATCGCCCCCCACCTGCGCGCCGTGCGCAGCCGCGCCCTCGAGGTGCTGTGGCATCTGACCCACGATCCGTCACAGCGGCGTGCCCTCCTCGTCCACCTCGATCCCGCCGATCTGCCGGCCCGCATCGCGGCGGATCTCGGCGGCCCGGACGAGCAGGAACTGGCACTCCTGAGTTCCCACCTGGACCCGGACAAGCCGGTGGCGGCACTGTGCAGACTCGCCGCCCACGGCGGCGCCGGTACCCTGCCGGCCATCGCGGACCTGCTCCTGCGCATCGTGTCCGAGCTGGCCGCGTCCTGGGAGCCGGGCGGAGCCGCCCCGCGACTCGAGAACGGAGAACCGGCCGGGGAGCCCGTGGTACCCCAGGAGATCCTGGACTCCATACGCGGCCTGGGTCGTCGCCTCCACGAGCGGCGGCGTATCAGGCCGTCCTGCCTGCTCGACGCGGCGACCGCCCCCGAAGCCGGAAACGCGCTCGTCGCGACCCTCACGCTGGATCTGCTGGACCGGCCCGGACTGTCCGACGGCGAGCAGGCGATCCTGCTCGAACTCCTGCTCCGTGCCCCCTACGCGCGCGCCCGCGCGCGAACGCACCGCCTGCTGCGGCACCACGACCGGCACGTGCGCAAGCACGTGATCGCGCTGCTCGCCCGCGACGCCACGGGGGACGACGCGCAGGCATTGTCGGCGACCTTGATCGCACTCACCGCCGCCCAGGACATCCAGACCATCCGTCAGGCGCTGCTCGCCCTCGGCCACGCGCGGGCCCGCTGGGCCTCCCCCGCGATCGCCGCATGTCTCGGCCATCCGAACATGAACATCAAAAAAACCGCAGCCGAGGTCCTGGTCCGCGTGGGCACGCCCGCGACGGTACCGGCACTGCTCTCGCTGCTCGGGCGCCACGACAATCCGGGCCTGCGCGGCACGCTCGTCGAAGCGCTGCGCGCCATTCTCGGCGACGCCTACCCGGCGACCCTCCTCGCCGCCGCCGAACGCAGCGAAGACGGCCGCGCCCGCGGACTGCTCCTGGAAGGTCTCGACCGCACACTGCCGACGTGCTCGCTCCTCGCGCTGGACGACCAGGCGGCACGGGTCGCACCGGCCCTGCTCACCCTGGTGGCGACCGGCCGGGTGGGCCTCGCCTCCGGGACGATCGAGGAACTGTCGGCGGCCATGGCCAAGCACCGGATCACCACGCCCGCCTCGCCGCGGCCGGCGGCGGACGCCGCAACAGACGCAGACCTCGACGTCAGGTCACTGACCGCGACGGGATGGAATTCGTCGGTCGCGCTGCGCATCGCCGAAAGGCACGAGCCGCCGCATCCCACCCGGCTGCGAGCACTGCGGCCCATGCTGCCGGACTGGCTTCGCCTGGCCGGCTCCGAACCCGTCGTCCGGGGCCGCGTGCTGCGCCTGACGCTACGGCTCTGCCCTGCACCGTGGACGACCGGGGAACTGACGGCCTTCGCCCGGTCCACCAGGGTCCTGCTCGACGGGCTCGCCGAGGCTCCGACCGAAGACCGGCACGACATCCTCGCGGTACTCGAAGCGGTCGCGCCGACTCTGTCGGCCGTCCGGAAGCAGGCTGTCGCCGACGCGGTACGCGCGCTGCCACCCGCACCCGCAGGAGGCCGGTCCGTGCTGGCACTGCTCCGCAGTCTCGGCGCGGTGCTGGTCCGCGCCGACCTCGAGCGGGCACTCGCTTCGGCCCGGCTGGGCGCCGACCCCTGGCAGGCCGAAACCGCTGTGCTGCGGGACGCGTTCGGCGTCCCGCAGCCCGCTGCGGCCGCCACCGCGCCGACCAGGGCCGAGACCCAGGCATGGAGAACCTCGCTGGAAGCCGCGGTGCGCGCGCCGAGTGCCCTGGAGGAACTCCGTCGATTCCGTGGGCAGCACGACGGTCTTCCAGGCTCCCGGGACCGCCTGACCGTGCTGATCGACGCCTACGCCGCCGCCGGCCCCGAGATCCGCGCCGCCCTCGTCGACTGGATGGCGGCCGTCCAACCCCTCGACGCACCACCCTGGACCATCGCCGAGACCACCCACGCACCGGCGCCACGACCGCGGACCGTGCACATCGACGACCTCGACCAGCCCCGTTCGGCCGCACTGCGAAAACGCCTGCTGGCCATGCTGCAGGCATCCGCCCCGGACCGCCGGCATGCTGCCGCCCTGGCGCTCTCGACCTGGCCCGAGCCCGAGACCCGGCTCCTCGTGCTCCGAGCCTTCCTGCGAGGCCGCATCGACATACCCGTCGATGCCGACCTGGCCCGCACACTGAGCGCCGTCGACGAGACGGAACTCCGCGCCGACGACGTCCTGCACGACAGAGTGGCCCTCACGGCAAGCCGACTCGACCCGTGGGAACTGGAACCGCTGGTCCCACTGCTGCTCGAATGGTGGGAGCACGACCCGCCGTCCGGCAGCTCGGCGGCCGGGCACGCGCTGCGCCGGGTTCCCGCCGACGTGCTGGCGGAGCACCTCGCCGACCGCCTCGACACCGGCGCCTGGGGATTCCTCGACCTGCTCCACGAGCGCTCCCTGTTGCGTACCCCCGCGCTGACGCGGACCTGCCGACGACTGCGAGCCGAAGGACTCGACGACCTCGCGGACCGGCTGTGCCTCGTCGAGGGCCCGCTGCGCCGCCCGGACTCGGCACGGCAGGACGCCGCCGCGCTGGCGGCGCTCCGTGACCGTGCCCCGGCCGCGTCGACAAGAGCTGCACAAGAGCTGTCCCGGCAAGAGCTGTTGAACCTGGCCCATACCGGTGACCCGGTCCGGATACGCCAGGCACTCACGCGACTGGTCGAAAGACACGGCGGCCCGGACGCGGACCGGGACCCCGGCCTGCGGGACCTGATCGGCGAGCTGCTGCAGCATCCCAGGTCCAAGGTCCGCCTGCACGCCCACCGGACTTCGCGGGCGATGCTGGACCGGGAGATCTACCTGCACCACACATCGATCCTGCTGGACGACCCCCAACCGGACCTGGTGCGCACGGCGATCCGGACCCTCTGCCACGCGATGTGGACACCCGCGATCCCCGCCGTGACGGGAATGCTGGAGCACTCCCATCCCGTCGTCCGCAAGGCTGCGGCCGAGGGGCTGACAGCGATGGGCACGCCGGCGATCCCCGCTCTCAGGCATGCCGCCGCCCATGCCCGTCCCGACAAGCGGTCCCTCTACACAGAGGTACTCGAACAGATCACGACCGCCGGAGCGAGGTCTCCGGAGCAACCCGCCGGCCCGCACCGGAATGGACCGCACGGGACAGGCCGGGGCCGGTGACGGGCACTCGCCAGACGATTCCGCGTCTTCGCCCGGACCTTGGGCCGACAACAACTCCCTTACCCCGTACGGGTTTCCGTGAGCTTCCTCCCGGGATGCGGCTGGTCGTGCCGACTTCCGCCGTCGCCGGAGCCGGGCCCGTCGTGAGGGGTGCGGGTATTGAGCGGGAACAGGCGGGGGATGCCGTCGTCGATGGAGGCGTTTCGCCCCAGTACCCCGCATCACCACCGCCCCGCCACCTGGCTCTACCACGACCAGCCCGGTGACCACCTCCTCGAAGGTCGCCCGAGGGGCCGTGACCACTCCGGCGGCCGAAGACGACCGTCCTGGCCCTCCAAGCCGCCGGCCGCGCCAAGTACGCGAGAGGTTGCCCAGTGACCGCCACGCCCCGTCCCAGCCGAACGTCCCGACCACCACCACAGCGACGACGAGGGCCAGGAGGTGGGCGCATGACACCGCCCAGGCGCCGCACCACCGGCGGACGCGGCGCGAGGCGGGTCGAAACGACCGGGACACCGGACCCGGCCCGATCGGCGGGGCCCGGTGTCCCGGGACAGAGACGGACAATACGCGTGGGTCAGTGGAACTTGACGGAGCTGGTCGCGTCATTCAGGGCGTCGAGCGAGCTCTGGTTGCCGGTGCAGCAGGCGTTCGCGCCCTGGAAGTACCCGTGCTCGAAGAGAGTCGCCAGGGTGACATCGGCGGCACGGGCCGCGCCCGGCGTTGCCGAGTACCGGCCACTGCGGAAACGGGATGGTCCACAAGATCCGAACCGGCGTCTCCTGGGGTGATCTGCCGGAACGCCACGGGTCGTGGATGACGGTCCGCACCCGCTTCCGCCGCTACGCGTTGGACGACGTGTCCACCCGGGCACTCCAGCAGATCCAGGCCGGCGCGGACGCTCGTCCGTGCCCACCAGCACGCCGCCACCGGGCGAAAAAGGGGATCCGCCGACCGGACGGACCGGACGATCGCGTCCTCGGTCGGCCCGGGTGTGTCGAGGGGCGGAGTCGACGCCGGACCGCGTACCACCACGGCCGCGCCCGACGACCGTCGCTGTACCGGCGCGTCACTCGGGTACGGGACCTGACACCGCCGGGGAGCCTGGTCCCCGTCATCCGTCTGGCTGATCAAGGGGAGCTCGGACGTGTGGCCTTCGCGCCGTCGCGGTCCCGGCGCAGCAGGGCGGTGCCGAGCGGGGTGAGGGTGTGGAGGACTGCCTGGCCGATCTGTCGGCTGGTTGTCAGTCCAGCCTCCTGGAGTACGGAGGCGTGCCGGCTCGCGGTGGAAGGCGAGACCCCCACGGCGTGGGCGAGCTCTCCGGTGGTCAGGCCGTCCGCGACACACCTGAGGACACGCGCTCGTGTGACTCCGAGGAGTGCCCCGAGGGGCGCTCCCTCATCGTGGCGGGGGTCCTGCGGCACCGGCGCGTGGTTCAGCGGATACGAGAGAACGGGCGGCAGCTCGGCGTTCGCCAGTGCGACCGGGGTGCCCCACAGGAAGTACGTCGGAACGATCCGGAGCCCTCGTCCCCGCAGGTGGAGGTCGCGATCCGTTCTGTAGTCCACTTCGAGGACCGGTTCGCGCCAGCGCATGCGCGGCCCCAGGCTCGACAACACCCCCTCGATCCCGCCGGTCAGCAGCGCGCGTGCGAGAAGGCTCCGGTGCGCGATGACCCCACTGTCCATGCACTCCGTGAAGGGCGCGACCGCGACCGCGTGGTAGCGACGGATCAGGTCGGTGAGCTCCCGCCGCTCGACCGGCCGGCCCAGCCGCAGAGCCCAGGACGGCACGCCGCGCACGCGGTCGAGGAGAGCTATCTCATGGAGCACGTCCTGCCGGGGCAGACGAAGGATGCCGTCAAGGCCCGGCTCAAGACCACCCTCGGACTCCGGGGGCGTCAGGAAGTCGGGCAGGTACGGCCCGAGCGGATACAGGGAGAGCAGCACCTCCCGTACGGGCCGGGCCAGTCCGGCAGCGCCCAGGTCGACACGGACCGTCCGGCGCCAGGCGGCGAACTGACTGCGGCCGGTGCGCGACTGAAGACGGTGAAGTGTCGCGAGCACTTCCCACATCGGGTCAGGCTGCGCGGCGACACGGACGCGAGCGAGATCGACCTCGGTGAAGTGAATACGGAGCACGCGATTCCCCTCGGGGGCCTCCTTGTTTGCACTCAGCCGCAAGAGTGTGTCCCCGCCGACGCGCGCATGCCAAGGTTCCGCAAGGCCAAGTGGCCCCAGTGGCCCGAATCCGACGGTCCACCGTCACCCGAACCAGGAGGAACTCCCGTGACCTCGAAGACATCCAGGCTTGCCGCCTGCACGATCGGTGCCCTGACCGCCACCGTCCTCGCGGTGAGTGCCACCCCGGCGTCCGCGAGCGGTAGCTACAGCGGCCTGGCCTATGTCTACGGCGGGGGAGTCTTCGCCGACGACTGGGACAACGAAGGCATCGTGGACACCACCCACAACAAGCAGTCCAACGCGACCTGCCTGTGGCAGAAGATCCTCTGGGCCGACGGCGAACTCGCCGCTTCCGGTATCGACGGCGACTTCGGGAGCACCACGGCCTCCGCGACAGCGCGGTGGCAGACCAAGTTCCAAGTACCCAGCGACGGCTCGGCCGGAGAGAAGACGTGGACCGCGGCCGGCAATTGGCTGCGCAACTCCGACTACCTGCCGAGCGGCAATACCGTGGCCCTCTACATCGGCACCAGCCATACCATCAGTCTCTCGCGCGACAGCGACGGCTACTACCACTTCACCGACGGCGACGGCAGCGGGCGCATCGCAGGCTACAACTACCGGACCTGCGGCTAGGGCGTGTATCGAAAGTGGCTGGTAGCGGCCTGTGGGGCATGCTCGAGAATCTGGTGCAACTGCTCGCATCGCGGATCTGTGATGCTGTCCG
>NZ_JBHYPZ010000008.1:123508-223310 GCF_042746485.1 Streptomyces sp. NPDC058751 | reverse complement strand
TACATTCCGAACCCGGAAGCTAAGCCTCACAGCGCCGATGGTACTGCAGGGGGGACCCTGTGGGAGAGTAGGACGCCGCCGAACAAATTTTAGAGCTCCGGCTCTCGGGATTTTCCCGAGAGCCGGAGCTTTTTTGTTTTTTCCTGCGGATCCTCCGGAGAGCAATCTCCGTTGCTGCCTCCCCCTCTGCGCTGTGATGCCGAGGCTGCGGGTAAGGTCAGGGGGCATCGTTGGCTCGTTCCCCACAGGAGGCCCCCGGGTGGAGGTCCAGGAGACCCGCGTTCAGACGGACCGGGTCCTCACCATCCCGAACATCCTCAGCATGGCGCGCCTCGCCGGCGTACCCCTCTTCCTGTGGTTGATCCTCAGGCCGGAGTTCGGCGGTCCCAACAGCGACGGCTGGGCGTTGCTCGTCCTCATGCTGAGCGGTATCAGCGACTATCTGGACGGCAAGCTCGCCCGGCGCTGGAACCAGATCAGCAACCTCGGCCGACTGCTGGATCCCGCGGCCGACAGGCTCTACATTCTGTCGACACTCGTCGGACTCACCTGGCGCGAGATTCTTCCGATCTGGCTCACGGCGGCCCTTCTCGCGCGCGACCTGGTTCTGCTGGTGATGGTGTGGATCCTCCGGCGCCACGGCTATCCGCCCCCGCAGGTGAACTTCCTCGGGAAGGCGGCCACCTTCAACCTGATGTACGCCTTCCCGTTGCTGCTGCTCAGTGACGCGAGCGGTTGGATCGCGACACTCGGCGCTATTTTCGGATGGGCGTTCGCCGGGTGGGGTACAACCCTCTACTGGTGGGCAGGAGTCCTCTACGTGGTGCAGGTCCGCCGGTTGATCCGGGCGGACACCATGACCGATTGAGCTCGGCCCGATTGGGTGGCAGTGGTGCCCCGATGGCCCCCGCTCTAAATCTGCGGGACAATCAGGACGGGTGAAGTCGGCTGTACCGTCGTCTCTTCAAGGAGGACGCTTCCGACATGAAGGCCGTCGTGATGGCCGGAGGCGAAGGCACGCGCCTTCGCCCGATGACCTCGAGCATGCCCAAGCCGCTCCTGCCCGTGGCGAACCGCCCGATCATGGAGCACGTGCTCAGGCTGCTGAAAAGGCATGGGCTCAACGAAACCGTCGTCACTGTCCAATTCCTGGCCTCGCTGGTCAAGAACTACTTCGGTGACGGCGAAGAGCTCGGCATGGAGCTCACCTATGCCAATGAGGAGAAGCCACTCGGTACTGCCGGCAGCGTCAAGAACGCCGAGGAGGCGTTGAAGGACGACGCTTTCCTCGTCATCTCCGGTGATGCCCTTACCGACTTCGACCTCACCGAACTCATCAACTTCCACAAGGAAAAGGGTGCCCTCGTCACCGTTTGTCTGACGCGTGTTCCCAATCCTCTGGAATTCGGCATCACCATCGTCGACGAGGAAGGCAAGGTCGAACGCTTCCTGGAGAAGCCGACCTGGGGGCAGGTCTTCTCGGACACGGTGAACACGGGCATCTATGTCATGGAGCCCGAGGTCTTCGACTACGTCGAGGCAGATGTATCCGTCGACTGGTCCGGCGATGTCTTCCCCCAGCTGATGAAGGAAGGCAAGCCCGTCTACGGCTACATCGCCGAGGGCTACTGGGAGGACGTCGGTACCCACGAGAGCTATGTGAAGGCCCAGGCCGACGTCCTGGAGGGCAAGGTCGACGTCGAACTCGACGGGTTCGAGATCTCCCCGGGCGTATGGGTGGCCGAGGGCGCGGAGGTGCACCCCGACGCGGTGCTGCGCGGTCCGCTCTACATCGGTGACTACGCCAAGGTCGAGGCGAACGCCGAGATCAGAGAGCACACCGTCGTCGGCTCCAACGTCGTCGTCAAGAGCGGTGCCTTCCTGCACCGGGCCGTCGTGCACGACAACGTGTACATCGGGCAGCACAGCAATCTGCGCGGCTGTGTGGTCGGAAAGAACACCGACATCATGCGGGCCTCCCGCATCGAGGACGGCGCCGTGATCGGCGACGAGTGTCTCGTCGGTGAAGAATCGATCATTCAGGGCAACGTCCGCGTCTACCCGTTCAAGACCATCGAGGCCGGCGCCTTCGTCAACACCTCGGTGATCTGGGAGTCGCGCGGCCAGGCCCACCTGTTCGGCGCTCGTGGCGTCTCCGGGATCCTGAACGTCGAGATCACCCCGGAGCTTGCCGTGCGTCTGGCGGGTGCCTACGCGACGACCCTCAAGAAGGGCTCCACCGTCACCACGGCCCGCGACCACTCCCGAGGCGCTCGCGCGCTGAAGCGGGCGGTGATCTCGGCGTTGCAGGCCAGCGCCATCGACGTACGCGACCTGGAGAACGTACCGCTGCCCGTGGCCCGGCAGCAGACGGCCCGGGGCAGTGCCGGCGGGATCATGATCCGCACGACACCCGGGGTGCCCGACTCCGTCGACATCATGTTCTTCGACGGGCAGGGTGCCGACCTGTCGCAGGGCGGCCAGCGGAAGCTCGACCGGGTGTTCGCGCGGCAGGAGTACCGGCGCGCCTTCCCCGGTGAGATCGGGGACCTGCACTTCCCCGCCAGTGTCTTCGACTCGTACACGGGATCGCTGCTGCGCAACGTCGACACCACCGGGATCGCGGACTCCGGGCTGAAGGTGGTCGTCGACGCCTCCAACGGCAGTGCCGGACTGGTGCTGCCCAGTCTGCTGGGCAAGCTCGGTGTGGACTCCCTGACCATCAATCCCGGCCTCGACGAGTCCAGGCCCACCGAGACGGCGGAGACCCGGCGGGCCGGTCTGGTGCGGCTGGGCGAGATCGTCGCCTCCGCGCGGGCCGCGTTCGGCGTGCGCTTCGACCCGGTGGGCGAGCGGCTCTCGCTCGTCGACGAGAAGGGGCGGATCGTCGAGGACGACCGGGCCCTGCTCGTGATGCTCGACCTGGTGGCCGCGGAGCGGCGCAGCGGGCGGGTGGCGCTGCCGGTGACGACCACACGGATCGCCGAACAGGTGGCGGCGTACCACGGCACGCAGGTGGAGTGGACGGCCACGTCGCCGGACGACCTGACCAGGGTCGGCCGTGAGGAGTCGACGATCTTCGGCGGCGACGCGCGCGGCGGCTTCATCATTCCCGAGTTCAGCGGTGTCTTCGACGGCGCGGCAGCCTTCGTACGGCTCATCGGTCTGGTGGCGCGGACACAGCTCACGCTCAGCCAGATCGACGCCCGGATTCCGCGGGCACACGTGCTCAAGCGGGATCTCGCGACTCCGTGGGCGGTGAAGGGGCTGGTGATGCGCCGGGTCGTGGAGGAGGCGGGAGACCGCTTCGTGGACACGACGGACGGCGTCCGGGTCGTGGAGGCGGACGGGCGCTGGGTGATGGTGCTGCCGGATCCCGCCGAGGCCGTCACCCATCTGTGGGCGGAAGGGCCGGACGACGCCTCCGCCGAGGCACTGCTCGACGAGTGGGCGGCCGTCGTGGACAGCGCCGGCCGCTGAAACACTCTTCACCCGTACGTGTCGGACAAGTGCCCCCAAGGGGGCCTGTCCGGCACGTTGGTGGGGCCATTCGGTGGTAGTACCCGCGACGTGCGACGATGTGCGGCATGCCGCAGCAGCCCCCCGTTCGGAGCAGCGCTCCGCGCCCCTCGCGCCCGGACGCCTCCATGTCGCTGCTCAACAACGTCATGGACCACAGCCTTGATGAGGGGTACGCCGAAGCGGCGGCCCGCAGGCAGGCCGAGGGTGCCGGTGGTCTGCCGAAGACGCTCCGGTCCAAGCTGGGTCTCGCCGCGGGTCTGGTGCTCGCCGCGCTCGTGGTCACGGTGGGGGCGGCGAACGCCCGGATCGCGGCGCCCGTCGTGGCCAAGGAGCGCCAGGAGCTCATCGACCGCATCGAGCGCGAGACGAGGGCTGCGGACAAGCTGGAGAGCGGCGTCGACACCCTGCGCGCCGACGTGAGCGCACGCCAGCGCGCGGCGCTGAAGAAGGACGGCGACGAGCAGGCCGACCTCGTGAGCGTCCTGTCCGGTGCCACCGACGTGCACGGACCGGGTGTGAAGCTGGTCGTCGACGACGCCAAGGACGCGAGCGCGGGCGGCGACGGCACCAATCCGCGGGAGACCTCGGGATTCTCCGACACCGGACGGGTGCGGGACCGTGACATGCAGCGCGTGGTCAACGGCCTGTGGGAGTCGGGGGCCGAGGCCATCTCCATCAATGGACAGCGGCTGACCGCCCTGTCGGCCATCAGGGCCGCGGGTGACGCGATACTGGTCGACAACAAACCGCTGGTGCCGCCGTACACGGTGCTCGCGGTGGGGGACGGCCAAAGGCTCAGCACCAGGTTCCAGAACAGCGCCGACGGGCTGTATCTGCATGCCCTGCAGGAGAACTACGGCATCAGGACCGCCGTCTCCGTCGAGGAGGACGTCCGGTTGTCCGCCGCACCGAGTGTGATCGTACGTACAGCAGAGCCGAGCACAGAGAAGGGCACACCGTGATCGCCGTACTGGGCCTCGTCGTGGGAGTCGTGGCTGGACTGTTGGTCCGGCCCGAGGTTCCGGCGGTCGTCGAGCCTTACCTTCCGATCGCCGTCGTGGCGGCACTCGACGCCGTGTTCGGCGGTCTGCGCGCGATGCTCGACGGCATCTTCGACGACAAGGTCTTCGTGGTCTCGTTCCTGTCGAACGTGGTCGTCGCCGCGCTGATCGTTTTCCTGGGTGACAAGTTGGGCGTGGGCGCCCAGCTGTCCACGGGTGTCGTGGTCGTCCTCGGCATCCGGATCTTCTCCAACGCCGCGGCCATCCGTCGGCACGTGTTCCGGGCGTGAGGCCGATGAGCAACGAGAACGACGCCGAGGCCCCCGAGAGCCCGCTGCGCAGAGAGCTGCCGGAAGAGGTCCCCACGGCCGTGGAGGAGCCCGAGCCGCAGGTGGCCGAGGAGAGTGGCGTGCCGCCGCTGTCCGGCCGTCAGAGACTGGTCGACGGGCTGTGGCCGCCGCGGGTGTCGCGTGCCCAACTCATCGTCGCCCTGCTGCTGTTCGGCCTCGGGTTCGGCCTGGCCGTCCAGGTCGCGTCCAACAGCGACGGCGACAGCGCGCTGCGCGGGGCGCGTCAGGAAGATCTCGTGCGCATTCTCGATGAACTCGACAGCCGCACTCAGCGTCTTGAGGACGAGAAGCAGGGTCTCGAGGACCAGCGCACCGAGCTCGAGAACAGCTCGGACCAGGCCGAGGAGGCCCGCAAGCAGACGGTCGAGAGGGAGAGGCAACTCGGCATTCTGGCGGGCACCGTGGCCGCTCAGGGGCCCGGCATCACGTTGACGATCGACGACACGAAGGGGACGGTCAAGGCGGACATGCTGCTCGACGCCGTCCAGGAGCTGCGCGCCGCCGGTGCCGAGGCGATCCAGGTGAACGGCGTGCGCGTGGTCGCCAGTACGTATCTGTCCGACTCCGGAAGCGGAGTGAAGGTCGACGGGAACAAGATCACCCAGCCTTATCGTTTCAAGGTCATCGGCAAGCCGCAGGACCTGGAGCCGGCGCTGAACATTCCGGGAGGCGTGGTGCAGACACTGGAGAAGGAGCAGGCCACCGTCACGGTGGACCGTTCGACGAAGATCGTCGTAGATGCCTTGCGACCGGCGGAGCGGCCTGACTACGCTCGGTCGTCCTCCCGGTGAACGGCGGTCGGACGGCGGCCGTCGGGGGAGGACAGCAGGTTGCGGGGGGTCGGCGCACCGAATGGGTGGTGCGTGGTGGAAACTGTCTGGTGGATACGGACGTTGTGAGGATGTCCGGGTCGACCGGTGTGTTCAATCAGGGTTCGTCCTGCCCCACGGGCGGGTCTGTTTCGGTCAAGGGGAATCGCCCGTGAAGTTGTTTGCGAAGTTGTTCGGCAAGAGCACGCGAGAGGACAGCGGCGACAGCGCGGCTGCCCGTCATCGTGCACCGCGTCAAGGGGACGCGGAGGCCCAGGGCGGCGACCGCCCGCTGTTCCGGGACCAGGTCGCAGGTCCCGGTGGTCAGGGCGCGTCGTCTGTTGACCCTGGCCAGCCCGGCCGCATAGGTTTCGGAGAACCGTCAGCCTCAAGCGCGGGTGGAGGGTTCGCCTCCGATCCGTATGCGTCCCATGCCCCTGGTGGGCAGCCGCGGCAGGAGGATCCGTCCATGTCGGCCCAGGTGTGTACGAGGTGCGGGAACCGCAACGCGGAGAACAGCCGGTTCTGTTCCAACTGCGGTGCGCCGCTGCGGGGTGTACCGGAGCGTCCGTCGGAGACGACGTCCACGATCTCCATCTCCGGCATCGAGGCCTACGACGCCGAGGTGACGGGTCAGACGCCGTCGCCGATGCTCTCCCCGGAGGCGCAGGCGGCCGTCGACGCGCTGCCGGTCGGTTCCGCGCTCCTGGTGGTGCGCCGGGGCCCCAATTCGGGCAGCCGCTTCCTGCTGGACGGTGAGCTGACCACGGCCGGGCGTCACCCGCAGAGCGACATCTTCCTCGACGACGTGACGGTGTCGCGCCGGCACGTGGAGTTCCGTCGCGTCGAGGACGGTACGTTCACGGTCGCCGACGTCGGCAGCCTGAACGGCACGTACGTCAACCGGGAACGGATCGACCAGGTCCCTCTGTCGAACGGTGACGAGGTGCAGATCGGTAAGTACCGGCTGGTGTTCTACGCGAGCCAGCGGGGCATCTGACCCTCCCCCAACTCCGTCCGGGGGGACACCGAGGGATTGTCCATGCTTCAAACACCGAGCGGCGGTGCCGGCAGTGGTACCGCCGCCGCGGACAGTGGGCTGATGAGCATCGGCGCGGTGCTGAGTCTGCTGCGCGACGAGTTCCCCGAAGTCACCATCTCCAAGATCAGGTTTCTGGAGTCGGAGGGACTCGTCGAGCCCCGGCGGACCCCGTCGGGGTATCGCAAGTTCAGCGCGGACGATGTCGAGCGCCTCGGCCACGTCCTGAGGATGCAGCGGGACCACTACCTCCCGCTGAAGGTGATCCGTGAGCATCTGGACGCCATGGCGCGCGGTGAACAGGTGCGTCTGCCCTCCATGGCCCGCCAGCGCGACACGGGCGGGCAGGAACCCCTCGGAGAGCTCTACGGCGAGCCCGAGGGGCCCACGGTGGCCCGGGTGGGCCGCGAGGAGCTGCTGGCCGCCGCCGAGATCGGTGAGCAACAGCTCCAGGAGTGGGAGTCGTACGGACTGATCGGGCCCTTGCCCGACGGTGTCTACGACGCGGAGGCGGTGACCGTTGCCGCGCTCGTCGTCGAGCTGGGCCGCTTCGGGATCGAACCGCGCCATCTGCGGGCGATGAAGGCGGCGGCGGAGCGCGACGCGGGACTGGTGGACCAGGTGGTCGCCCCTCTGCGGCGTCACCGCAATCCACAGACACGGGCGCACGCCGAAGCCCGTACGAAGGAGCTCGCGGGCCTCACGGTGAAGCTGCACGCGGCGCTCGTGCAGACCGCGCTGGGTGTGCGTCTGCGCTGATCGGCGCCACCGGCGCAGGTCGTGGATCGGCCACCCGTTCTGTGCCCGACTACCCAAACGTCCCGGGCACGGCCTAGGGTTGCTGTGTGAACGAGCTCGATGTCGTAGGTGTCCGGGTCGAAATGCCCTCCAACCAACCGATCGTGCTTCTGCGTGAAGTGGGAGGCGACCGTTACCTCCCCATCTGGATCGGACCGGGGGAGGCGACGGCGATCGCCTTCGCCCAGCAGGGCATGGCTCCCGCCCGACCGCTGACCCACGACCTGTTCAAGGACGTGCTGGAGGCTGTCGGCCAGGAGCTCACCGAAGTGCGCATCACCGACCTGCGCGAGGGCGTCTTCTACGCCGAGCTCGTCTTCGCCAGCGGGGTCGAGGTCAGTGCCAGGCCGTCCGACGCCATAGCGCTCGCGCTGCGCACCGGAACGCCCATCTACGGCAGCGACGGGGTGCTCGACGACGCCGGGATCGCGATCCCGGACGAGCAGGAGGACGAGGTGGAGAAGTTCCGCGAGTTCCTCGACCAGATCTCGCCCGAGGACTTCGGCACCAACAGTCAGTGAGCCGGCCGGGTGGGCCTCTCCGGGGGCATTTGCCCGCGGCGAGTGTGGTGTGCCGCGGCCCGCGCCGAGAGCATTCGGCTAGCCTTTCCCCGCGGTAGGGCACGGGAAACCACTCTTAGGGTGATTATCACTCGGCGTGCCGAGTGTGGCGATCGTTGACGCGCCCCTGGTGACTGCCTACCGTCGAGAAGGCAGGTCAAGGACGGAGGTCGGCGTGAGAAGCAGCGGCGACGGTACGGCTGGGGGTGCTCCCGGACACGGTCCGGGAGGGAGCGGCCCGTACCCTCCCCCAAGCTCTCGGCTCGGCTCGAGCAGGGGGCGTCCCCATCACGGCAGCGCGGCCGATCACGTTCCGCTGCGGTCGGCAGCAGTGCCCGACGGGGGAGAGACGGCTCCCGAGGAGGTCGGTTACCGGGGGCCCACGGCGTGTGCCGCCGCGGGCATCACCTACCGGCAGCTCGACTACTGGGCGCGGACCGGACTGGTCGAGCCCAGCGTGCGTCCCGCCTACGGTTCGGGGACGCAGCGCCTCTACAGCTTCCGGGACGTAGTGGTCCTGAAGATCGTCAAGCGGTTCCTCGACACCGGGGTGTCGCTGCAGAACATCCGCACCACGGTCCAGCACCTCAGGGAGCGCGGTTTCCAGGACCTGGAGCGCATGACGCTCATGAGCGACGGCGCGACCGTCTACGAGTGCACCTCGCCGGACGAGGTCCACGCGCTGCTGCAGGGCGGCCAGGGCGTCTTCGGCATCGCCGTGGGCGTGGTGTGGCGGGACGTCGAGGGCGCCTTGTCCCAGCTGCACGGAGAGCGCGTGGACACCGGCGAAACGCTCCTCGCGCACAATCCCGCCGACGAACTGGCGCGCAGGCGCAACCGTGCGGTGTGAGCGGCGTGCGATGACGCGGTGCCCCGACGCGCCGGGGCACTGTCAGTGGCGTAGGGCAGCATCGGAGATGTGAGAACCGCGCCCACGATCCTGCATCTCGACATGGACGCCTTCTTCGCCTCGGCGGAGCAGGCGTCCAAGCCGAGTCTGCGCGGGAAGGCCGTCGTCGTGGGCGGCCTGGGGCCCCGTGGAGTCGTCGCCACCGCCTCGTACGAGGCGCGCGTCTTCGGGGTGAACTCCGCGATGCCCATGGCCCAGGCCCGCAGGCGCGCGCCGAACGCCGCCTATCTCGTGCCGCGCTTCGGGCTGTACCGAGCGGTCAGCGAGCAGGTGATGGGGCTGCTGCGGGCTCTGTCGCCGCTGGTGGAGCCGCTGAGCCTGGACGAGGCGTTCGTGGACCTGGAGGCGGGCGGGGCGGCGTGGGACGAGACGTCGGCGCGGCTGGCCGGTACCAGACTGCGCGCGGACATCCGGGCCCTCACGGGGCTCACGGGATCGGTGGGGCTGGCCGCCTCCAAGATGCTGGCGAAGATCGCCTCGGAGCAGGCCAAGCCCGACGGTCTCGTCCTGATCGACCCGGGCACCGAGCGCGCGCTGCTGGGGCCGATGCCGGTGCGGACCCTGCCGGGCGTGGGGCCGGCCACCGGTGACCATCTGCGCAGGGCCGGCATCACCACCGTGGAGGAGCTCGCCGAGGCGGGCGAGGACGAGCTCGTACGGCTGCTGGGGAAGGCGCACGGGCACGCGCTGTTCGCGATGGCGCTGGCCCACGACGAGCGGCCCGTGGTGGCCGAGCGGGAGACCAAGTCGGTGTCGGTCGAGGACACGTACGACGTGGACATCCACGACCGGGTCCGGGTGGGTCTTGAGGTGCAGCGGCTGGCGGACCGGTGTGTGCGGCGGCTGCGCGGGGCCGGGCTGTCGGGGCGGACCATAGTGCTGAAGGTCCGCCGGTACGACTTCTCGACGCTGACCCGGTCCGAGACGCTGCGGGGACCCACGGACGACCCCGGCGTCGTCCGGGAGGCCGCCGCCCGGTTGCTGGAGGGCGTGGACACGACCGGTGGCGTCCGGCTGTTGGGGGTCGGCGTCTCCGGGCTCGCCGACTACACGCAGGAGGACCTGTTCGCGCAGGCACAGGCCGCTGCCGCGGGGGAGGCGGTGGCCGAGGAGCACGTCGAGGACGAGCCGTCGGAGGTGGCCGCCGTCGCCGAGGGGGAGACGCGGGCGGAGCGGCGGTGGCCCTCCGGGCACGACGTGCGCCATGCCGAGTTCGGGCACGGCTGGGTGCAGGGGAGCGGGCTGGGGCGGGTCACGGTGCGGTTCGAGACGCCCTACTCCGGGCCGGGCCGGGTGCGGACCTTCCGGACGGACGATCCGCGGCTCGAACCGGCCGACCCGCTGCCTCTGGTGGAGCGAGGACCCGAGGACGGCGGCGGGCCGCCGGCCGGTCCCGGGGCATCGGGGGCGGGGGCGCAGGAACCCGGATTGTCCGCTCCGAACCCCGGGCCGCCCGTCCCGGAACCCGGGACACCCGTTCTGGAGCCAGGGGCGTCCGTCCCGGCCCTCTGGCGGCCTGCGCCGGAGCCCGGGACGCCCGCCCCGGAATCAGGCGCGCGGAGTCCGGCGGTGTCGGCTCGGGAAGCGGGGACGCGTGGTCCGCGGCCGCCCGGCCCGGCGGACGGGACCCGGAGCCCCCGGCAGCCGGTTCCGGAGGCCGGGACGCGGGGTTCCGGGCCCTCCGTCTCGGGTGCGGGGGCGCTGGGCCCTGGTTCGTAGGGCGGGGCGGGACGGTTCTGCGGGTCAGGGATCCTCCGAGCCCGCGAGGCGGCCGAAGTCACGGTCCGGCGGGGGAGGGGACGCGACGTCGAGGCCGTAGTGGTGGTAGAGCTGGAGTTCCTGTTCGGGGGAGAGGTGGCGCCCGACACCGAAGTCCGGGGCATCCTTGATCAGGGCCCGGTCGAAGGGGATGCGCAGGGTCCCCTCGACGATCTCGCTGGGCTCCAGGGGCACGAAGGCGTCCCTGCTGAACAGGCCCGTGCGTATGGCCGCCCACTCGGGGACCCCGGTCGCGTCGTCGAGGTAGACCTCGTCGATCGTGCCGATCTTGGTGCCGTTGCTGTCGAACGCCTTGCGGCCGATCAGGTTGCGCGGATCGATGTCGGTCTGCACGGTCCCTCCAGTGGTCGCAAACTCATCCGTAAGTACTACAAAAGAGCACATCTGTGAAGGCGGCCACTCGAGCTCACCTCCAGTCGCCGCTGGTACGCTGGCAAACGGCTGCTGATCCCGTGCGGGAGAGTCCTCCGGATTTCACCGGGGGCGCCGAAGGAGCAAATCCTCCCCGGAATCTCTCAGGCTCACGTACCGCACGGACGAGGTCACTCTGGAAAGCAGGGCGGGTGTCGATGGCCTCCGCTCTCACCGACGGTGAAAACCGGATCGTCCGATCGACCATCCGGTGAAGCTCTCAGGTTGAGATGACAGAGGGGGAGGCCGTCGGGGTACCCGTGCCGGGGTGCCCCTCGAAGGTCGCGTCAGACCAGGAGGCCTCCGCCATGACCGCCCCTCGCATTCCGCTCTCCGAGCTCGAACAGGGAATCCCCTTCGAGCAGCGCCACATCGGACCCGACTCCGAAGCACGGGCCAAGATGCTCGCGCAGGTCGGATACGCCTCGCTCGACGAGCTGACGGCCGCCGCGGTGCCGGACGTGATCAAGAACGTCGAGGCCCTGAAGCTGCCGGCCGCGCGCACCGAGGCCGAGGTACTGGCCGAGCTCCGCTCCCTCGCGGACCGCAACCAGGTGCTCGGCTCGATGATCGGCCTCGGCTACTACGGGACCTTCACGCCGCCGGTGATCCTGCGCAACGTCATGGAGAACCCGTCCTGGTACACCGCGTACACGCCGTACCAGCCGGAGATCTCGCAGGGTCGTCTCGAGGCGCTGCTGAACTTCCAGACCGTCGTCGCCGAGCTGTCCGGGCTGCCGACCTCCGGAGCCTCCCTCCTCGACGAGGGCACCGCCGCCGCCGAGGCCATGGCGCTGTCCCGCCGCATGGGCAAGAACAAGAAGGGCCTCTTCCTGGTCGACGCGGACGCGCTGCCGCAGACCATCGCCGTCATAGAGACGCGTGCCGAGCCGACCGGCGTCGAGATCGTCGTCGCCGACCTCTCCGAGGGCATCCCGGCCGACCTCGCCGGGCGCGAGATCAACGGCGTGCTGATCCAGTACCCGGGCGCCTCCGGTGCCGTACGCGACATCAAGCCGATCGTCGAGCAGGCGCACGAGCTGGGCGCGGTCGTCACCGTCGCCGCCGACCTGCTCGCCCTGACCCTGCTGACCTCGCCCGGCGAGCTCGGCGCGGACATCGCGGTCGGTACGACGCAGCGCTTCGGCGTGCCGATGGGCTTCGGCGGTCCGCACGCCGGTTACATGGCGGTCCGCGAGAAGTTCGCGCGCAGCCTCCCCGGCCGACTGGTCGGCGTGTCCGTGGACGCCGACGGGCACAAGGCGTACCGCCTCGCCCTGCAGACGCGTGAGCAGCACATCCGCCGGGAGAAGGCGACCAGCAACATCTGCACCGCCCAGGTGCTGCTCGCCGTCATGGCCGGCATGTACGCCGTCTACCACGGTCCCGACGGCCTGCGGATCATCGCCCGGCGTACCCACCGCTACGCCACGGTCCTGGCCGGCGGACTCACCGCCGGCGGCGTCGAGGTCGTGCACGGCGCGTACTTCGACACGCTCACCGTGCGGGTGCCCGGCCGTGCCGCCGAGATCGTGGCCGCCGCCCGCGACCACGGTGTCAACCTCCACCCCGTCGACGCCGACCACGTGTCGATCTCCTGCGACGAGACGACCACGCGCGAGCAGCTCGCCGCCGTGTGGACCGCGTTCGGTGTCGAGGGTGACGTCGAGGCGCTGGACGCGAGTGCCGAGGACACCCTGCCGGCCGCGCTGCTGCGCACCGACGCGTACCTCACGCACCCCGTGTTCCACGAGCACCGCTCCGAGACCGCGATGCTGCGCTACCTGCGCAAGCTCTCCGACCGCGACTACGCGCTCGACCGCGGCATGATCCCGCTGGGCTCCTGCACCATGAAGCTCAACGCGACCACGGAGATGGAGCCGGTCACCTGGCCCGAGTTCGGCCAGATGCACCCCTTCGCGCCCGCCGACCAGGCGCGGGGCTATCTGAAGCTCATCCACGAGCTGGAGGACCAGCTCGCCGAGGTCACCGGCTACGACAAGGTGTCGCTCCAGCCCAACGCCGGTTCGCAGGGCGAGCTGGCCGGTCTGCTGGCGGTCCGCGGCTACCACCGCGCCAACGGCGACGACCAGCGCACCGTCTGCCTCATCCCGTCCTCCGCGCACGGCACCAACGCCGCCAGCGCCGTGATGGCCGGCATGAAGGTCGTCGTCGTGAAGACGGCGGACGACGGCGAGATCGACGTCGTGGACCTGCGCGCCAAGATCGAGCAGTACCGCGACGAGCTGTCGGTGCTGATGATCACGTACCCCTCGACGCACGGTGTGTTCGAGGAGCACGTCGCCGACATCTGCGCCCAGGTGCACGAGGCCGGCGGCCAGGTCTACGTCGACGGCGCCAACCTCAACGCGCTGGTGGGCCTCGCCAAGCCGGGTCACTTCGGCGGCGACGTCTCGCACCTGAACCTGCACAAGACCTTCTGCATCCCGCACGGCGGCGGCGGCCCCGGCGTCGGCCCGGTCGCCGTGCGCGCGCACCTGGCGCCGTACCTGCCGAACCACCCGCTCCAGCCCGAGGCCGGTCCCGCGACCGGTGTCGGCCCGATCTCGGCCGCTCCCTGGGGCTCCGCGGGCATCCTGCCCATCTCCTGGTCGTACGTCCGGCTGATGGGCGGCGAGGGCCTCAAGCGCGCCACGCAGGTGGCCGTGCTCTCCGCCAACTACATCGCCAAGCGCCTTGAGCCGCACTACCCGGTGCTGTACACCGGCCCCGCCGGCCTGGTCGCGCACGAGTGCATCATCGACCTGCGCCCGCTCACCAAGGCGACCGGCGTGAGCGTCGACGACATCGCCAAGCGTCTGATCGACTACGGCTTCCACGCGCCGACGATGTCGTTCCCGGTGGCCGGCACGCTGATGATCGAGCCCACCGAGTCCGAGGACCTGGGCGAGCTCGACCGGTTCTGCGACGCGATGATCGCGATCCGGGCGGAGATCGAGAAGGTCGCCGACGGCGAGTGGCCGGTGGACGACAACCCGCTGCGCGGGGCGCCGCACACGGCCGCCGCGCTCGGCGGTGCCTGGGAGCACCCGTACAGCCGCGATGTGGCCGTCTTCCCGGCCGGTGTCTCGGCCGCCGACAAGTACTGGCCGCCGGTGCGCCGCATCGACCAGGCGTACGGCGACCGGAACCTCGTGTGCTCCTGCCCGCCGCTGGACGCCTACGAGGACTGATCGGCGCTCGGCACGCGGACGCGCACGAGGAGTGATCGTCCTCGGACATGCGTCGGGGCCGGTTCGGAGAGCACGTCTCCGGGCCGGCCCCTCGTGTGTCTGGGCGGCCTGTCGGGGCCGCCCGGGGTCGTGCGCGGCTCAGGCGGCCGTCATCACCTGCGTGCCGCCCAGCGGGCGGTGCGGGGCGATGATCTGGCCGTCCGGCAGGAGCTCACCGGTGTCCTCGAAGAGCAGAACGCCGTTGCACAGCAGGCTCCACCCCTGCTCCGGGTGATGCGCCACGAGGCGGGCGGACTCCCGGTCGGCTGATTCGGCTGAGGGACACAGTGGCTGGTGCTGGCACATGGATGGGATCTTTCGCTGGGTCGAGAGGTGAGTGGTCGCTGTGCTGTCTGTCTTGCGGCTCGAAGTACTCATTGCCGCCCCCCGTTGGTGTGTGGTCCGGAACCCAGTGTTGCCCCACGGGCGCCGATCCGCAGGGATTTGAGGGCACCGCTTCTCACAGGTTGATGACGCATCACCCGTGCGGAGGGTTCACCCCAACTGCGCTGTCCTTTCGGGTGGTTCGGGGTGGTCGGATCGGGCTAGTCAGATCGGTCGCGGAGCATGTTCTTCCTCGTACGAGCGGTCATCGGCCCTAACGAGCGAGACCCTCTCGGGGTTCGTGGCAGCGGTGTGCCCCGCGGCAGGTCTACCCGTGCGGGGCACGGCCGCGGGGCACGGACGCTCGGGGCGGGCCCCGTTCGGGGCCGGGGCTCAGGCGGGTGAGATGAGGAGCGGCGCGGGGGTGACCCGGTGGGTGAGGACCGGCAGGAGTTCGGTGACGAGGTAGGGCCGGTGCGCGGCGATGCCGGGCGGGGCGGGTGCGAGCGGGACCAGCAGGTCGGTGGCGGCCGGATGCCCGGTGGCGCCGTCGGCGGCGCAGTCGCCGTGCAGCCAGAGCGTCAGCATGTACAGCTCCGGAACGGACAACAGCCTTGCCTGGTAAGGCTGTTGCAGGGCCTCGGCCTGCCGCAGGGCGCGCTCGGTGGCGGTGACGTAGGGGCCTTCGAAGAAGTGCGAGAAGGCCCAGCCGTCCGGGGTCAGCATGGTGTCGGCGGCGGCCACCGCGCGGTCGCCGCTGCGGATGAGGAAGCGCCACCCGGCGAGCCGGGTGGCGGAGGCACCCGCGGGGGTGATGCGATCCAGGACGTGGACGGGCAGCGGGAGTTCGGGGGTGACGGGTCCCTGGGCCAGGCGCAGGGACGGGGTGCGGGCTTCGCGGACAGCGGTGGGGGAACCGAGTGCCGTGAGGACGGTGCGCAGGGCGGGCGCGGGAGCCAGGGGTACGTGCAGCGGCATGGTGGGTCGCCTCTCATTCGACAGGCACAGTGGCGCGAGGGCGGGGGCGGACGGCGCTGTCAGCTCTCGGGTCAGAGGTGGCGAGGGGTCTGGATCCGCCGACAGGATGTCGCCTGCCGCCGTGACGGCAGGACCTAGGACCGCGAGCGCCGACTCTCTGCCTCGGTAGTGGAGTTTATACGACACGTGTTCAGACGGTGTTTCGTCTAGTCGTGCCGAATTAGAGGAACAAGTCGATATCCGGTCGGCGAAATGCGGGATTCATCCCGGTTCTGCGCGATCGAATCGCGGTGACCTCGGAATACTTCGCCCGAGCGGTCGGCCGATTCTCGTCGGCGTTTTTCACGAGATCATCCCGGCCGACAAACTTGCTGAATGCTCCATGCCCCGTGAATGTGCCCGGGGCCGATGTCCACACTAGCGGTCGAAGAGCGCGCGCGGGGCGTTATGGATCGTGTTGCCTGGGCATCATCCCCCGTGACCCGGGACGCCAGGGCCGGAACGTCGGCCTGCCCATCCGAGGAGGGACGCTTCGATGGGGGAGAAGGTCGTGGCAGGGCCGTTCGGCCTGTCTGATCGGCAGCGGCACCGCGACAAGCTCCGACAGTGCCTGACGGGGCTGGAGCGACTGCTGGAGGAGAAGCGGTTCGACCGCCCGAAGAACCTGATGGGCCTGGAGATCGAATTGAATCTCGCGGGGCCCGACGGCATGCCCAGAATGATGAACGGGCAAGTACTCGAAAGGATTGCGAGCCGTGACTTCCAGACGGAACTGGCCATGTTCAACCTGGAAGTCAACATCGCCCCGCACCGATTGGGCGGCCGGGTATTCGACCGGCTGGCCGAGGAGATCCGTACCTCGCTCGCCTATGCCCACCGGAAAGCCAGCGAGGTCGACGCCGGAATCATCATGATCGGTATTCTGCCGACGCTCGGCCAGGACGATCTGGTGTCCTCCAACCTGTCGGAGGTCGACCGCTACACGCTGCTCAACGATCAGATCGTGGCCGCGCGCGGAGAGGACTTCGAACTCGACATCGACGGGGTGGAGCGCCTGGTCTGCAGGACGGCGTCCATCGTGCCCGAAGCCGCCTGCACCTCCGTGCAGTTGCACCTCCAGGTCACCCCGGGCATGTTCGCGGACGTGTGGAACGCGGCACAGGCCGTCGTGGCCCCGCAGATCGCGATCGGCGCCAACTCGCCCTTCCTGTTCGGGCGCGAGCTGTGGCGGGAGTCGAGGCCCCCGCTCTTCCTGCAGTCCACCGACACCCGGCCGCCGGAGCTGCAGGCCCAGGGGGTCCGGCCGCGCACCTGGTTCGGCGAACGGTGGGTCACCTCGGCGTACGACCTCTTCGAGGAGAACCTGAGGTTCTTCCCGCCGCTGCTGCCCATCTGCGACGAGGAGGACCCGCTCGCCGTCCTCGACGCCGGTGGCGTGCCCAGACTCGCCGAACTGGTGCTGCACAACGGCACGGTGTACCGCTGGAACCGGCCCGTGTACGGCATCGCCGACGGCGTCCCGCACCTGCGCGTCGAGAACCGGGTGCTGCCGGCGGGACCGACCGTCACCGACGTCATCGCCAACGCGGCCTTCTACTACGGCCTGGTCCGCGCGCTCGCCGAGGAGCAGCGTCCGGTGTGGACCCGGATGTCCTTCGAGGCGGCCGCCGCCAACTTCGACGCGGCCTGCCGGTACGGCATCGACGCGCGTCTCGAGTGGCCGCGGCGCGGCCGCTACGGCGGGACCGCCCAGGTGGACGCCGTGAACCTGGTGCGCGACGAGTTGCTGCCGCTGGCCGCCGCGGGCCTGGACGCCTGGGGCGTCGAGCCCGCCGACCGGGACCTCTACCTGGGCGTGATCGAGGACCGGTGCCGACTGCGCGTCAACGGCGCGACCTGGCAGGCGGCCACCTTCCACAGGGCCCTGGAGAAAGGACTCGGCCGCGAGGCCGCGCTGGCCGCGACGACACGGCGCTACGGCGAGCTGATGCACATCGGCGACCCCGTGCACACCTGGCCGGTCGGACTGCCGGAACCGGTCCCGCTGGGGTGACGCGGAGCGCGTACGGGCGGTCCGGGCGTACCGGAGGCGGGCGCGCGGTCGTCCGGGCCGCCCCCGCGCGGTCGTGGTCAGCCGGGGCTGCCCGCTCCGGCCGCCGTGATCGCCTTGAGCATCGCC
Organism: Streptomyces sp. NPDC058751; assembly: GCF_042746485.1. NCBI lineage: Bacteria > Bacillati > Actinomycetota > Actinomycetes > Kitasatosporales > Streptomycetaceae > Streptomyces > Streptomyces sp. NPDC058751. Next base: position 205,417 of record NZ_JBHYPZ010000008.1, on the reverse strand, counting down.
GCGTGGATCTGTGAGGGCTCGTTGACCCGCTGGCCGGAACCGCCGGTCGCCCTGGCGATCTGGTCGACCTCCCGCCGGTCGCTGTCGGGGCCCACGGCGATGGCGATCAGCGGTACCGGGCGCTCCGGGTCGGCCAGCTTCTGCAGCTCGGCGACGAGAGCGGACCGGGAGATGCTGCCGGGGTCACGGTTGACCCCGTCCGTGAGGACGACCAGCGCGTTGAACCGGCCCTTCGCGTAGGAGGCGACCGCCTCCTTGTACGCGGCGAGCGTGGTGTCGTACAGACCGGTCTCTCCGTGCGGCTCCGGCTTCAGGGCCTTGAAGGCGGCGGTCAGCTTCGCGCGCTGGCCGCCCTTCTTCCTCCCGTCCCCGAGCCGCCCGGTCGGCACGAGGACGCGGTAGTCCTTGTCGCCGTCGAGCTTCGTGGAGAACTTCCACAGCCCGATCTCGTCCTCGGCGGTGAAGGTGGCGAGCGCCTGCAGCAGGGACTCCTTGGTGACGTCCATACGGGACCGGCCGTCGTCCGGCAGCGTCACGCCCATGGAGGAGGAGGCGTCGACGACCGTGGTGATCCGGGCGCTCTCCACGGTGATCGTCCACATGCCGAGGGCCTCCTGGACCGTGCCCTTCGACACGGAGTCGGTCAGGACGCTCGTGTACGGCTGCGGGGACCGTCCGCCGGCCTCTGCCACGAGCGTGGCCGACGGGCTCTCCGCGTCCGTGCGGAACCCGAAGATCCGAAGGAACTGCTGGGGTGCCGGCTCTCCGAGCAGGGTCATGAACCGCAGGGCCGCACGGCCCTCGTCGGTGCTCAGCCGCGGCTCGTCGACCAGCGTGTACGGGTAGTCGAGCAGCGGCGAGCCGTCCTCGGGATAGAAGAGGTCGAGGTCCTGACCGCTGTCCTGGGCCCTGTTGTGCGCGAACGCCGCCTGCTCGGAGAGGATCAGCGCCTGGTTGCGGCCGGCGTCGGTCCGCCCGGTGCCCGAGCCCTCGCGGGGCAGGGTGCCGAAGAGCTCGGTGCCGCTGTCGGACGTGCGGTGGGAGAGGGTCTCGGCCATGGCCGCCGCCCGGACGTCACCGTCCTTCACGGCGGAGGCGGCCGCGCCGATCCTGGCCAGCGCCAGCAGTCCCGTCGAGCTGCGGGCCGGATCGACCGCGCCCAGCCCGAGCTTCTTGGCCCGCATCGTGTCCCCGGCCAGCTCGGTCCAGGTGTACGTCTTCGAGGGCCAGCCCAGTTTCCTGGCGGCCGACGGGACGACGGCGACACCGACGGGGGAAGAGGCGACGTTGCCGAGGCTGGTGACCTGTGTGGCGGCACTGGTGTCGGCGACCCGCTCCACCCAGGCGTCGGAGTCCGGAACCCACACCTGCGCCCCCGGTTTCCTGCCCGCCTTGAGTGCGGCGGCCACCTCGTACGACTCGCGCGCGATCACGCCGACGTCGAGACAGCGGCCGTCGGAGGCGACGTTCTTCTCGCGGGCGTCACGGGCGACGGCCCGGAGCGCGGGCGCGATGTCCGGCGAGGCGGCCACCTCGATGTGCACGACGTCGTCGCAGGAGCTCTCGAAGGAGAACAGGCCCCCGCGGACCGCGGCGACCGTGCCTCCGACGAGGGTGAGGACGAGTGCCGTCGCGAGGGCGGTGTTGCGGCGGCGTGCGCGGATCCGGGGGTCGGCGGAGCCCGCCCGTCGCGTGTCGGGCAAGCTGTGACGTCCCATGACGGTGAGGTCCTCCAGGGTGAGCCTGATCGGTGGGACAGCCGTAGAACAGGAGAAGGGGGACGTTCGCCCCGTACGGTGCCCGCCCCCGACGGCCTGTCGCGCACGATCTTCGTAACTTCTTTCGAGACCCTAGCGGGGCGGGGACGGGGACGCGGCGGGAATACCCAACTGGAGGCGGGAGTGCAGGTGGAGGCGGGATCGGTGGCCGGTTCTTTTCCGGGGGAGAGGCCGACCCCACGGATTCTCCGGGACGAGACACTGCTCGTCCTGGCGCTGTCGCTCGGCGCGAGCGGGGTGTCCGCGCTGATCAGTTTCGTCGGGTCGGTCACGAAACCCGGCGGGCTCAAGGACCAGGCGGCCACCCTCAACGCCTCGGCGGCGCCGGGCCGTCCCTGGCTCGACCTGGCCTGGCAGCTCTTCGGCATCGCGTCCGCCCTGGTGCCGGTCGCGCTCGTCGCGCACCTGCTGATGCGTGAGGGCCAGGGGATGCGCGTGATCGGTTTCGACCGTACGCGTCCCTGGCCTGACCTCGGGCGCGGTGCCCTGGTCGCGGCGGTGATCGGCAGCACGGGGATCGCGTTCTACCTGGCGGCACGCGCCTTCGGCGCCAACCTCACGGTGGTGCCCGAGGCGTTGCCCGACGTCTGGTGGAAGTTCCCGGTGCTGATCCTCTCGGCCGTGCAGAACGCCGTGCTGGAGGAGGTCATCGTCGTCGGGTATCTGCTGCGCAGACTCGGGCAGTTGGGCTGGACACCGGGGACGGCGCTGATGGCGAGCGCGGTGCTGCGCGGCTCCTACCACCTCTACCAGGGCATCGGCGGATTCATCGGCAACATGGTGATGGGCGTGGTCTTCGTCTACCTGTACCGGCGTTGGGGCCGGGTCGGGCCGCTCGTGGCCGCGCACTCGCTGCTCGACATCGGCGCCTTCGTGGGGTACGCGCTGTTCGCCGAGAAGCTGGGCTTCCCGATGGCATGAGGGGTGGTCGCGGAGGCTGAGCGACGGCAGGCGAAAGGGGCGTACGAGATGGTCGTACGCCCCTTTCCCGTGCCGCCGCGCGCGTGCGGGGCGCGCCGCGCCGGACCCGGTGGGTGCGCTACACGAGCAGGTCGCCCTCGATGACCGTCACCGCGTGGCCCGAGAGCAGGGTGCGGTCGCCGCGCACCTCTGTGCGGACCAGGCCGGAGCGCGGGGAAGCCTGCAGGCCAGTGAGGGCGGGACGGCCCAGGCGCTTCGACCAGAAGGGGGCCAGGGCCGTGTGGGCGCTGCCGGTGACCGGGTCCTCGTCGATGCCGACGTTCGGGAAGAAGCAGCGCGAGACGAAGTCGTAGCCCCGCGAGGGGTCTTCGGCGCGGGCGGTCGCGATGATGCCGCGCTCGGAGTGGCGGGCGAGAGCCCTGTGATCCGGGGTGAGGGCGCGGACCGTCTTCTCGTCGGCGACTTCGACCAGCAGGTCACCGGTGTTCGGGCCGGTGTCGAGGGCGCTGAGCGGCTCGGCGCCCAGTGCCGCGGCGACACCGTCGGGGATCTCCACCGGGGTGAGGGGCGCGGTCGGGAAGTCGAGGGTGATGGAGCCGTCGGCCTCGGGGGTGGCGGTGAGGACACCGCTGCGCGTGGCGAAGCGCACCGGGCCCTGATGGGCGCCGGTGGTGGCGAGGACGTGCGCCGTCGCGAGGGTCGCGTGTCCGCACAGGGCGACCTCGGTGGCGGGGGTGAACCAGCGCAGCGCCCAGTCGGCCTCGCCCCCCTCCGGAAGACGGTGGGCGAACGCCGTCTCCGCGTGGTTGACCTCCGTGGCCACGTTCTGGAGCCAGGCGTCGCCGGGGAAGGAGTCGAGGAGCAGGACCCCTGCCGGGTTGCCGGCGAAAGGGCGGTCGGTGAAGGCGTCGACGATACGAATGCGCATGCCGCCGACGTTAACGGCCCCGGCCGGCCGCAGGCCAAGGCCAATCCGATGGGTCTGGCCCCTTGCCGGTGCGGGCCACCCCTTCGGCCGAGGGTTGTCACGCGAACTGTTCCGATATATCGTTGACGCATCGCGACCGATCAACGATGGAATGGAGTGATGGTGATGCGTTCCCGTGGAGAAGACTTCGGACACGAGCACGGACACGGACGTGGACACCGCGGCGGACCCGGACCTCGGGGTCGGGGCGGCTTCGAGGGGCTGCGGGGGGCTTTCGGGCCCTTCGGGCCGGGTGGTCCCGGCTTCGGCGGACCCGGCGGACCCGGCTTCGGCGGTCCGGGCTTCGGTCCGGGCCCCTGGGGCGGGCGCGGCGGCCGGGGCGGGTCCCGGGGAAGGGCGCGGCGCGGCGACGTGCGCGCGTCGATCCTCGCCCTGCTCAGGGACCGGCCCATGCACGGTTACGAGATGATCCAGGAGATCGCCGAGCGTAGCGGCGGGGCGTGGAAGCCCAGCCCGGGTTCGGTGTACCCGACCCTTCAGATGCTGGAGGACGAGGGCCTGATCGCCAGTGAGGCCGAGGGCGGCAAGAAGCTGTTCTCGCTCACCGAGTCCGGCCGCACCGCGGCCGAGGAGGGTCCCGACGCGCCGTGGGAAGAGGCCGGGCGAGGGGTCGACTGGGAGACGCTGCACGAGATCCGGCAGGCCGGCTTCGGCCTCATGGAGGCCTTCGGCCAGGTTTGGAAGACCGGCAGCAAGGGCCAGCGCGACAAGGCGCTGGCGGTCGTCAACGAAGCCCGCAAGAAGCTGTACCTGATCCTCGCCGAAGAGGACTGACGGCGTGCTGTGGTACCTGCCGGCGCCCCGGGGAAGTGTTTCCGCGGGGCGCCTGTCCGTCTACGGAGCGCCGGGCGCCGCTTCGCGCGTCGAGCGGACGCGCGGGACTCAGGCCACCAGTCCGGCCAGTTTGCGCAGTGACTCGTCGAGGGCGGCGGTCGCCGAGTCCTTGAGCTTGCCGGCCATCAGCGAGACGGCCGCGCCCGTGAACTCCCCCTCGATCCGCACCGAGGTGGCGTCGCCGTCGGGGGTGAGCGTGTAGCGCGTGGAGACCATCACCGACATCGGGCCCTTGCCGCGGATGGCCAGGGTACGGCCGGGGTCCAGTTCCTCGATGGTCCAGGTGACCTCGGCCGGGAAGCCCATGAGCTTCATGTTCTCCGCGAAGGTGCCGCCCACTTCGAGCCTTTCCGGGCCGCCCTGCGGGAAGTTGGTGTGCGTCGCGTTCCACTCGCCGTAGGCGGACCAGTCCGTCAGCCGGTCCCAGAGCTTCTCGGCGGGCGCCTCGATCCGTGCTTCCGCGCTGACTTCGGCCATGCGACCACCCCTTCGTGTCGGGCGCTGCGCCCGGCGCAGCTACGGTGTCGCGGAACGTAGCTCCAGGCCCTGGAACATTCAATACTGATGAACCGTCAGGAATTGTGGAGGGGGCGACCGGTCCCGCACCGCGGCGGACGCGCGGGGAGCGCGGAACGGGTGGGGCAAGGCGGCGCGCGCTTCGGAGGGAGAACGGCGCGAAGTCATCCGTGAGGAGGAGGATCCGCCCCCGCGCGCCCACCCTGTGTCGGACCCGAAGATGGTGCCTGCCGCGGATGCCCCGGAGCCGCGTGGCTGATGGAGTGGAGGCTGTGCCGCCCCGTATTCCCCAGCAGTCCGCCGCCGCGAGCGGACCGAAGCGCGCCGGCGCCGAGGCCGGACTCGGCGCGGAACTGGCCCCGGTGGTCTCCGGCGCGCGCAGGAGAGCGCTGCGGGACGGGGACCGGCAGGTCGACACGGCTCATCTGCTGCACTCCCTGCTGGAGTCCGATCCCGAGGTGCGCGCCGCCTTCGGGGACGGGCCGCAGCTCGCCCGGCTGCTCGGCTACCTCGTGCAGCGCAGCATCGGATACGGGCTCCGCTGGCAGGGCTCCGTCGAGGACCGGGGCGCCGGACCGGTGGCGGCCGGGCGGAGCTGGTCCCCGCCGGCGGCGGACGCCATGGGGGAGGCGTACGAGCGTGCGGTGCTGCGCGGCGACGAGCGCGCCCGGGGCCTCGATCTGCTCGCGGCGCTCGTCGCCGACCCCCGGTCGCGGGCCGTCGAGGTCCTCGTGCGGGCCGGTGTCGACCTCCCGCGGCTGCGGGAGCGCGTCGGGAGCGGCCCCGGGGAGCGCGTCGGCCGGGGGGACACGGGCTGACCGGGGTCCGCGAGCACCGTGCGGGAGCCCGGTCCGGAGTCCAGTCACCGAGACAGGTGTCTTCGGGGGTGACGGTCATGTCGTCGCCTGTCATCATGTGCCGGTGCACACGTCTCGGAGCAGTCAGGACAACCACGGGAGAGGCCTCGGTCTGGGCCTGGCGCTCGTGTCGGCCGTCGCCTTCGGCGGATCGGGTGTCGCGGCCAAGCCGCTGATCGAGGCAGGACTCGACCCCCTCCACGTGGTGTGGCTGCGGGTCGCCGGTGCCGCCCTCGTCATGCTGCCGCTCGCCGTGCGCCACCGGGCGCTGGTCAGGCGGCGCCCCGCACTGCTCGCCGGATTCGGGCTCCTCGGCGTGGCCGGTGTCCAGGCCTGCTACTTCGCCGCGATATCCCGTGTCCCCGTCGGCGTCGCCCTCCTCGTGGAGTACCTGGCCCCCGCGCTGGTCCTCGGCTGGGTGCGCTTCGTGCAGCGCCGGCCCGTCACCCGGGCCGCCGCCCTCGGGGTCGTCCTCGCGGTCGGCGGACTCGCCTGCGTGGTGGAAGTGTGGTCGGGGCTCGGCTTCGACGCCGTCGGACTGCTCCTCGCGCTGGGCGCCGCCTGCTGCCAGGTCGGCTACTTCGTCCTGTCCGACCAGGGCAGCGACGCGGGCGACGAGGCACCCGACCCGCTGGGCGTGATCGCGTACGGGCTCCTCGTCGGCACCCTCGTGCTGACCGCGGTCGCGCGCCCCTGGACCATGCGCTGGTCCGTTCTCGGGCACGGCGCGGACATGAACGGGACGTCCGTACCCGCCGTGCTGCTCCTCGGCTGGATCGTCCTCGTCGCCACCGTCGCCGCCTACGCCACCGGGGTCCTCTCCGTGCGCAGGCTCTCCCCGCAGGTCGCGGGCGTGGTGGCGTGTCTCGAAGCGGTGATCGCGACGGTCCTGGCGTGGGTGCTGCTGGGCGAACACCTCTCGGCGCCCCAGATCGCCGGCGGCGCGGTGGTCCTGCTGGGCGCCTTCATCGCGCAGTCGTCCGCCCCGGCGAAACCCCCGCGGGAGCCGGTCGCGAGCGGGACGAACGACGCCGGAAGAGAGTTGTCGGCCCACGGAACGGCGGTCTAAGGTGCGGATCATGCCTGCGACGCTCGTTCTTCCGCCTCCGGCCGCCTGAGGCGGGCGTACCGGAACACCGCCCGGCTCCGTGCCGGGCGGAACGGCGCTGCCCGCAGAAGAAGTCCGAGGACCTTCCGCACGCCCCCGCCCCCGTGGCACGGGCTGCGACGCGGTCCCTTCCCGAACTTCTGCGGATCTGCGGAGAGAACACGTGTCGAACAACGCTGTCGGCCTGCCCGTCGGGCGAGGCCTGCTCTATCTGATCGTCGCCGGTGTCGCCTGGGGCACCGCGGGCGCCGCCGCGTCCCTGGTCTACCGGGCCAGTGACATGGGGCCGGTCGCCCTCTCCTTCTGGCGCTGCGCGGGCGGCCTCGCCCTGCTGCTCGCCGCGCGCCCGCGCCGTGGCCCGCGCCCCGGCCGGCGCTTCGGCTCCGGCCGGGGCGGGGACGGCGGCCGCAGGGACGACGGGGGCGGGGAGCGCCCCGTGGTGCGGGAGCCCCTCGGCCGCACGGCGCTGCGGATCGGTCTGATCGGCCTCGGGCTGGCCCTCTTCCAGACCGCCTACTTCGCCGCCGTCGAGGCGACCGGTCTCGCGGTCGCGACCGTCGTCACCCTGGGGGCGGGGCCCGTCCTCATCGCGGTCGGCGCCCGGCTGAGCATGGGCGAGCGGCTCGGCCTGGGCGGGGGTGCCGCCGTCGTCGGGGCGCTGACCGGACTCGGCGTGCTGGTTCTGGGCGGCGGGGACGCCACCGTGCGGCCCTGGGGCGTCCTGCTCGCGGTGCTCTCCGCGGCCGGCTACTCCGCGATGACGCTGCTCACCCGGTGGTGGGGGCGCGACGGCCGCGTCGACGGGGCGAGCACGACGGTGTGGGCGTTCGCCGTCACCACCGTGTGCCTGCTGCCGCTCGGGCTCGCCGAGGGGCTGGTCCCGCACACCGGCCGGCCCGTCCATCTGCTGACGCTGCTGGTGTTCATCGCGGCCGTCCCCACGGCACTCGCCTACGCGCTCTTCTTCGCCGGTGCCGCGGTCGTCCGCTCCGCCACCGTGTCCGTGGTCATGCTCCTGGAGCCGGTCTGCGCCGCCGTGCTGGCCGTCGGCCTGCTCGGCGAGCGGCTCACCGCGGCGACACTCGTCGGCACCCTGCTGATGCTCGGCTCGGTCGCCGGACTCGCGGTGGCGGAGGCGCGCGCGGCGGGAGCCGAACGGGTCGCGGCACCCGAGGAGCCCCTCCTCGTGTGACGCTCCACGGGCTCAGGGCTCAGGGCTCAGGGCTCAGGGGTGAGGCCGGGGCCGGTACCGGTTCCAGTGGGGCCGGTACCGGCCCCGGCCCGGTCCGAGAGGGTGGGCCGGGGGCCGGCTCAGTCCCCGTGGTGACCGGCCCCGGCGCTCACAGGGCCTTCAGGTAGCCGGGCAGTTCGACGCCCGGCGCCAGGTCGTCGGCCGGGACCGGGGTGCCGTGTCCCCGGGTCAGCGGGACCACGCCGGTCCAGTGGGGGAGGGAGAGGTCCTCGGGCTCGTCGTTCGGGCCGCCGGTGCGCAGCTTGGCGGAGACCTCGTCGAGGTCCAGGCTGATCACGGCCGTGGCGGCGAGTTCCTTGGCGTTGGCGGGGCGGGAGTCGGCGGAGCGGCCGGGAACGACCTGGTCGACCAGCGCGTCCAGCGCGATGCGCCGCTCCTCGGGGTCCGTCACCTGGTGGGCGGTGCCGTGCACGACCACGGAGCGGTAGTTGATCGAGTGGTGGAACGCCGAGCGGGCCAGCACCAGTCCGTCGACATGGGTCACGGTCAGGCAGACGGCCAGCCCGGGATCGGCCTGGCCGGCCATCCGCAGCGGCCGCGAACCCGTCGACCCGTGTACGTAGAGCCGCTCGCCGACCCGCGCGTACAGCGTGGGCAGGACGACCGGAGCGCCGTCGCGGACGAACCCGAGATGGCAGAGATACCCCTCGTCGAGTATCGCGTGCACCTGTTCCCGGTCGTACGCGGCGCGCTCCTTGGAACGGGTGGGGACAGTGCGGTCGGTCGGGGTGTAGGCGGCGGGCGCCGTCGCCCTCGGCCGGGTGCTCGTCTCCGACATTGCCATCTCCATTGCACTAGTGCATAATTTCTTTTGTGCTAGGAGAGTATCGGATCGAAGGGCGTCGCGCAGCCGAGATCGCCGCCGACGTCGAACGGGCCGTCGGGACGGGAGAGCTGGAACCGGGTCAGCTCCTGCCGTCCATGCGGGAGCTGGCGGAGGAACTCGGGGTCAACCCGAACACGGTCGCGGCGGCCTATCGCACGCTGCGCGAGCGCGGGGTCATCGAGACCGCCGGCCGTCGCGGCAGCCGGGTGCGGCCGAAGCCGGCCACCACGGGGCGGGAGCAGCTGCGCGTCGACGTGCCCGAGGGCGTACGGGACCTGAGCGAGGGCAATCCCGATCCGGTCCTGCTGCCGAAGCTCGCCGAGGCCTTCGCGGCGGCGGCCCGGCAGTCGGACCGGCATCCCGTGCAGTACGGGCAGGACGCCGTCGAGCCGGAGCTGGAGCGGCTGGCCCGCGCCGCTCTCGACGCGGACGGAGTGCCCGAGGGGCCCGTCGTCGTCACGTCCGGATCGCTCGACGCGATCGAGCGCGTCCTGACGGCCCACCTCAGGCCCGGTGACACCGTGGCCGTCGAGGACCCCGGCTGGGGCAGTCTGCTCGACCTCCTTCCGGCGCTGGGGCTGCGTACGGCAGGGGTCGGTGTCGACGACGAGGGCCCGCTTCCCGCCGACGTACGGGGGGCGCTGGAGGCCGGGGCACGGGCCCTGATCGTCACCGACCGGGCGCAGAACCCCACCGGTGCCGCGGTCACCGCCGCCCGTGCGCGTGTTCTGCGCTCCGTGCTGCGCGAGCACCCGCGGACCCTGCTCGTCGAGGACGACCACGGCCACCGGATCGTCGACCTGCCCCTGCATCCCCTCGCCGGAGTCACGCACCACTGGGCTTTCGTGCGTTCCGTCGCCAAGGCGTACGGGCCCGATCTCCGGCTCGCCGTGCTCACCGGAGACCCTGCCACCGCCGACCGTGTGCACGGGCGGCAGCGGCTCGGCCCCGGCTGGGTGAGCCGTCTGCTGCAGAAGGCGGTGGTCCACCTGTGGACCTACGGCGCGGTCGACGCGGCTGCCGTGGCGGCGGAGTACGGGGCGCGCCGCGACATGCTGATCGACGCCCTGCGGGAACGCGGGGTCGAAGCGCGCGGGCGCAGTGGGATGAACGTCTGGATCCCCGTCCCGGACGAGACCGGCGCGGTCTCCCGGCTGCTGCACAGCGGCTGGGCCGTCGCGCCCGGCGCCCGCTTCAGGATGACCTCGCCGCAGGGGATCCGGATCACCGTCTCGACGCTTCGGCCCGAGGACGCGGGCCCGCTCGCGGACGCCGTCGCGTCCGCCGTGGGACCGGCCCCCGCGCGCCGTTACGTCTGATGCCCGCCCACGTCTGGTGCCCGCCCGCCCGCGCCGTCACGTCCGATCCGGGCCGCGAGCCCGTGGGTGCGGGCGTCAGCGGCGGGGCTTCGCCTGGGTGAGGGCCGCGCCCGCGAGGACGATCACCGCGCCGACCGGCGTCGACCAGGCCAGCGACTCGCCGAGGATCGCGACGCCGGCGGCGGTGGCGATGACCGGGATGAAGTACGTGACCATCTGGGCCGTCGTCGGGCCGACCTCGGCGACGATCCCGTACTGCAGGAGCATGGCCAGGCCGGTGCCGAGTGCGCCCAGGGCCGCGATCGCGAGCAGCGGCACCCACGCGACACGGCTCGGGAACGTGGTGAACAGCGGGGTGACGAGAGCCAGCTGGGCGGTGGCCAGGAGCAGCTGGGCGCCGGTCATCGACAGGTGGGAGTGCCCTGTGCCCGCGAGGGTCCGGCGCACGTATATCCAGCCGACCGGATAGCTCAGCGACGCCAGCAGGGCCATCGCCGTGCCCCTGGCGTCCAGGCCGTGGAAGCCCTGCCAGACACCGAGGACCGTCAGGACGCCGAGGAAGCCGATGCCGAGACCGGCCACCCTGCGCCGGGTCGGCCGGTCCTCCGAGAGGGCGACCAGGGACAGGGCCATGCCCCACAGGGGCGACGTCGCGTTGCAGATGCCGGCGAGCGTGGACGGGATCGTCAGCTCGGAGTAGGCGAAGAGGGAGAACGGCAGCGCGTTCAGCAGGAAGGCCGCGACCGCGAGGTGCCCCCACGTCCGCGCTCCGTGCGGCAGCCGCTCCCGCTTCACCGCCATCGCCGCCACGAGCACCACGCTTCCGAACAGCAGCCGGCCGAAGGTGACCTGGAACGGCGCGTAGCCGTCCGTGCCGACCTTGATGAACAGGAAGCTGAAACCCCAGATCAGTGCCAGGACGCCGAAGCGGATCCGCCAATCCAGGGCGGCGCGGCGGCGGGGTGCGACGCCGTTCGGCGTGACGGGACGGGAGGAGGCGACGGTGCTCATGGGGTCCAGGATGGGGCAGGGCGATCTCGTAGCACAAGCGAGAATATTCGAGCGGTATCTCGTAGCATTGCTTACATGTTGAATCTGGAGCGGCTGCGCACCCTCGACGCCCTCGCCCGGCACGGCTCGGTGAGCGCTGCGGCCGAGGGACTGCACGTGACCACCTCGGCGGTCTCCCAGCAGATGTCGAAGCTGGAGCGCGAGGTGGGACAGCAACTGCTCGCCAAGAACGGCCGGGGGGTGCGGCTGACCGACGCCGGGCGGCTCCTCGCCGAGCACGCGGCGCGCATCCTGTCGCAGGTCGAGCTCGCGGAGTCCGACCTGGAGGCCCAGCGCGGTCAGGTGGCCGGTGAGCTGCGGCTCTCCGCGTTCCCGACGGCCGCGCGCGGGCTGTTCCCGGCGGCGCTCGCGGAGCTGCGTGCCGAGCATCTCGGGCTGCGGGTGCGCTCCAGCGAGCTGGAGCCGGAGGCCGGGGTCGCGGGCGTGGTGCGCGGGGACCTGGACCTCGCGGTCGTGCTTGACTGGTACAACAAGCCGATGCCGCTGCCCGACGGACTGGTGAAGGCGTCGATCCTCGACGACCCCGCCGATGTGGCGATGCCGGCCGGCCACCGGCTCGCGGGCCGGGTCGAGGTGGACCTCGGGGACTTCGCCGACGACGAGTGGATCACCTGGGGCGAGGGCGAGTTCTGTCACGAATGGCTGATGTTCACGCTGCGCTCCCAGGGCGTCGAGCCGCGCGTCGGGCACCGTGCCGGGGAGACGCACACCCAGCTCGGGCTCGTCGCCGCGGGGCTCGGCGTGTGCGTGGCCCCGCTCCTCGGGCGTCACCCCATGCCCGGGGGAGTCGTCACGGTGCCGGTCCGGCAGCGTGTGCGCCGCCACGTCTACGTCGTGTGGCGGGCCGACGCCGACCGCCGGCCCTCGATCAGGGCGGCGGTGGACGCCTTGCGCAGGGCCGGTGCGGCCGTCGAGTAGCGGGAGACGAGGGGCGGTCCGGGGCCGGAGGCGCCGGCGGAACGGTCCGGCGCCCGCCGGGCCGGCCGAGTGCCCCCGCGCCGCCTGCCGCCTCCGCGGTTCCGCCTGCCGTGTCCGCGCCGGCGCCGCTCGCGCAGGCGGAGCGGTTCGGTGCCGGTCGGACGGGCGGTGCGGGGCGGGTCACATCGGGGGGAGCTTGCGGAAGTCCCACGAGGCGATCGCCGTCGGCGTCAGCCGCATCCAGGCGTGCCGGCCGTCGTGCGGCATCTCCTCCAGGCCGAAGTTCTTGCGGGCGAACAGGATCTCCGGGACGTCGAGTTCGGCGCACAGTTCCCCGGTGCGCGGGAACTCGCCGACGAACTCCACCGTGCCGGACAGCTCGACGCCCCGCAGCTCCCCGTACTCCTCGCCGGAGTCGATCACCACCGCGACCCGCGGATCGTTCCGCAGCTGCACCCAGCGCTTGCTGCGCACCACCGAGTACAGCCACAGCGAGGTGCCGTCCCAGGCGAACCAGAGGGCACTCACGTGGGGGACTCCGCCCTTCGACACGGAGGCGACGCGGCAGGTGCGCTGGGTGGTCAGGAACTCGTCCAGTTCGCCGGGGGTCATCATGATCTTCCGGCCTCTGCGCTGAGTGGCGGTCATACTGTTTCCTCGTGTTCTGTGTGTGGGCCGGTCCGTGTGCCGGCCAGGTCCTGCCGGTCCCGCTCCGTGTGCCGGCTCTGCCCGCCGAAGCTTCCGGTAAAGCTTTCTGACGTTCCGTCAGGAAATCATGAGCCGTCTTCCGTCCTCGCGCAATGGCCGTTACGCTCCGCCGTCCCGACCCGCGACGACAAGGAGAGCCATGCCGTCGTCCGAGCACCTCAGCGAACTCCTCGACCCCGCCGGCACGGTACTGCTCACCGTGGAGTGCCAGCAGGGCGTCGTGGGCCCGGACAGCGCGCTGCCCGAACTAGCCCGGGAAGCGCGCTCGTCCGGAGCCCTCGACCGGATCGCCCGGTTGGTGGGCGCCGCGCACGAGAGCGGGGTGCAGGTGATCCACGCGGTCGCCGAACGCCGCCCGGACGGCCGCGGCGCCAATCGCAACGCCCGGCTGTTCCGGGCGGCCGAGCGACTGCCCGTCCAGCAGCTGGCCGGAACGGCGGCGGTGCGGATCGCGCCGCCCATCGAGGTCGCGGAGGAGGACTTCGTCGTACGGCGGCTGCACGGTCTGTCGCCCGTCTCGGGCACCGACGTCGACCCGCTGCTGCGCAACCTCGGCTGCCGCACCCTCGTGGTGACGGGGGTCTCGGCCAACATCGCCGTCCCCAACGCCGTGTTCGACGCCGTGAACCGCGGCTACACCGTCGTCGTCCCCGCGGACGCCGTCGCGGGAGTGCCCTCCGAGTACACCCCTGCCATGGTCCGGAACACGCTCGCGCTGGTCGCCACCGTCACGACCACCGACGACGTGCTCACCTGCTTCAAGAGACAACGGAGCTGACACCGCCGCCGCCGCGGCGGGCCGGAGTCCGGATCCGGCGGTCAGGCGAGCTTGATGGAGTCGCCCTCGACGGCGATGTTCGCGGCGGCCAGCCCGGTCGTCGCGGGCCCCTTCTTCACGCTGCCGTCGGTGGCGGAGAACTCGCTGTTGTGACAGGGGCAGGTGATGACGCCGTTCGCGATGCCCTTGACCGCGCAGCCCTGGTGGGTGCACTTCGAGGAGAAGGCCTTGAAGGTGCCCGCCGTCGGCTGGGTCACCACGACCCCCTTGTCGGCGAAGACCTTGCCGCCGCCCTCGGGGATGTCGCCGGTCTTGGCGAGTTCCGTGCCGGCCGCGTTCCCGGCCGCGCCGTTGCCGGAGCCCACGGTGTCGGAGGCGTCGTCCTCCGCGCCGCACGCGGTCAGCGCGGCGGCGATCCCCGCCGCGCCGACCGCCGCCACGACGGTGCGCCGGGACGGTGTCTGTGCGGAGTGGAGCGATTCGCTGGTCATGCTGGCCTTCCCTTCAGCGGACATGATCTGGATCTGTCCAGGGGTACGGTCCGCCCGTGCGCCCTGTTCAGGCGATGGCGACTTCTTGACCTGATCCACAGCGCACCGACAGCCGGGCGCGCGGGGCGGCGGTCCGCCCGGCACCCGGACACCGGCACCGCTCCCGTCCCCGCCACCGGGTCGCGTCCCCCGCGCGGGACCGCCCCAGTAACCTGGGGCGATGCTCAAGGAAGTGAACGCCTCCCGCTACATCACGCCGTTGCGCGAGGGCGGCTCGCTGCCGGGACTCGTCGAGGCCGACGACCTCGGCACGTACGTCATGAAGTTCACCGGCGCCGGACAGGGACGCAAGACGCTCGTCGCGGAGGTCGTCTGCGGTGAACTCGCCCGCCGGCTCGGCCTGCGGGTGCCCGGCCTGGTGACGATCGGCCTCGACCCGGTCCTCGGGCTCGGTGAACCGGACCAGGAGGTCCAGGACCTGCTGAAGTCGAGCGGCGGCCCCAACCTCGGGATGGACTTCCTCCCCCGCGCCGTCGGATTCGACCCCCTCGCCTTCGAGGTGAGCGCGGAGGAGGCGGGCCGGATCGTCTGGTTCGACGCCCTCGTCAACAACGTGGACCGCTCCTGGCGCAACCCCAACCTGCTGATGTGGCACGGCGAACTGTGGCTCATCGACCACGGCGCCACGATGATCTGGCACCACAACTGGCCCGGCGCCGAGACCTCCGCCGCCAAGCCGTACGACGTCTCCGACCACGCGCTCGCCCCCTTCCACCCCGACATCGCCTCGGCCGCCGCGGAACTGGCCCCGCTGGTCACCGAGGACCTGCTCGCCGAGGTCACGGCCGAGATCCCCGAGGCCTGGCTGGCCGGCGAGCCGGGCTTCGACACGGTGGACGAGCTGCGGCGCGCCTACGCACGGCCGCTGCTGGCGCGCGCCGCCGTCATCCACGAGCGGATCAAGGGCCTCGACGGCACCGAGGGGGGCAAGTGAACGAGCGGGACGTCTTCGAGTACGCGCTGCTGCGTGTCGTGCCGCGGGTCGAACGCGGCGAGTGCTTCAACGCGGGCGTGCTGGTGTACTGCCGCGCCCACTCCTTCGTCGCGGCCCGTACCCATCTGGACGAGAGCAAGCTGCTCGCGCTCGACCCCGACGCGGACGTGCAGGGCGTACGGGCCGCGCTGCGCGCCGTCGAAGGCGTCTGCGCCGGAGGGGAAGCCGCCGGTCAGGCGGCACACGACGACGCCGGACGGCGTTTTCGCTGGCTGATCGCGCCGCGCTCGACGGTGGTCCAGCCGGGCCCCGTGCACACCGGCCTGACCGCCGATCCCGGGGCCGAGACCGAGCGGTTGCTCCAGCTCCTGGTCAGGTAATGGATCACATGCGCGCGGTGCGCCGTTGACACCGCGTGCCAGGGCTTCTAGCGTCACGTCTGCTGAAGGTACTAAGCGGTCGCTCACCTGACGGGCGTACCGTGTGAGCCGCGGGTCCCCCGGACCCCGAGGACTCCGCAAGGTTGTCGAGACAGCTTGGCCGGGCTTGGGCCGGCTTTTCCAAGGGCGAGGAGAACCAGCAATGTCCACCACTGAGCAGCGCGTCGCCGTAGTCACCGGTGCCGCGCGCGGCATCGGCGCCGCGACCGCCGTACGACTGGCCGCGGAGGGCCGCGCCGTCGCGGTGATCGACCTCGACGAGGCCGCGTGCAAGGACACCGTCGAGAAGATCACCGCCGCGGGCGGCAAGGCCCTCGCGGTCGGCTGCGACGTCTCCGACGAGGCCCAGGTGGAGGCCGCCGTCGCGCGGATCGCCGAGGAGCTCGGCGCGCCGACCGTCCTGGTGAACAACGCGGGTGTCCTGCGTGACAACCTGCTGTTCAAGATGAGCGCGTCCGACTGGGACACCGTCATGAACGTGCACCTGCGCGGCGCCTTCCTGATGGCGAAGGCCGTCCAGAAGTACATGGTCGAGGCCAAGTTCGGCCGCATCGTCAACCTGTCGTCGTCGTCGGCGCTGGGCAACCGCGGCCAGGCCAACTACTCCACCGCCAAGGCCGGTCTCCAGGGCTTCACCAAGACCCTGGCCATCGAGCTCGGCAAGTTCGGCGTGACCGCGAACGCCGTGGCGCCCGGCTTCATCGTCACCGACATGACCGCCGCGACCGCCGCCCGCGTCGGGATGGACTTCGACGACTTCCAGGCCGCCGCCGCCACCCAGATCCCCGTGCAGCGCGTCGGCAACCCCGACGACATCGCCAACGCCATCGCCTTCTTCACCGGCGAGGCCGCCGGATTCGTCTCGGGCCAGGTGCTGTACGTGGCCGGCGGACCGCTCAACTAGACGCAGGGGAAACGCACATGACCACGCTCCCCGAACTCTCGGGCAACGTCGCGCTCATCACGGGCGCCAGCCGCGGCATCGGCTACGGCGTCGCGGAGGCCCTGATCGCCCGCGGCGACCGGGTCTGCATCACGGGCCGCAACGAGGACGCACTCAAGGAGGCCGTCGAGACGCTCGGCTCCGACCGCGTCATCGCCGTGGCCGGCAAGGCGCACGACGAGGCCCACCAGGCCGTCGCCGTCGAGCGCACCATGGAGGCGTTCGGCCGCGTCGACTTCCTGGTCAACAACGCCGGCACGAACCCCGTGTTCGGGCCGATCGCCGAACTGGACCTCAACGTGGCGCGGAAGGTCTTCGAGACCAACGTCGTCTCCGCGCTCGGCTTCGCCCAGCAGACCTGGAAGGCCTGGCAGGGCGAGAACGGCGGCGCGATCGTCAACATCGCCTCGGTGGCCGGCCTCGCGCCCTCGCCGTTCATCGGCGCGTACGGCATCAGCAAGGCCGCGATGATCAACCTGACCGTGCAGCTCGCGCACGAGTTCGCGCCCAAGGTCCGGGTCAACGCCATCGCGCCCGCCGTGGTGAAGACGAAGTTTGCGGCCGCACTGTACGAGGGCCGCGAGGCGGAGGCCGCCGCGGCCTATCCCCTCGGCCGACTCGGCGTGCCCTCCGACATCGGCGGGGCGGCCGCCTTCCTCACCTCGCAGCAGTCGGACTGGGTCACCGGCCAGACGCTCGTGGTCGACGGCGGGATGTTCCTCAACGCCGGGGTCGAGTGACACGAGGGCCGGTCGGACGTTCCCCGCGCGGGCGCCGTCCGACCGGCCCTTCGCCGGAAGCCGGCGATCCCTCTGCCCGCCCCGGGCGGTACGGAGTTCGGCGTCCGGAACGCCCCCGCCTCCACAGCATGCTGACAACGTAGTCACATACGCGCTGATCAAGTGCCCTGCCGGAAAACACCCTTTTCCGGCAGGGCGCTGCGGTATGGTCTGCCGACCCTTGGTACGGCAGATCGAGGAGCGTGCGCGTGTTCAACCGGAACCGGTACCTGCGACAGCTGGCGGCGGTCGCGTCCATAACCCTGGTGGCCGGGTGCGGTGCTCTCACGCCGGGCTCGCCGGCCGACGAGGGGCCGATCGTCGTGGGGACCACCAGTGCCCCCAGCACCCTGGACCCGGCGGCCTCCTGGGACGGATCGTGGGAGCTGTTCCGCAACGTTTTCCAGACGCTGCTGAGCTATCCGACCGGCTCGGCCGTCCCGCGGCCCGACGCCGCCGAGAAGTGCGGGTTCACGAACGGAACCAACACCGCCTACCGCTGCGAACTGCGCCCGGGCATGAAGTTCTCCGACGGCGACCCCCTCGACGCGTCGGCCGTCAAGCACTCCATCGACCGCATCAGGAAGATCGGTGTACAAGGCGGCCCCGCAGGTCTGCTCGGCAGTCTCGAACGCGTCCAGGTGCAGGGCGCGCGTGACGTCGTCTTCCACCTCAACAAGCCGGACGCCACCTTTCCCCTGGTGCTGGCCACGCCGGCGATGTCGATCGTCGACCCCGACGACTACCCCGCCGGCGCCCTGCGCGAGGACGGCAAGGTCTCCGGCTCCGGGCCCTACAGACTGCGCTCCTACACGGAGGGCGAGCAGGCCGAACTCGTCAGGAACGACCACTACGAGGGCTTCGCCAAGCGCAGGAACAGCGCGGTGACCATCCGTTACTTCCAGGGCTCGGCCCAGCTGTCCAGGGCCCTGAAGGACAAGAAGATCGACGTCACCTACCGCGGCCTCGCCGCCTCGGATGTCGTCGCCCTCCGGAGCCGGGGGGACCAGAAGGACATCCAGCTCATCGACGGCACGGGCACCGAGATCAGCTACCTGGTCTTCAACCCCGAGGACCCGTGGGCCGGGAAGCTCGCCGTCCGCCGCGCGGTCGCCCAGATCGTCGACAGACCCGCCATCGCCCACACGGTCTACAAGGGCACCGTCGACCCGCTCTACTCGATGGTCCCCGCGGGACTGGCCGGGCACACCACCGGCTACTTCGACGAGTACGGCGGCCCCGACCCGTCCAGGGCCCGCAAGATCCTGCGCGACGCGGACATCGACGAACGCGTCCCGCTCACCCTCTGGTACACGACCGACCGCTACGGCTCCGGGACCGCCCCGGAGTTCCGCGAGCTCAAGCGCCAGCTCGACCGCTCCGGCCTGTTCACCGTCACGCTCAGGAGCCGTCCCTGGAAGACGTACGAAGAGGGCTACCGCAACGGCGAGTACCCGGTGTTCGGCCGTGGCTGGTTCCCCGACTTCCCCGACGCCGACAACTTCATCGCCCCCTTCGTGGGGGAGGAGAACGCCCTGGGGACGCCCTATCCGGTCCCGCGGATCACCGACGTCCTGCTGCCCGAGTCGCGTGGCGTGCGCGATCGCGGGGCGGTGACCAAGCAGTTCGAGGAGGCCCAGCGGATCCTCGTCGACGACGCCCGGCTGCTGCCCCTGTGGCAGGGCAGGCAGTACGTGGCCGCGAACGAGGAGATCTCGGGCGGGGAACGGGCCCTGGACCCCTCGACCATCATGATGATGTGGGAGCTGGGCCGAAAAACCAGCTGGTAGCAGGCCCTATGGGCCGGACCCGGGACCGATTGTCAGTGGGCGACGGTAGGTTCTGTGTCCGGAAGCCATCGCACATCGAAGGAAGTTGACGTGACCGATATCGCCATGTTGCCCGAGTCCTGGCGCGGAGTCCTGGGCGAGGAGCTTCAGCAGCCCTACTTCAAGGAACTCACCGAGTTCGTCGAGGCGGAGCGTGCGAAGGGTCCCGTCTACCCGCCCCGGGAGGAGGTCTTCGCCGCCCTCGACGCGACCCCGTACGAGCGGGTGAAGGTGCTGATCCTCGGCCAGGACCCGTACCACGGCGAGGGTCAGGGGCACGGCCTGTGCTTCTCGGTCCGTCCCGGGGTCAAGACCCCGCCGTCGCTGCGGAACATCTACAAGGAGATGAAGGAGGAGCTGGACACCCCGGTCCCGGACAACGGCTATCTGATGCCGTGGGCCGAGCAGGGCGTCCTGCTGCTCAACGCGGTGCTGACCGTCCGCTCCGGCGAGGCGAACTCGCACAAGGGGAAGGGCTGGGAGAAGTTCACCGACGCGGTCATCCGCGCGGTCGCCGACCGCCCCGACCCGGCCGTCTTCGTCCTGTGGGGGAACTACGCGCAGAAGAAGCTCCCGCTGATCGACGAGGAGCGGCACGTGGTGGTGAAGGGGGCGCACCCGTCACCGCTGTCGGCGAAGAAGTTCTTCGGCTCGCGTCCCTTCACCCAGATCAACGAGGCCGTGGCCGCCCAGGGCCATGAGCCGATCGACTGGCGCATCCCCGACATCGGCTGACCGTCGGTCGCTGGGCGGGTCCGTCACCGGCCTGGCCCAGCGGCGTACGGGGGCGCCTGAGCGCGATTGTCACCACCTCCGGTTAGCTTCGTGGGGACAGTGACGATCCTGGAGGGCGCGGTGGCGGAGCAACAGGGGCAGGCGGCGCCGGACGCCATGATGACCCGGATCGGACAGGCCGTCATGCTGCACCACGCCGGGGACCGCGAGGAGGCCCGGGGCCGCTTCCTGGACCTGTGGGGGGAGATCGGGGACGGCGGCGACGCACTGCACCGCTGCACGCTGGCGCACTACATGGCCGACACCCAGGACGACCCCGCCGACGAGCTCGCCTGGGACCTGCGCGCTCTGGCGGCGGCAGAGGAACTGGGCGACGGCCGTGTCACCGAGCCCCGCCAGTCGCTCGCCGTGCGCGCGTTCTACCCCTCGCTGCATCTGAACCTCGCCGCCGACTACGCGAAACTCGGCCGCTCGGAGGCCGCCCGCACTCATCTGCGCCGTGCCCGCGGTGCCGCGGGCGCCCTCGCGGACGACCGGTACGGGGACGGCGTCCGCGCGGCGATCGGGCGCCTGGAGCTGAGGCTCCAGGACACCGGCGCCCCGGCGGAGGCCGGCGGGCCGGACCGCTTCGACGGACCCGGGGGCGAAACCCTGGGACCGCCGAGACAGCGTCCCTGAACAGCGCCTCCCGCCGGGCACCGCCGAGGCGGGCCCTGCCCCGGGGCGCCGTCAGTTCCCGTACGTCTTCGCGCAGAGGACCGATTCCGGGCTGTTCGCGTTCCAGTTCCCGTACTTCCTGCCGAGCGCGCACAAATCCGGATGCTTCGGTACGGCGGGGATCCCGGGCGGGACGGCCGTACGGCGTCCGGGGCGCTGTGGCTCGGGACGCGGGGCCGGCCGGGCGTGCCGCGGAGGGGCCGGGGGCGCCGCGACCCGCGGTGGGGGAGTCACCCGGTGCCGGGCCTCCGCCTCCGTCTCCGCCTCGGGCGAGGGCTTGCGGGAAGGGCTGACGCGTTCCAGCGCCTCATGCGCCGGTACCTGCGCGGTCCGGGGTTCCCCCTTGCCGTCCGGATGCGGCGCGCTACGGCCGGCCGGTGCGGCGGGAGAGCCGGTGGCGGGCGGTCGCTGGACGGTCACACAGCCGGAGAGGGCGGTGACCGCCATGGCGACCAGGAGTGTCGCGGTCGTCGTCGTTCGATGCACCCGCGCAACTCTGCTGGTTCCGGACCGCTTCCAGGGAGCGGAGAGGCGCAGGATGCCCCGCACGGGTGATCCTTCCGCTCCTCCGGCGGGTACGGGCGTAGGAGAGCTGACACGCGAACGGGGCACTCCGCCCGGAAACCGGCCCGGCCGGACTCGCCGTATGCTTCCGACGGAACCGCGTCGGCGACTGAAGGAGACTCCTGTGAAGGTCGGCTGCATCGGACTGGGCGACATCGCGCAGAAGGCGTACCTGCCGGTGCTCGGCGTGCAGCCCGGGATCGAACTGCATCTGCAGACGCGGACGCCCGCCACGCTCGACCGCGTCGCCGACAGCCTCCACCTGCCGCGGGACCGGCGCCACGGCGACCTGGAGGCCCTGCTCGCCCAGGACCTCGACGCGGCCTTCGTGCACGCGCCCACGGTCGCCCACCCCGAGATCGTCACCCGGCTGCTGGAGGCGGGCGTACCGACGTACGTCGACAAGCCGCTGGCGTACGAGCTGGGCGACTCGGAGCGGCTGGTGCGGCTCGCGGAGGAGCGGAACGTCAGCCTCGCGGTCGGGTTCAACCGGCGTCACGCACCCGCGTACGCGCAGTGCGCCGAACACCCCCGCGAGCTGATCCTGATGCAGAAGAACCGCACGGGGCTGCCCGAGGAGCCGCGCACCATGGTCCTCGACGACTTCATCCACGTCGTCGACACCCTGCGCTTCCTGGTGCCGGGGCCGGTCGACGACGTGACGGTGCGGGCCCGTACCGAGGACGGGCTGCTGCACCACGTCGTGCTCCAGCTCGCCGGGGACGGATTCACGGCGCTCGGTGTGATGAACCGGCTGAGCGGTTCGAGCGAGGAGGTCCTCGAGGTCTCGGGCCAGGACACCAAGCGGCAGGTGGTCAATCTCGCCGAGGTGATCGACCACAAGGGCCAGCCGACCGTGCGCCGGCGCGGTGACTGGGTGCCGGTGGCCCGGCAGCGCGGCATCGAGCAGGTGGTCCTCGCCTTCCTCGACGCCGTGCGCACGGGAAAGGTGCTCAGCGCCCGGGACGCGCTGGCGACCCACGAGTTGTGCGAGCGGGTGGTCCAAGCGGTTCGGGAGCGGGCCGCCGCGGTCTGAAGGCGCGCGCGCCTTCCGTCACGCACAGCGCCGCCATCACCAGCAGCGCGCCGTGCACCGGCCAGTCGCCGAAGCGGACGTACGGGGTCACCCCCCGGGCCAGCGGCACGTCGTAGAGCATCGTGCCGCTCGTGTCCGTGCCGAGCCGGGAGCCGACGCGCCCGCCGTCCGGGCCGTAGACGGCGGAGACGCCGGTGAGCGTCGCGTGCACCATGGTCCGGCCGGTCTCGGCGGCGCGCAGCGCGGCGAGCGAGGCGTGCTGCTCCGGGGCCCAGCTCCGCTGGAACGAGGACGTCGAGGACTGGGCCACCAGCACCTCGGCGCCGTCCTGGGCGAGATGGCGGCCCATGTCGGGGAACGCCGTCTCGAAGCAGACCATGGGGCCGACGCGCAGCCCGTGCCCGACGTTCATCACCACCTGTTCGGTACCCCGCATGCGGTCCTCGCCCGCGGCCTTGCCGACGGAGGTGGCCCAGCCGAGCAGGGAGCGCGCGGGCACGTACTCGCCGAACGGGACCAGCCGCATCTTGTCGTAGCGGTCGCCGGTGGGACCGTGCGGTCCCACCAGGACCGAGCTCTTGTAGATGCCCGGCCGGTCGGAGCGGCGCGCGTCGACGTTCACCAGGATGTCGGCGCCGACCTCGCGGGACAGCGTCGCGACGCGGACCGCCATGTCGGGCCGGTCGGCCAGGTCGAAGCCGAGACTGCTCTCGCCCCAGACGACCAGGTCGGCGCCCCGGCCCACGAGTTCACGGGTCAGCGCCTCCTCGCGTGCGAAGCGTCTGTCGCCGCTCGTGCTCCCGTCCACGACTCCGGGCTGCACGACGGCGATCCGCACCCGGCCGTCGGCGTCCGGGCGCGGCGACCACATCCAGGCCGCCGAGGTCGCGGCGGCGGTCGCGACCAGTCCGGCCACCGCGGGCACACGGGACTCACGCACGGAGACCAGCACGGCGACCGCGACGTTGACCGCCACCACCAGGAAGCTGAGCAGCCACACCCCGCCGACCGAGGCCAGCCGCAGTGCGGGTTCCACCTGCCACTGACTCGATCCGAGCAGACCCCAGGGGCCGCCCAGGCCCTGCCAGGAGCGGACGAGCTCGACCATGAGCCATCCCGACGGCAGGACGAGGAGAGCGGCGCCGACCCGGCCGGGTGAGGGCAGCCCGGCCAGGAACCGCCGGACGAGCAGGCCCCACGGCACCCACAGCGCGCCGAGCAGCGCGGCTATGACCACGGTGAAGACGTGCAGGCTCGGCAGCAGCCAGTGGTGCACGGCCAGCATGAAGCCGAAGCCGCCGAACCAGCCGTCGTACGCGGCTCGCCCGCCCGTGGGGGCCGAGCGCGCCAGGAGGATCCAGGGAACCAGTGCCACGTACGCGAACCACCACCACGACGGGGCGGGGAACGCGAACACCGGCAGCGCGCCGGCGAGCACGGCGAGGATCCCGCGCCGCCAGGGAGAGGCCAGCCATGGGTCGAACGCACGGTCGGGCCTGTTCATTCTTCGCCTCCCTGCCCCGAGGTCTCTCCAGTGTGCGCGTCGGCGACGATCTACGACAGGGGGCGTGGTGATCGGGAGGGGGCGCGCCGAAGGACAGGCGCTCCGGGCGCACGGCGCCGACGGATCCCCGGATCGCGGAGGCCGGGCGGATCCCCGGGGCGGGGTCCCGGGCGCGCTCCCGGGATCGCGGAGGCAGGGCAGGCCGGCCCCGGGGCCGGGGCGGTGGTGACGGAAGGCGTGGGCGGGGACCGGCGTCGGGGGATCAGGTCGCGGCGGGTGCGTGCCGGGGCCGCGGCGCGCGGCGCCATTTCTCCTGGACGACCACCTGGCGCAGCCGCCAGCCGTCGCCGGTGCGCAGCAGCCCGAAGGCGTACCGGCCGCCGCACACGAGGTCGGGCGCGGTGGAGTCGCCGTCCTGCCCGGTGAAGCGCATCGGATTGACGTAGTCGGCCCGCACCTCGGCCGTGTCGCCGGTGTCCTGCTCCAGGATGCCGAACCGCACCCGCCGGTTGACGATCAGGTGCTGGCGCATCGCGAACAGGTCGAGGCTCTGCGCGAGCCACGCGGCGACCTCGACGGCGTCGCCCTCGATGCCTCCGGCCGAGCGGTAGTCGGCGCGGCCCTTCGGCGCGAACAGCCCTCGGTATCCCTCCCAGTCGCCGTCGTCCACGGCCACCGCGTACGCGGTGACGATCTCGTCCACGGAGAACCGGTCCAGCACGGTCGCGAGCTCCACACGCTGCGTCATCGGCTCAGTGTTGGCCACTCGGCCTGTCACGCCAAGGGGCTGGGCACGGATATTCGGTGTCCGGGACCGAGGGAGGTGCTACGCGGCCTCGATGATCTCGCCGCGTATCGCCTCGGCCCACTTCACGATCAACAGCTCGTACTCCGCCCGCTCCTGCGCGGACAGGGAGCCGCCCGTCCGCGTCCACAGGGCGCGGATCTGTTCGTTCAACGCGGCGGCAGAGCGCACGGAACCAGGCGGAGTGACTTCGGGGGACATGCGGACCAGCCTAGGCGCAAGGACTGACACTGCGCTACCGGGCGGCTACTCAAGTCGTATGCGGTGCGTCACGACGGGTCCGGTGGGCGCCCCGTCGATCGTCGAATTCCCTTTCCCGCAGCGTGAGTTGTGCTGCGGGAAAGGTGGTGCGGCGGATCCGTGGCGCGGGCCGTGCCGGGGGAACGGGTCACGGGTCCAGTCCTTCGAGCCGCCCCCCGCCGACCGCTTCCGTCCGTTCGGCCCAGACCCGCGCCGCGAGCGCCTCGGCCTCGTCCTGAGGGATTCCGGCCCTCACCAGGATGACCCCGCGGCTGCCATCCGGGAACTTCACACTGCGCGCTTCCGTGCCCAACCTGCCCAGCGCGGGATCTTTTGGCATGTTCCACCTCCAGTCGGAGAGACCACGCTAAAACGCCGCAACCCGAACCGCAGAAGCGGTAGGCCAGACGGCCTACCGCTTCGGGTCGGAACTTGCCGGGTGCTCGGCTCAGCCGGCGGACTCGGCCGCGTGGGGGCTCAGGACGTCGGTGCCGACCAGGGCGATGATGACGATCCCGAGGGCGATCCGGTACCAGACGAACGGCATGAAGCTCTTGTGGGAGATGAACTTCATGAACCACGCGATGACGGCGTATCCGACCGCGAAGGCGATGATCGTCGCGAAGACGGTGGGTCCCCAGGAGACGTGGCCCTCCTCGGCCGCGTCCTTGAGTTCGAAGGTGCCGGAGGCGAGGACGGCGGGCATGGCGAGGAGGAAGGAGTAGCGCGCCGCCGCCGCGCGGCTGTAGCCCATGAACAGGCCGCCGCTGATGGTCGCGCCGGAGCGGGAGACGCCGGGGATCAGGGCCATCGCCTGGCATATGCCGAACAGGAGCCCGTCCCTGGTGTTCAGGTCCTCGAGCACCTTGCGCTGCTTGGCCACCCGGTGCCTGCCGCCCGCTTCGTCGCGAGCCGCGAGCCGGTCGGCGACACCCAGGACGATGCCCATCACGATCAGCATCGTGGCGGTGACCCGCAGGTCGCGGAACGGCCCCTCGATCTGGTCCTTGAGCGTGACGCCGAGCACCCCGATCGGGATCGATCCGACGATCACCAGCCACCCCATCCGGGCGTCGTGGTTGCTGCGCATCGCCTTGTTGGTGAGCGAGCGGAACCACGCCGACAGGATGTTGCCCACGTCCTTGCGGAAGTAGATCAGCACCGCGGCCTCCGTGCCGAGCTGCGTGATCGCGGTGAACGCGGCGCCGGGATCGTCCCAGCCCGCGAAGGCGGCGGTCAGCCGCAGATGCGCGCTGGAGGAGACGGGAAGGAATTCGGTCAGCCCCTGGACGAGCCCGAGGACGAGAGATTGAAACCAAGACATGAAGTTATGTGGTCCAAGTGCTGATCGCGGAACGGGAGATGGGCACGCCTGATCGCGGTGTGCGGCGATCGTGGACGCTGAGGGAAGCGTAACTGTCGCACAGGACGGCCCGGTCACGGGGGTTTCGGGGAGGTATTCGTTGCCTCGAAGGCCCTCTGACCAGGGGATTAAGGGACGGGTTGTCCAGGTTTAGTGCCTTGTAATGACGTCACCCGGGTCGTCGGTGCGGACGCCCCGTGTCCGTGCGCGCGACGCGGCGGTCGTCCGGCGGCCGGTCCCGTCACCGTCCGGCCCGGTGCCTGGAGGTGCCGGTCGCCCCAGGGCATCGGCATCAGCAGGGCGGGTCCCGGTTCGAGGCCCGCCCGCGCGGGCCGGTACTCGCAGCGCCCGGGGCGCCGCGCTCATGTGGTCCCGTGCGGGTCTCGACGGCCGCTCAGCTGGTGGCGCTTGCACCAGGCCACCACCGTTCCTGCCAGGGCGGGGACCGTGATCAGGGCCATCGCGATCAGGAACGCGGGGGAGGTCGGCGAGGACGCGCGGGCACCGGCGACGGCGTACGCGGCGGTGTTCGGGATCGACCCGAGCGCCGTCGCGGCCAGGAAGGGCAGCCAGCCCATGCGGGACACGGCCGCGCAGTAGTTCGCCGCCCAGAACGGCACACCGGGGAACAGCCGGGCCACCATCATCGAGCGGAAGCCGTGCCGGCTGAGCTGGCCGTCCGCCGCCCTCAGCCAGCGGGCCCGCAGCAGCGGCCGCAGCGCGTCCTGCCCGAGGGCCCGGCCGAGCCCGAACGCGGCACCCGCGCCGAGCACCGTGCCCGCCAGCGCGGCCGCCAGGCCCAGCTGGGAGCCGAACACGGCGCCGGCCGCCAGGTTGAGCAGCGGGCGGGGCACGAAGGCCACCGTGGACAGCCCGTACGCCACGGCGAACACGACGGCCGCCGCGCCGCCGCCGAGCTGGGGCGGCCAGCCGCCGGCGAGGAGCCGCTGCGGATCGAGGACGAGCACGCTCGACGCCGCGGCCGCGAGCAGCGCGACCAGCAGGGCGAGCCGCGACCACGGCGAGAGCAGCGCTCTCAGGAGGCGCGCGGCCGGATCGGTGCGTACGGCGGTCGGGACCGCGGGTGCGGCGACGGCGGTCTCCGGGCCGACGACCAGGTCGGTGGCGACGGTGAGCTCCGTGGCGGCGGCCTGGGGAGTGGCCGTGGCGGTGCCCCCAGAGCGGGTGGTGGCATCGAGCATCCGGTGACACTAACCGACGGACGTGTGTGATCGCCGTATGGTTCGTCTCATGGGCGTCACAGCTTCCGGAACGTCGGGCGCGCGGTTCGAGGTGCCGGGCAGCACGCTCGCGGACACCCTCCTGGAGCGGCTGACCACCGTTTATCCGGCGGGGGCCGACCCCGGCCGGGCCGCGTCGATGCGCGCGTACATGAAGGACGTGGCCCTCTTCCTCGGGCTGACGACCCCCGAGCGCCGCGCCCTGTCCCGCACCGTGCTCCTGGACACCGCCCGGCCCGACGAGAAGGACTGCACGGCGCTCGCCCTGCGCTGCTGGCGGCTTCCGGAACGCGAGTACCAGTACTTCGCCGTCGACTACCTGCGCCGCCATGTGACGCGTCTGTCGTCCGGCTTCCTGCCGGTGGCCCGGCACCTCGTCTCCACGGTCCCCTGGTGGGACACCGTCGACCTGCTCGCCGCGCACGTGGTGGGGGGCCTGGTGGCCGCCGACCCGCGCCTGCGCGCCGACATGGACGCCTGGATCGAGGACGAGGACCTGTGGGTCGCCCGTACGGCGCTGCTCCACCAGCTCCGGTACAAGGAGGCCACCGACACCGGGCGCCTCTTCGCGTACTGCCTCCGGCAGTCGGGCCACCCCGACTTCTTCGTCCGCAAGGCCATCGGATGGTGTCTGCGCGAATACGCCAAGACCGACCCCGGCGCCGTACGGGACTTCGTCGCCGCAGAGCGGGCGGGGCTCTCGCCGCTGTCCGTGCGTGAGGCGCTCAAGAACATCGGTCCCTGAGACCGCGGACATCCCCCGTGCCACACCGGCCCCAGGGGCACCGAAAATCGTTCGACGCGGGCGGACCCGTCGGAGATGATCTCCTCATGTTCCGGTACGCCTTCCTCCTCGCGGCATCCGCAGTCGCGGATGCGCCGAAGGCTGCCGTCCGGATCATCACGGCAGCCGTAGACGGCGCCCGAAGCTGACCCTTCCCGGATCGTCCGGCGGACCCCGCAGGGGGAGGGTCGGTAACTCCTGGGGGTCCCCGTCCCGGCCGGTACGCGCCGGGACCATCACTCAGCTCCGCTGACACCGAAGAGGCTTCGAGGAACTGTCATGCCCAAGACGGCTTACGTGCGCACCAAACCGCACCTGAACATCGGCACCATGGGTCACGTCGACCACGGCAAGACCACCCTGACCGCCGCCATCACGAAGGTCCTCGCCGAACGCGGCTCCGGCACCTTCGTCCCGTTCGACCGCATCGACCGCGCGCCCGAGGAGGCCGCGCGCGGCATCACCATCAACATCGCGCACGTCGAGTACGAGACCGACACCCGGCACTACGCGCACGTGGACATGCCGGGCCACGCCGACTACGTCAAGAACATGGTCACCGGCGCGGCCCAGCTCGACGGGGCGATCCTCGTCGTGTCCGCGCTCGACGGGATCATGCCGCAGACCGCCGAGCACGTGCTGCTCGCCCGGCAGGTGGGCGTCGACCACATCGTCGTCGCCCTCAACAAGGCCGACGCGGGCGACGAGGAGCTCGCGGACCTGGTCGAGCTGGAGGTCCGCGAACTGCTCTCCGCCCAGGGGTACGGGGGCGACTCCGTACCCGTCGTACGGGTGTCCGGCCTCAAGGCTCTTGAGGGGGACCCCCGGTGGACGGCCGCGATCGACGCGCTGCTCGACGCCGTGGACACCTACGTGCCGATGCCCGAGCGCTACCTCGACGCGCCGTTCCTGATGCCGGTCGAGAACGTCCTCACCATCACCGGACGCGGAACGGTCGTCACCGGTGCCGTGGAGCGCGGCACGGTCCGCGTCGGCGACCGGGTCGAGGTGCTCGGCGCGGGGGTCGACACGGTGGTCACCGGCCTGGAGACCTTCGGCAAGCCCATGGAGGAGGCACAGGCCGGCGACAACGTGGCGCTGCTGCTGCGCGGGGTGCCCCGCGACGCGGTCCGCCGCGGGCACGTCGTCGCCGCGCCCGGCAGCGTCGTACCCAGCAGTCGTTTCACGGCGCGGGTGTACGTCCTGTCGACGCGCGAGGGCGGACGCACGACGGCGGTCTCGACCGGGTACCGGCCGCAGTTCTACATCCGCACCGCGGACGTGGTCGGCGACGTCGACCTCGGCGAGACGGGCGTCGCCCGGCCCGGCGACACCGTCGTCATGACCGTGGAGCTCGGCCGCGAGGTGCCGCTGGAGCCCGGCCTCGGCTTCGCGATCCGCGAGGGCGGCCGCACGGTCGGCGCCGGAACCGTGACGTCGGTGGGCTGACGTCCGGCGCGAGCACGTCGACGTCGGCCGGCCGGCGTCCGGTCGTGACGAAGGAGCGGGGCCCGCAGTGGTGCGGCGGGCCCCGCTCCGGGTGCCGCCGTTCGCCGTGGCCGGCCCCGTTCGGGCCATCGGGGGTACCGCACAATGGACCCGTGGACGAGCCGATACCCGTGACGCGGGCCGTGGATCACGGGACCGCCAAGCTGATGCCCGACGTCGACCGCGAGCGGGCCTGGCTGCTGACCGTGGACGGCGCACCCCAGTCGTACGTCGACCTGGACGAGCCGACGCACCTGGAGTTCGAGTACACCCGGCGCCTCGGGCACGTGCTGGACACGGTGGCGCAGCCGGGGCGCGCCCTGGACGTGCTGCACCTCGGCGGCGGGGCGCTCACCCTGCCCCGCTACGTCGCCGCCACCCGGCCCGGTTCGCGCCAGGACGTGATCGAGGCGGACAAGGGCCTGCTGGAAATGATCGAGGAGTGTCTGCCGGTGCCGGGCGGTGCGGGCATCGAGCTGCACCGTGCCGACGCCCGCGCCTGGATCGAGACCGCCGCCCCCGACTCCGCGGACGTCCTGATCGCGGACGTCTTCGGCGGCTCACGCGTACCGGCGCACCTGACCTCCACCGCCTATGCGAGTGCCGCCGAGCGGGTGCTGCGCCCCGGCGGTGTGTACCTCGCCAACCTCGCGGACGCGGCGCCCTTCGCCTTCCTGCGCTCCCAGCTCGCCACGTTCAGCACCGTGTTCGAGGAGGTGGCCCTCATCGCGGAACCCGGTGTGCTGCGCGGCCGGCGCTTCGGCAACGCCGTGCTCGTGGCCTGTCACCACCCGCTCGACACGGCGGCCCTGTCCCGTCGTACCGCCGCCGACGCCTTTCCGGCCCGTGTCGAACACGGTCCCGCGCTGCGGGACTTCATCGGCGGGGCCGCTCCGGTGCGCGACGAGGACGCGGTTCCCTCACCCGAGCCGCCCGGCGGGTCCTTCGGCATCGGCTGACACGTGTTCCGCGGCGGGAGCGCCCTGCGCCACCGGCCGGGACCGCCGCGTCAGGTTCCGTACGTCCGGGACGCACAGCACCGCCGCCGTGACCACCACGACGAGCGTCGCGCAGCCCCACAGCGCGGGCGTCCGGCCGAACGCCTGCTCCGCGGGGCCCGCCAGCGCCGTGGCCAGCGGGACCATCGCGATCGAGCCGAACCAGTCGTACGCCGACACCCGGGAGAGCTTGTCCTCGGGTATCTCCTGGTGGAGCGCCGTCATCCACGACACGCCGAACACCTCGATCGCCAGACCGCTGACGAACATCACGGCGTACAGAGGTACCACCGGCAGCGGGATCGCGAGCGCGGCGGAGGGCGCCGCGAGCGGGAAGACGCACAGGGTGCCCGCGAGCAGCAGGCGACGGGGCTTCCAGCGGGTCATGAGCAGCGCGCCGCCCACGGTCCCGGCGCCGAACGCGCCGAGCGCCAGGCCCCACGGGCCCGCCCCGCCGAGACTGTCCCGGGCGACCAGCGGACCGTAGACCGCGTCCGCGGCGGAGACGACCGCGACCACCACGGAGAACTGCGCGACGATCGTCCACAGCCAGGGCCGTCCGACGAATTCGTGCCAGCCGTCGCGCAGGTCGGCGAGCAGGCCGCCGCCCTGCTCCCGCGGCGGTATGTGGCTCACGTCGAGGAAGGAACGCAGCGCGCCGGCGACCGCGAAGGCCACCGCGTCCACGGCGAGCACCCAGCCCGGTCCGATGACCGCCACCAGCGCGCCGCCCAGGGCCGCGCCGCCGAGTCCCGCGCCCTGCATCGCCATCCGGAACATCGCGAACGCGCGGCTCGCCTGCTCACCGCGGACGGAGGACATCAGCATGCCCTCGGCGGCCGGGTTGAAGAACGCCTGCCCGGTGCCGCCGAGCGCCGACAGCAGCATCATCTGCCACAGCCGGGCCTCACCGGAGAGGACCAGGAAGGCGAAGACCGCCTGCGACACACAGTTGAGGGCGTTGGCCGCGACCATCACCCGGTGCCGGGGCAGCCGGTCCGCGACCGCTCCGCCGATCAGCAGGAACAGCACCAGCGGCAGGGTCCGCGCGGCGGCCACCAGACCCACGTCGCCGCCGTCGCCGCCCGCCTCGAGCACCGCGAACGCCGCGGCGATCAGCGCGCCCTGGCCGCCCAGGTTGGTGATGACCGCGGCGGCGGTCAGAAGGGTGTAGTTCCGGCCCGCCCAGGCGGGGCGGCGGGAGGGTCGGGCGAGGCCGGGGGCTGAGGTCACCGGGAGACTATCGCCGCCCGGCGCCCCACTTGCCAAACCCGGTGCGAACATCGTTACGAGCGCTCACCCGCCCCGGCGCCGGCCGCACACACCCGCACGCTCGCGCCCCGGCCGGGGCGGCCCGGTGTCCGGTGCCGCGGGGGCTCAGGACGCCGTGGGGTCGCCGTGCAGCCGTACGGTGCTCAGGATCTTCTGCACGGTCTCGTCCGGGATCTCCTCCGAGACGCCCTTGGCGCCGTAGAGCGTCCAGGACACGAAGTCGCCGGCCGAGTTCTTGAAGGCGAAGGTGGTCGCCTTGCCGTCGGAGTCGCACTTGGTCTTCTTGGTGACGCCCGAGGAGTACGTCGTCGCGACGCTGCCCTTGATGCCGGAAGCCGTGGTGTACGCCTTGGGCTTGCCGATCTTCAGCAGCTTCTTCGAGGCTTCCTTCTGGGCGGTGTAACCGCCGAAGACCCACCACGCGGAGTCGTTGCGCGCCACGTCGTCGGTGTTCTTGGCGCCGCTCTGGCCCTTGGTGCCCGCGGCGGCGAGCGAGGTGTCCTCGGTGCGGCCGTCCTTGTCCGCGTCGGACGTGCACCACTTCTCCTTGAGGAACGCGGGCGCGGACATGCCGATCAGCAGGGAGCCGTCGCCCTTCTTGTCGTCCTCGAAGCCTATGAAGGTGCCGGAACTGCTGACGTTCCAGTCCGATGGCACGTCGAAGGCGGTGCCCCACTTCGGGTTCACCACGACCTTCCAGCCGTCGATCGTCGCCTTCTCGCCGTCGCCGCCGCGCGGGTTGGCCTCGCTCGGGCTCGCCGACGTGGAGGCCGACGCCTTCGGTGACTTGGACGTGTCGCCGCCGGCCTTGTCGTCCGTGTCGCCCTTGCCCAGGACGAGGAACCCGGTGACCCCGGCCGCGATCACGACGGCCGTGGCCGCGACGATCGCGGTGATCTTCGTCTTGTTGCCGCCACCGCCGTTGCCGCCGGGCACCTGCGGGGTGCCGAGGGGATCCGACGGCGCTCCCCACTGCTGTCCGTACGGGCCGGGCTGCGGATACCCCGTCTGCTGGTATCCGGGCTGCTGGTACGGATTCGGCTGCTGGTAACCCGGCTGCTGGTACGGGTTCTGGTCCTGCGGATTCTGCTCGCCCCCGGGCGGCTGCTGTCCTGGCCACATGGCTGGTAACGATAGAGGGGCCGCCGACCCGGGTGCCACGGCGGTCCCCGAAACGGCCGCGCGGCCAGGCCCCTTGTCCTGCCGAATCAGGTCACTTGTCCCATTGCTCCCGGCCCGGAACCGCCTCGGCGCCGGTACCCCGGCCGCCGGTTCGGTGTCGTGCGGCAGGGCTGGCCAAGGAATGCTACTCATGGGTAACCTCGCGGTATGAGCGCAGACCAGATGACGATCGGCGAGATGCTCGCCGCGACCGTGCCGATGGCCCGGACCCTGAACCTCGAGTTCGTGGAGACCACTCCGGAGAAGGCCGTCGTGGCGCTCCCGGACCAGGGCGACTTCCACAACCACGTCGGCGGACCGCACGCCGGAGCCATGTTCACACTGGGAGAGTCGGCGAGCGGGGCCATCGTGCTCGCCGCCTTCGGGGACCAGCTCTCCCGCGCCGTGCCGCTCGCGGTCAGCGCCGAGATCGCGTACAAGAAGCTCGCGATGGGCCCCGTCACGGCCACCGCCACGCTCGGGCGGCCCGCCGCCGACGTCGTCGCCGAGCTCGACGCCGGCCAGCGCCCCGAGTTCCCCGTCGCCATCGCGATCCAGCGCGGTGACGGCGCGGTGACCGGGGAGATGACGGTCGTCTGGACCCTCCGCCCGAACGGCTGAGACGGCTGCGTCCGCGAGCGCCCCGACCGGGAGGGGAACCGGTCGGGGCCCGGGGCGTGACCGGGGGTACGGACCTGCCGGGTCCCGGGGCGTGACCGGGGGCGCGGGTCTGCCGGCCCCGGAGCGGCGCGCGTTCGTTCAGGCGCGGGGCACTCGTATGCTCACCGTCTGGGTGACCCGGGTGCAGAGCCGCCGTCGGTCGTCCTCGATGTCGCATTCCA
Organism: Streptomyces sp. NPDC058751; assembly: GCF_042746485.1. NCBI lineage: Bacteria > Bacillati > Actinomycetota > Actinomycetes > Kitasatosporales > Streptomycetaceae > Streptomyces > Streptomyces sp. NPDC058751. The sequence goes on along the minus strand of NZ_JBHYPZ010000008.1, from coordinate 171,317 downwards.
CCACCGCCGTGTCGCGCCCCACCCGCAGTACACGGGCCTTCGCGTGCGCGGCTCCCTCCCGCACGGGACGCAGGAAATGCGTGGTGGACGTGGTGGTGGCGGGAACCGAGCCCGCGGGGCCGTTCAGTGCGGCGCACACCGCCGAGGCCACATCGGCCAGGCCCATCAGTGCGCCCCCGTGCAACCCGCCCCCCACGGTGGACAGTTCGGGTACGAAGTCGAGTTCGGCGTCCACGCCCTCGGCGGACAGGGCGGTGAAGCGGACGCCCAGGGTCCTGGCGTAGGGGGCCATGGCGTAGATGTCGTCGGCGGTGACGGTCACATCGGCTCCTTGTGGGGGGACGCGAGACGCAAGTCGGTGATCCTTTCTATCAACTTCCTTGTATTCAGGGGTCGTTCCAGTCATAAGGAGTGCCGGGCGATCCGTTCGCCCGCCGTGACGCCGGAGCACCTGTTCCCTTCCGGCCGTCCGTGCCCGACCCTGGCCTCGGGCGGTGCGCGCGCACCGCCCGAGGCCAGGACCGGGCGACGCGCCGGGGACCGGGACCGAGGAGTGCGGACGTGGGTGTACGCGGGCGGGGCACCGTTCTGGTGACCGGTGGCAGCGGGTTCGTCGGAAGCCATCTGGTGCGGCGGCTCCTGGAACGGGGCCACCGGGTCCGCACCACCGTACGGACGACCGCGAACACGGCCAAGGTGTCACCGCTCCGGGAGATGCAGGAGACGTTCCCCGGCAGGCTGGAGCTGTTCGAGGCGGATCTGCTGGCCGAGGGGTCCTTCGACGCCGCGACGAACGGCTGCGGCGTGGTCTTCCACGTGGCGTCGCCGTTCCTGATGCCGGAGAAGATCAAGGACGGCCGCCGCGACATGGTCGACCCGGCGCTGCTCGGCACGCGCAACGTGCTGGCCGCGGTGGAACGGACGCCCACCGTCGAGAAGTTCGTCCTCACCTCCACCGTCGGCGCGATCTTCGGCGACTACGCCGACGTCCGGAGCATGGACGGCGGTGTCCTGTCGGAGAAGTACTTCAACACCACCAGCACGGTCGAGAACAACCCGTACCACTACGCGAAGACGCTCGCGGAACGCGAGGCGTGGGCGGCGGAGGCGGCCCAGGACCGCTGGCGCATGGTCTCCGTCAACCCGGGTCTGGTCCTCGGCCCGTCGCTCACCCCCGCGTCGGAATCCGGCAGCCTGTTCCTCCTGGACGAACTGTTCAGGGGCTGCTTCTTCTACGGCGCCCCCGACTTCAGTTTCACCACGGCGGACGTCCGCGAGGTCGCGGACGCGCACATCGCGGCGGCGGAACACGAGGGGGCCGAGGGCCGTTACATCGTCGCGGCCGAGACGATGACGTCCTTCCACGACATGGCGCGCGTCGTCCGCGGCCGGTACCCCCGCTCCCTCCGGCTGCCCCGCACCGCCCTCCCGCACTGGCCGGTGCGCATCCTCGGCCCGGCGTTCGGACTGACCCAGGACTACATCCGCAGACACCTCGGCATCCGGTTCCGCGTGGACAACACCCGGAGCGTGCGGGAACTGGGCATCACCTACCGCCCGGTCGAGGAGACCCTGCTCGACCACTACGAGAGCTGGCGGCGCCAAACGTGACGAGCCTCACGTCTCCGGACCGCTGTCCAGGACGACCAGGTAGGCTTCCCGGCGGGCGCTCCGGGGGCAGCGCACCTCGGTGATCATGCGAAACGCGGTCGCCCGGGTCACGTACACCGAAACGGGAGGAACCGGCGTTGCACGTCCAGGAATGGCTCGAGACGGTTCCGGCGGTCAGTGTCTACGCGCTCGTGGGCCTGGTCATCGGTCTGGAGAGCCTGGGCATCCCGCTGCCCGGGGAGATCGTCCTGGTCTCCGCGGCGCTGCTCTCCTCACAGCACGACGGCATCAACCCCGTCATCCTCGGCGTCTGCGCCAGTGTCGGGGCGATCATCGGCGACTCCATCGGCTACGCCATCGGCCGCAAGGGCGGACGCCCGCTGCTCGCCTGGCTCGGCGCGAAGTTCCCCAGGCACTTCGGTGAGGCCCATATCGCCACGGCCGAGCGTTCCTTCCAGAAGTGGGGCATGTGGGCCGTCTTCTTCGGCCGCTTCGTCGCCCTGCTGCGCATCTTCGCGGGCCCGCTCGCCGGTGTGCTGCGGATGCCGTACTGGAAGTTCCTGATCGCCAACGTCCTCGGCGGCATCCTCTGGGCCGGCGGCACCACCGCCGTCATCTACTACGTGGGTGTCGTCGCCGAGTCCTGGCTGAAGCGCTTCTCGTACCTCGGCCTGGTCGCCGCGGTGCTCGTCGGTCTCGCCTCGATGCTGATCGTCCGCCGCAAGGCCAAGAAGGCCGCGGCGGAGCACGTCACGACGGAGGCGGAGCCCGTCCCCGTCGCCGAGTAGCGCGGCCTGCCGCAGGGCCCCGCGGTCCGGCCGTCCGGAGCCGCGGGGCAAGGCAGCCCGGGGCCGCGGGGCGTGGCCGACCGGGGCGCGGGTCTACTCGTGGATCCCGCGGTGCGCCTTGGCCAGCTCCACGTAGAAGACGCCGTTGAGCGAGAGACCCTCGCGTTCCTCGTCGGTCAGCGGACGCTTGACCTTCGCGGGGACACCCGCGACGAGCGAGCCCGGCGGGACCCGCATCCCCTGCGGTACCAGCGCCTGCGCGGCCACCAGCGAGCCGGCCCCGATCACGGCGCCGTTGAGCACGGTGGCCCCCATGCCGATCAGACAGTCGTCCTCCACGGTGGCGCCGTGCAGCACGGCGTTGTGGCCGACCGAGACCCGCTCACCGACCGTGATGGGGAAACCGGGGTCCACGTGCAGACTGCAGTTGTCCTGCACGTTGCTGCCGGCGCCGATGACGATGGGGCCGCAGTCGGCGCGCAGCACCGCGCCGTACCAGACGCTCGCCCCCGCCCCCAGCGTGACGTCCCCGATGACCACGGAGGTCGGGGAGACGAACGCCTCCGGGTCCACCTGCGGATCCTTGCCGCCGATCCCCTTGATCAGCGCCTGATGCGTCGTCACCGTGTCACCGTCTCGTCGTCTCGTGGTCCGGCCCTCTGAGTACACCGGCACCGTATGCCATCACCCCCGCACACCTCCGGTGGGGCGAAGATCACAGGCGTCCGGCCGGGTCGGCGCGGTCCGCGCTGAGTACCGTGAGCGGGTGCTCAGGAGCAAGAACACGTTCTCATCATGGCGGCGACGCCTCGCGCAGCGCGCCGTCCACGCGGTCTGGGCCTGGATGCGGCGCGCGGGCACCGTCTCGGCCGAGCGGCCCGGCCGCTTCCGCTTCGGCGCCATGGGGGAGAACACCAGACTGGCCTTCCCGCTGGGCACGGTCTTCGGCGAGCCCTGGATCCACCTCGGCTCGTACTGCATCATCGCCGAGCAGGTCACGCTGACCGCGGGCCTGATGCCCGACCTGGACCTCGGTCCCGACCCGATCCTGCGCATCGGCGACGGCGTGGTGCTCGGCCGCGGCAGCCACGTCATCGCCGACACGACGGTCACGATCGGCAACGACTGCTACTTCGGGCCGTACGTGTACGTCACGTCCACGAACCACTCGTACGACGATCCGCACGAGCCCATCGGCAAGCAGTGGCCGCGGATGGAGCCCGTGGAGATCGGGCCCGGCTGCTGGATCGGGACCAACGCCGTGATCCTTCCCGGCGCGCGGATCGGCCGGAACGTCGTGGTCGCCGCGGGCGCGGTGGTCCGGGGAACGGTGCCGGACCACTCCGTCGTCGCCGGGGCCCCCGCGAAGGTCGTCCGCCGCTGGGACCCGGTGTCCGGATGGCAGCCGCCGCTGCGCACACCGCCGCCGGTGCCGATTCCCGACGGGGTGACCTCCGAGCAGCTGCACGCGCTCGCGGAACTGGACGAGGAGACCGTCGCACGGCTCGCGGAGCTGGACCTCGACCCGCGCGACGCGGCCGAGGACGTGCACGCGCAGTCCGGGGACGTCCGCGCCGAGTCCTGACCCGGGCGTCACGGCCGGAGCGCGGTCCCGGCGGCGGGATCCGGCGCTCAGCCGGTCGCCAGCAGCACCGTGCCGACCAGCGCCAGTGCCGCCCCGGTGGCCTGCACCCCGCGCAGCCGTTCCCTGAGGACGCCGCGCGCGGCCAGGGCCGTGACCACCGGGTAGAGCGAGGCGAGGACGGCGGCGACGGTGACCGGGCCGTGCTGCGCGGCGATCGAGTACGTGCCGTTGGCCGCGACGTCGGCCAGGCCCACGAAGGCGAGCGCGGGCAGACAGGCCCAGGGGAAGCCGCCCCCGGGAAGGGCCCGGGCGCCGCGCCGGACGGAGACGGCCAGGGCCGCGCCGCCGGTGACGACATTGGTCACGCGCTGCACGAACAGCGCCAGGAAGAGCCCCGTGACCGACGACGACGCCTCCGCGATCAGCACGAACACCGTGCCGAAACCGGCGGCCGCGATCAGGGTCAGGAGGATCGCCTGCCGCTGCACGGGCGCTCCCCGGAACTGGGGCCCGCCCGCGAGGACGACGCCCGCCACGGCGACCGCGATGCCCGCGATCTGCACGGATCCCGGACGCTCCCCGAGGAACAGACCGACGCCGATGGGGACGGCCACGGCCAGCGAGCCGAGCGGCGAGACCACGCCCATCGGCCCGAGCGCGAGCGCCTTGTAGAAGGAGAGCAGCGCGACCGGGCCCACCAGGCCGGCGGCGACCGCGAACCACAGCTCCGGTCCCGCCGCGCTCCAGGCGCCGGTGGCCAGCACGATCGCGCCGAGGACCGCCGCGGCGATCGACTGGGAGGCGACGACCACCGTGAGGGCGGGCGTGCGCCGGGTCAGCAGACCTCCGCCGAAGTCGGCCAGGCCCCACAGGAGGCTGGTGGCCAGGGCGAAGAGTGCTGTCACGGGAGCCTCGCAGTACAGTTCGGTGAACGATCAGGTGCACCACACGATAGTTCACCCGATTGAACTCTGTCATTCAAAATATTGGACGGAACGTGTCGGATCTCGAGCTGCTGACTCAATCCCTGGCGCGCAACGTGAAGCGCTGGCGCACCGAGCGCGGCTTCACCCTGGAGGCGCTCGCCGCCCGCGCCGGAGTCAGCCGCGGCATGCTCATCCAGATCGAGCAGGCCAGGACCAATCCCAGCCTGGGGACCGTCGTCAAGATCGGTGACGCGCTCGGCGTCAGCATCACCACCCTGCTCGACTACGAGCAGGGGCCCAGGGTCCGGGTCGTCCCCGCCGACCAGGCCGTACGGCTGTGGCACACCGACGCGGGCAGCTACAACCGGCTGCTGGCCGGCGCCGAGGCGCCCGGCCCGCTGGAGATGTGGGACTGGCGGCTCATGCCGGGCGAGGGCAGCCCCTCCGACCCGCACCCCGCCGGCACCGTCGAACTCGTGCACGTCCTCTCGGGCGAACTGACCCTCACCGTCGACGGGGTCGAGCACCTGGTCCCCGAGGGGGCGAGCGCGTCGTTCGAGGCCGACACCTCCCACACGTACGTCAACAAGGGCGGGGTCCCGGTCGAGATGGTCATGGCCGTGTCGGTCCCGCTCGCGCACTGAGGCCCGCCGGGCGTCGGCGGGACTGTTAGCGTGCCGTCATGCGCGCACCCGTCGGACACTTCGACCACGCCTTCCCGGCCCCCGACCGCCTCGACGAACTCGTCGGCCCCGTCGCCGACGCGGTGCGCGGGTGGCGCGGCGGCACCCCCGCCGAGCGGATCGTCTACGTCGAGACGAACCCCGAGTGGGCCGACACCGCCGTCTTCGTCGAGCACTACGGCGAGGAACTGCTCGACACGTCCGCCAACTGCGTGGTCGTCGCGGGCAGGCGGGGCGGCGAGACCACGCTCGCCGCGTGTGTCGTCCTGTCCGCGACCCGCGCCGACGTCAACGGCGTCGTACGGCGTCAACTGGGCGCCCGGAAGGCGTCGTTCGCCCCGATGGACGTCGCGACCGGCGAGACCGGCATGGAGTACGGCGGCATCACCCCCCTCGGACTGCCGGGCGACTGGCCGCTGTTGGTCGACTCGGCCGTCGTCGAGCTGCCGTACGTGCTCGTGGGCAGTGGCCGTCGGCGCGGCAAACTCCTGGTGCCGGGCGAGGCGTTCGCGGAACTGCCGAACGCGGTGGTGCTGGAGGGCCTGGGCGTCACCGGCTGACGCGCCTTCGCCCGTGGGGCCTTCTCCTCACCGGCGGTCGGCGCCGACGGGCCGTCGGCGGCGGGTTCCGTCCGCCGGCGGGGCGGTCCCGGCCCGCACGGGACCCCGCCGGGCGTCGCCGTCCGGTCACGCGGTGGCGTGGTGCGCCAGCGTCCGGTGCGGATCCGGCTCGCCGGGCGCCGGGGCCGGATCGGCGTGGACCAGGGCGGCGGTCAGCCTCGGGACGGCGTGCAGCAGGGCGTGTTCGGCGTTCACGGCGATGTCGTGGGCGTGACGCACGGTCGCCTCGCCGTCCACCACGACCGCCACCTCGGCGCGCAGCCTGTGCCCGATCCAGCGCAGCCGCAGTTCACCCACGTCGCGCACACCCTCGACCTGCCGCAGCGCCTGCTCGGCGCGGTCCACCAGCTCCGGCTCCACGGCGTCCAGCACGCGCCGGAAGACCTCCCCGGCGGCATCGCGCAGCACCAGCAGGATCGCGGCGGTGATCGCCAGCCCCACCAGCGGGTCGGCGAGCCGCCACCCGAGGGCCGCGCCGCCCGCGCCCGCCAGCACGGCGAGCGAGGTGAATCCGTCGGTACGGGCGTGGAGACCGTCCGCGACCAGGGCGGCCGAGCCGATCTCCCGCCCGACGCGGACCCGGTAACGGGCGACCCACTCGTTTCCCGCGAAGCCGATGAGCGCCGCCAGCGCGACCGCCGGGACGTGCCGCACGGGCTGAGGGTCGAGCAGCCGGCCGACCGCCGCCCAGGCCGTGAAGGCGGCGGAGGCCGCGATCGTCAGCACGATCACGATGCCCGCCAGGTCCTCCGCCCTGCCGTAGCCGTAGGTGAAACGCCGTGTCGCCGCCCGGCGGCCCAGGGTGAAGGCGACCGCGAGCGGCAGGGCGGTCAGCGCGTCGGCCGCGTTGTGCACGGTGTCGCCGAGCAGCGCGACCGATGCCGACAGCGCGACGACGGCCGCCTGCGCCAGGGCGGTCGTGCCGAGGACGGCCAGCGAGACCCACAGCGCCCGCATGCCCCGGGCCGACGCCTCCAGCGCGGAGTCGAGCTTGTCGGCCGTCTCGTGGGAGTGCGGGGTGAGGAGGTGGCGCAGCCGGCTCCGGCGGCCGTGCGGGTGATCGTGGCCCCCCGGACGTCTTCGGACGCGAGGGTGCGGCCGACCGGGGGAACGGTGGTCGGCGTGGTCCGGGCCGGGACCGTCCCCGTCGCCGTGGGCGTGCCCGTTCCCGTCCGTACGCGGGTGGCCGTGCTCGTGCTCGTGCCGGTGGTCGTTCACGTGCGTTCCCTTTCGTGCCCCGGAGCCGGGTGCGCGTCCGAGCCCGTGCCGGGCGACGGGGTCAGCGCGTGAGCGTGCCGTCCCACGTCGGCGTGCCGCGGCTCCCGGCGGTGTGGCCGCCTCCGGGCGCGGTGTCGTCCTCGCCCTCCTCCAGCAGGTTCGCGGCCGCGCCCACGATGCTCGGGTCGGGGCTGCCGACGACCTCCTCGTCCTTGTCGGCGTAGGCGAAGCGGGCCAGGACGCTGCGCATGGCCTCGACGCGGGCCCGCTTCTTGTCGTTGCTCTTGACCACGGTCCAGGGCGCCTGCGCGGTGTCCGTCTCACGGAACATCGCGACCTTGGCCGCCGTGTAGTCGTCCCAGCGGTCCAGCGAGGCCAGGTCCATGGGGCTCAGTTTCCACTGCCGCACCGGGTCGACCTGGCGGATCGTGAAGCGGGTGCGCTGCTCGCTCTGCGAGACCGAGAACCAGAACTTGACCAGGTCCACGCCGTCGTCGACGAGCATCCGCTCGAAGGCGGGCGCCTGCCGCATGAAGCGCCGGTACTCGTCGTCGGTGCAGAAGCCCATCACCCGCTCCACGCCCGCCCGGTTGTACCAGGACCGGTCGAACATCACGATCTCGCCCGCGGTCGGCAGGTGCTCCACGTACCGCTGGAAGTACCACTGCCGGCGCTCCCGCTCGTTCGGCTTCTCCAGCGCCACCACACGGGCCCCGCGCGGGTTGAGGTGCTCGGTGAACCGCTTGATCGTGCCGCCCTTGCCCGCCGCGTCGCGCCCCTCGAAGACGATGACGAGCCGCCGGCCGGTCGCCTTGATCCAGCTCTGCAGCTTCAGGAGCTCGATCTGCTGGAGCCGCTTGTGCCACTCGTACTCCCTGCGCTCCATGCGCCGCTCGTACGGGTAGTTCTCCCGCCAGGTGTCCACCGGGCTGCCGTCCGGCCGGATCAGTACGGGGTCGTCGTGGTCGGTGTAGTCCACCCTCATCCCTGCCAGCAGTTCCCTCATCCGGCCCTCCTCCGCCCGTGCTCCGATTGTCCGCCGATCACCCGGTTCCCGCCGTTTCGGCGTGCGGTCGGCGGCCGTGCCGGAGATCGTCCCGGTGGTCCGGAGCCGGGGCCGGGAGGATGACGACGGTCACCGGGAACGTGGTGCGGTCCGTCCCCCGATGGAAGCGGCCGGAGGAGTACGGAGGGAGAACCGGAGGCGGAGGCGACGCGAGCCGGAGTCGAGGTGCGCGCACGCCCGCGCCACCGCGGTCCGCGTGGCGCAAGTGCTCTGACGGGCTGTCGGCCGGTGTCCCGTAGGTGCTCAGTCCCGTCTCAGGTCGACCCATTCCGCGGTCTCACCGGGGAGGACGTAGCGCTCGGTCTCCGTGAAACCGTGCCGCCGGGCGAAGCGCAGTCCGTCCTCGTTGGCCGCGAGGACCACGGTCTCGATCGCCCGGGCCCCCATCGAGCGGGCCTGCTCCAGGCCGCGCGTGTACAGCTCCTCGCCGAAACCCCGCCCCCGGTGCTCGGCCAGCACGCGCGCGATCACGGTCGCCGTCGCGTCGTCGCCGGCGGGCGGACGCACGGTCGTGCAGCCCACGAGGACGTCGCCGAGGTAGGCGACCTCCAGGCGGTATCGCCGGACGCGCTCGCGCACCTCGTCGAGCGACATCGCGGCGGGCGGGACGATCACGTTGTGGACGTGCTGCCAGTCCGCGAGGCGGCTCTCGTCGTCCGGTGCTTCGATACGAAGGATGGGCATCGGAGCAGGAAACCGGGGCGGGCCGCATCGTGTCAACGGACTTTGCCCGGGCCCCCGCAGGGCCCGACCTGCGGGTCCGGCAGGCCCTGGTCCGCGAAGTCGCGTCGTCCGCCCGCCGGGCAGGCGGGACTTCACGGGCACGCCCTGGTCTCAGCCCAGTCGGGGGATCTCGATGGCCGGGCAGACGTCCATCACCATGTCGAGCCCGGCGGCGCGCGTCCGCTCGTACGCGGCCTCGTCGATCACGTCGAGCTGGAACCAGACCGCCTTGGCGCCGATGGCGACGGCCTCGTCCGCGACCGGCCCCGCGAGGTGGCTGTTCACGAAGACGTCGACGACGTCGACCTCGAAGGGGATGTCCGCGAGCGAGGCGTACCCCTTCTGCCCGTGGACGGTCTCGGCCTTCGGGTGCACCGGCACGATCCGCTTGCCGTGGCGCTGGAGGAGGTGGGCGATGCCGTGGGCCGGGCGGTGCCGGTTCGTCGAGAGCCCGACGATCGCCCAGGTGTCGCCCCGTTCGGTCAGGATCCTGCGGATCGTCTCTGAGTCCCCGTACACGCTCGGCCTCCAGGTGAATCGGTCAGTGTCCGCCGTTCTCCTCAACGGTGAGCGGGGCGCGAAGATTCCGCCCGCCGTGCGTCCGCAGATGGTCGAGAAGCAGACGGTTCAGTGTCCCGGGTGCCACTTCCGGGATCCAGTGGCCGAGGCCCGGCAGGACCTCGAACCGGTACGGCCCGTCGACCCGGCGTCCGGTCTCCCGCGCGGGCCCCGGGCCGAACGCGGTGTCCTCCGTGCCCCATACGTACAGCGCGGGCACCTCGACGGTGCCGATCTCACCGTCGGGGCGGCCGGACCGGTACCGGTTCAGGGCCTCGGTGAGGCGCCCGGCCGGGTCAGGTGCCGGACGTGGGCGTCGGAACTGGCCGACGGGACCCTCCCCGCGTGGAGCGCGCGGAGCAGCGAGGCGCCGTCGGCCGGCATGCGCTCCTCGGTCGCGGGCGTCTCGCGCCAGTCGATCATGTACTGGGACCGTGCGCGCTGGTCGTCGTCGGAGCGCGGGGCCTCGGCGAGAGCGCCGGGGTGCGGGGTGGAGACGACCGTCAGGGTGCGTACGCGGCCGGGACGGCCGGAGGCGTCCACCACGCCACCGCGCCGCCCCGGTCGTGACCGACCAGGTCGAACACCGGCCACCCCAGCTCCTCGGTGGTCGCGACGACGTCCGCGACCAGGAGAGCGGTCCGGTAGTCCTCGGCCCGCCCCGGGCGGACGCCCGGGGAGTAGCCGCGCCGGCCGGGCGCCACGACGCGGTGGCCCTCGGCGGCCGGCGCCGCGATCTGCCGCCGCCACGCCAGTCCCGTCTGCGGGGGAAACCGTGCAGCAGCAGTACCGGGCGGCCCCCGGGCGGACCCGACGCGAGGGCGTCGAACACGCTGGCGGCGGTGGGGACGCTCAGCCCGTCCACGATCCACTCCTTCGGACCGACCGGTCGGTGACCTTTTCGTCGGCGGAAGCGGATCGTCAAGGCCGCGCCCGGGTCCGCGTGACCTGCGCACGGCCCCGCACGCCGAACCCGAACGGGCCGTAAGAAAAGCGCTGTTCACGGTCGTCACCGTCCCGTCCCCGGCCACCGGGGCCCGCGTCCGGCGGTGGCCGGAGCGCCGGACGCGGGCGCGTGTCCGGAACGGCCCCCACCTCCCCGGGCCCGCCCGTACGTCCGCCTAGGCTCACCCCGTGCTCCGTATCCTCGACGCCCGCACGGGCGAACCCGTCGACACAGCCCTCGCCGACCGCGGTCTGGTCCGCGTCCACGCACACCCGCCCGGGTCCGACATCACGGGCCTGCGCGTGCTCCTGGTCGCCGACGTCCTGGTGCGGGCCCTGGAGATCGGCGGCAACCCCGTCTGGGCGACGCTGACTTCGGCGCCGGACCCGGTGGAGGGCCGGGACGGCGCGGACCCCGGTGGCCAGGACCCCTCGTGGGGCGCTGCGGGACTCCGGGCGCGCGCCGCCGGACTCGGGATCCGGCCGTTCGAGGACCACCCGGACACCGGACAGGGGCCGGCGGCGAGACGGACCGTCGACGTCGTGGTCCAGGGGGCCGGGGCGACGCGGGGGCCGCGCGTCGAGGTGGCGGCGGTCGACACCGGTGGCGGTCCCGCCCCCGATCCCGGGGATCCGACCGTGCTGCGGCTGGCGCTGCTCGCGCGGCGACGGGATCTGCCGCTGAGCCTCGACGCCGGGGCGCTCGCGGAGGCGGAGGGCACGCTCACCCGCTGGCGCGCCGCCGTCGCGGGATGGGCGACGCGGCCCTCCAAGCCGATTCCCGAGGACGTGCGCCTGCGGTTGCGCGCCGCCTGGGAGGACGACCTGGACGTGCTCGCCGTGCTGGACGTCCTGCGGTCGGTGGAGACCTCCGGCATCCCGGAGGGCGCCCGCTTCGAGACGTACGCCCACGCCGACCGGCTGCTCGGCCTCGAACTCACCCGCGAGATCGGGGCGTCGCTGTGACCGCGCGCGCCGTCGGCGGGCCGAGGCGGAGACTGGTCGTCCTCCGGCACGCCAAGTCCGCCTGGCCCGACGGGGTTCCCGACCACGAGCGGCCGCTCGCGCTGCGCGGCCGTCGTGACGCCCCCGCCGCCGGACGCGCCCTGGCGGAGGCCGACCTGCTGCCCGACCTCGCGCTGTGCTCGACCGCCGTACGCGCCCGGGAGACCTGGGAACTGGCGGCACGCGAGTGGGGCACTCCGCCGCCCCTGCTGCTCGACGGACGGCTGTACGCGGCGGACGCGCCGGAGCTGCTGGAGGCGATCGGCGAAGTCCCGGAGCGCGTGAGGACCTTGCTGGTGGTCGGACACAACCCGGGGCTGGAGGAACTGGTCCTCGAACTGGCCGGGGACGGTTTCGACGGCACGCTGGACCAGGTCCGGACGAAGTTCCCGACCTCGGCCGTCGCGGTCCTGGTGTGGCACGGCAGTTCCTGGCACGAACTCGGCCCCGGCGAAGCGCTGTTGACGGACGTCGTCGTGCCGAGGGGCAAGAGGGAGTGAAACGCGGCCGGAGCGCGGCCGGGTGGCGCGTCCGCGGGGCCCGGACGCCGTTCCGGCCCCGTCCCGTCGGCCGTGTCCGGGAGCGGCGCGTGAGCACGGGGGCGCGCGCCACCCTCGTACGCCGGTACCGGTCCCGGCCCGTCGGCCCTGCGCAGGAGTGTGTGGGCGGGTGCGGTGAGTGAGCGTGCCGTCCGGGTCGCCGGGCGCGCGTGCGGCACGTGCCCGCCGTCCCGCGCGGGAGCGCCCGCGCGCGTCGGTGGTGCCCGCGCGCAGCGCATACGCTGGCGTGATGCAGGACGAGTACCGCACAGTGGCCCGCGCGGGCGTGCACGAGACCGAGATCAACCGCTCCCGATTCCTGTGCGCCCTCGCCCCGGCCGCCACCGAGCGGGAGGCCCAGGACTTCGTCGCCGCGGTGCGGAAGGAGCACGCGGACGCCACCCACAACTGCTTCGCGTACGTCATCGGGGCCGACGGCGCCGTGCAGAAGGCGAGCGACGACGGCGAACCGGGCGGCACCGCGGGCGTCCCCATGCTCCAGATGCTGCTGCGCCGCGACATGCGGTACGTCGTCGCCGTCGTCACCCGCTACTACGGCGGGGTCAAGCTGGGCGCCGGCGGACTGATCAGGGCGTACGGCGGCTCGGTGGGCGAGGCGCTGGACGCGCTGGGCACGATCACCCGCCGCCGGTTCCGGCTGGCCACGGTGACCGTCGACCACCAGCGGGCCGGCAAGGTGCAGAACGACCTGCGGTCCACCGGCCGGGAGGTGCGTGACGTGCGTTACGGCGAGGCCGTCACCATCGAGATCGGACTGCCGGACGCCGATGTGGAGTCCTTCCGGGCCTGGCTGGCCGACGTGACCGCGGGAACGGCCGGTTTCGAACTGGGCGGGGAGGCCTACGGGGACGCGTGACGATCCGGACGATCCGGGATCGACCGGCGAATTCGGCGAATGTCACAGTGGGCCGATACGGGAGTAACCGCCCGTGATGTCAGACCCGGCCGTTACTCTTCGGGGATCATGAGGCTCCTGCACACTTCCGACTGGCATCTGGGCCGGGCGTTCCACCGCGTGAACATGCTCGACGCCCAGTCGCGATTCATCGGCCATCTCGTCACGACCGCGCGCGAGCGCGAGGTCGACGCGGTGGTCGTCTCGGGAGACGTGTACGACCGTGCCGTGCCGCCGCTGGCCGCGGTCCGGCTCTTCGACGACGCCCTGCACCGCCTGGCCGACCTCGGCGTGCCCACCGTGATGATCTCCGGGAACCACGACTCGGCGCGCCGGCTCGGCGTCGGCGCCGGACTCATCGGGCGCGCGGGCGTCCACCTGCGCACCGACCCCGCCGGGTGCGGCACGCCGGTGGTGCTGGCCGGCCCCCACGGCGACGTCGCCTTCTACGGCCTGCCCTACCTCGAACCCGCCCTGGTGAAGGACGAGTTCGGGGTGGAGAGGGCGGGCCACGAGACCGTGCTGGCCGCCGCCATGGACCGCGTGCGCGCCGACCTCGCCACCCGTCCGCCCGGCACCCGCTCCGTCGTCCTCGCCCACGCCTTCGTCACCGGCGGCGAGGTCAGCGACAGCGAGCGGGACATCACCGTCGGCGGCGTCGCCTCCGTGCCCGCCGGGGTCTTCGACGGGGTCGACTACACCGCGCTCGGCCATCTGCACGGCAGCCAGACCATCACCGAGCGCGTGCGCTACTCGGGTTCCCCGCTGCCGTACTCGTTCTCGGAGGCCGACCACCGCAAGAGCATGTGGCTCGTGGACCTCGGCCCCGACGGCTCCCTGGCCGCGGAGCGGATCGACTGCCCGGTGCCCCGCCCGCTCGCCCGCCTCCGCGGACGCCTGGAGGACCTGCTCGCCGATCCGGCCCTGGAGCGTCACACGGACGCCTGGGTCGAGGCGACCCTCACCGACCCGGTGCGGCCCGCCGACCCCATGGCACGGCTGGCCGAGCGCTTCCCGCACGCGCTCAGCCTCGTCTTCGACCCCGAACGCTCCCCGCAGGCCCCGGGCGTCTCGTACGCCCGCCGGATCGCGGGCCGCAGCGAGGAGCAGATCGCCGAGGACTTCGTCGCCCACGTGCGCGGCGTGGGTCCCGACGACCTGGAACGAGCCGTCCTCCGGGACGCCTTCGACGCCGTCCGGGCCGACGAGACCGCGCGGGAGACCGCCCGGTGACCCCACGTCCGCCGCACACCCACGGGGCCACCCGCCCGGAGACCGAGGGAAACCGATGAGGCTGCACCGCCTGGACATCACCGCCTTCGGCCCGTTCGGCGGTGCCCAGCGGGTCGACTTCGACGAGCTGTCCGCCGCCGGGCTCTTCCTGCTCCACGGACCGACCGGAGCGGGCAAGACCTCCGTCCTCGACGCCGTCTGCTACGCGCTGTACGGAGCGGTTCCCGGAGCCCGGCAGAGCGGTCAGGGCCTCGGTCTGCGCAGCGACCACGCGGCGCCCGGCGACCGCACCGAGATCCGCCTCGAACTCAGCGTCGCCGGACGCAGGCTGGAGGTCACCCGGCAGCCGCCCTGGGAGCGCCCCAAGCTGCGTGGCAAGGGCATGACGACCGAGAAGGCCCAGAGCTGGCTGCGCGAGTACGACTCCACGGCCGGCTCCTGGAAGGACCTCAGCCGCTCCCACCAGGAGATCGGCGAGGAGATCACCCAGCTCCTCGGCATGAGCCGCGAGCAGTTCTGCCAGGTCGTGCTGCTGCCCCAGGGCGACTTCGCGCGCTTCCTGCGGGCCGACGCCGAGGCCCGCGGGAAACTGCTCGGCAGACTCTTCGACACCCACCGCTTCGGCGAGGTCGAGAAGCGCCTCGCCGAGCGCCGCCGCGCCGCCGAGGCCGAAGTGCGGTCCGCCGACACCGCGTTGCTGGCCGACGCGCACCGGATGCAGCAGGCGGCAGGGCGCCTCGCCGAGGAGCCGCTGCCCGACCTCGCGCCCGGCGATCCGGGCCTCGCCGAGTCGGTGCTCGGCTGGGCCGCGGTGGCCCGCGGCACGGCCCGCGAGGCGCTGGCCGTCGCCCGGTGCGCCCGCGGGGCCGCGGAATCGGCGCAGGCCGCCGCCGACCGGGAGCTCGACGACGTACGCGAAGTGGACCGGCTGCAGCGCCGGTTCACCGAGGCGCAGGAGCGGGCCGCACGCCTGGAACAGCGTGCCGACGCCCACCACGAAGCCCGGACGCGCATGGAACGGGCGCGCAAGGCCGAGGCCGTGGCGCCCGCGCTCGAACTGCGCGACGCCGCCGAAGCGGAGCACCGGCGCGTGGCCGCCGAGGAGACCCGTGCGCGGGCCGCTCTCCCCGAGACCTTCGCCGGTGCCGGAGCGCCCGGTCTCGCGGCCGCCGCGCGCAAGGCCGCCGAGGAGCTGGGCGGCCTCGAGTCGGCCCGCCGTGCCGAACGCCGCCTCGGCGAACTCGACGCGGAACGCGCCTCCCTGGACCGCCAGGAGCGCGCCGACGACGACGTCCTCCAGGACGCCGAGAGCTGGCTCGCCGACTGGGAGGAGACCCGCGCGGCCGTCGAGGCACGGGTCGACACCGCGCAGGAGGCCGTGGCGCGCGCCGAGCAGCTCGCCCTCCTGCGCGAACCGGCCGTCAAGCGGCTCGCCGCCGCCCGGCTGCGCGACGAGCTGGCCCGGGACACCGAGACCGCCCACGCCCGGAGCCTGGCCGCCCGCGAGCGGGCCACGCAGGCGCACGCCCACTGGCTCGACCTCAAGGAGCAGCGTCTCCAGGGCATCGCCGCCGAACTCGCCGCCGGCCTGGTGGACGGCGAGTCCTGCGCCGTGTGCGGTGCCACCGAACACCCGGCGCCCGCCCGGAAGGTCGCCGGTCACGTCGACCGCGAGACGGAGGAGCGGGCCCTCGCCGCCCACCGGAGCGCCGACGAGGGGCGCGCCGAGGCCGAGCGCCGGCTCGGCGTCGTCCGCGAGGCGCTGGCCGCCGCGACCGCCGAGTCGGGCGACACCCCGACCCCGCAACTCGCGGAACGGGCGGAGGAGTTGGAGCGGCTGCACACGGAGGCCCGAACCGTCGCCTCCGGGCTGCACGCCGCGCGCGAGGCCCGCGAGCAGGCCGAGCGGGAACACGAGCGGCGGCTGACCGCCCGGCAGGAGGCCGCCCGGCGCGTCGCCGCACGGGCCTCGCACCGGGATTCCCTCGACCGCGAGAAGGCTTCGCTGGAAGGGGAGTTGGAGCAGGCGCGGGGTGCCGCGGGGAGTGTGACCGAGCGGGCCACGCAGCTGGAGCGGCAGGTCGCGCTGCTCACCGAGGCCGCGGACGGCGCCCGGGCGGCGGAGGACGTCGCCCGGCGCCTCAAGGACGCCGACGCGCGTCTCGCCGACGCGGCCTTCCGCGCCGGTTTCGAGACCCCCGAGGCCGCGGCCGCCGCGATCCTCGACGACGTGGCCCACCGTGATCTCCAACGGAGGCTCGACGCCTGGCAGTCGGAGGAGTCCTCGGTGCGCGCCGTGCTCGCCGAGGCGGACACCGCGGCCGCGGCGCGACGGCCCGCCGTCGACCTGCGGGCCACCGAGCTGGCCGCGGAGTCGGCCGCCCGGCGGCTGCGGGAGACCGCGTCGGCGCAGGACGCGGCGGCACGGCGCTGCGCCGAACTGGACGCGCTCTCCACCCGCGCGAGCGCGGGGGCCCGCCGGCTCGCCCCGCTGCGCGAGGAGTACGAGCGCGTCGCCCGCCTCGCCGGTCTGGCGGCCGGCACCTCGGCGGACAACGAACGCAGGATGCGCCTCGAGGCGTACGTCCTCGCCGCCCGTCTGGAGCAGGTCGCCGCCGCCGCGACGGTCCGCCTCCAGCGGATGTCCTCGGGGCGCTACACCCTGGTGCACTCGGACGACCGGGCCGGCCGCGGACGCAGCGGGCTCGGACTGCACGTCGTGGACGCCTGGACCGGACGGGAGCGCGACACGGCGACGCTGTCCGGCGGTGAGACCTTCTTCGCCTCCCTCGCCCTCGCCCTCGGTCTCGCCGACGTGGTCACCGACGAGGCGGGCGGGGTGCGGCTGGACACGCTCTTCATCGACGAGGGCTTCGGAAGCCTCGACGACCAGACCCTCGACGAGGTGCTGGACGTGCTCGACTCGCTGCGCGAACGCGACCGCAGCGTCGGCATCGTCAGCCACGTCGGGGACCTGCGCCGCCGCATCCACGCCCAGCTGGAGGTCGTGAAGGGGAGAACGGGATCGGTCGTACGGCAGCGCGGCGCCTGACCGTCGCCGGCGGCGGGGCGCCCGGCGGTCCGGGCGGCCCGCCGTCCGGACGGTCTCAGCGGCCCAGTGGCCGGCGCGGCAGGGGCGAGGAGTAGACGACGCTCGTCGTCACCGAACCGAGCGTGCCGATCTTGCCCGACACCGTCTCCAGATGCCCCATCGACCGGGCCGCGACCTTGATGACGAAGCAGTCGTCGCCCGTGACGTGGTGTGCCTCCAGGATCTCGGGCGTGACCTCGACGAGGTCGTGGAACGGCTTGTAGTTGCCGTTGGGATACCTGAGCCGGACGAACGCCAGGATCGGCAGACCCAGGCTCTCGGGGTCGACCACGGCCGTGTACCCCTGGATGACCCCCGCCGCCTCCAGGCGGCGCACCCGCTCGGTGACCGCGCTCGCGGACATGGAGACGGCCCGGGCCAGCTCGGCGAAGCCGGCCCGGCCCTCGCGCTGGAGGACGTCGAGGATGCGCCAGTCGGTGGCGTCCGGGGAATACGCGGTCATCCGCGATGAATACCAGGGGAATCCCCGGCCGATCAACTGCACTGCCGGGGATCACCACTTCAGGACGCGGGCCGGCCCCCGTAGATTTCTGGTCGGGAGGTCCCGCGGGACACGGTGCGCAGGAAGCACCTGGATGGCGAGGACGGCATCCGTCCGGCGGGGCCACGGACCGAGAAAGGCCGATCATGACTGCGACTGCCGAGGGCACCACGAACGCCACGGTGACCGGTTCCACGCCGACGACGAACGCCGTCCTGCGGGTGCCGCCGGCCTCCCCGGCCGCGGCCGCCGCCTACTTCGGTGCGAGCCTCGCGTTCCACGCGGACGTGTCCGACGTGGCGGCCGCCCTCGCGGCCGGCGGCGACCCCGGGTTCGTCGTCCTCGACTCCCGCTCCACCGCGTCGTGGGACCAGGGCCACGTCCCCGGCGCCGTCCACCTGCCCACCGCGCTCATCCCCGAGCAGGCCGAGCGGCTTCTGGACAAGTCGGTTCCGGTCGTCACCTACTGCTGGGGACCCGGGTGCAACGGCGCGACCCGCGCGGCCCTCGCCCTCGCCGAACTCGGCTTCCACGTGAAGGAGATGCTCGGCGGCTTCGAGTACTGGGCGCGCGAGGGCTTCGAGTTCGAGACCTGGCAGGGCCTCGAGCGCCGCGCCGAGGACCCGTTGACGGCGCCCGTCGACGCGGAGGACTGCGGCTGCTGACCCCGGGAGGGGGACCGGGCCGACGGCCTCGGTCCGGGCGGAGGGGGACCGGGCCGGTCCCCCGCGTTCCCGCAGGTGTCCGGAATCCGTTTCCCGGATCCGTCCGCCCTACGGTGGCGGACGCGTGCCGTGTAGCTTCTGCGCATGCCAAGATACGCGGACCCCGGTGCGGTCCAGTGGGTGGAGTCGGGCGGCGGACCGCTCATAGCGATTCCGGAGACGGTGCTCCCGTTCTGGTCGGGGGCCGACGGCGACGACATGTCCTGCGACTACGACCGGGCCTGTGACGTCGACGGGCTCATCGGCCTCCTGCCCGTGGGCGACACCCGGGCCCTGGTCCTCGGCGACGACCCCGCCTCGACCGCCTACCTCCCCGAGCACGGTGCCTTCGTACGCTGGTGCGCCGCCGATTCCGAGGACGAACTGCTCGCCGTCGTCCCGGCGGCGCTGTCGGCGGCCCGCTGGCAGCAGGAGACGGAGTGGACGGTGCCCGGCCCCGTCGTCCTCTTCGACGCCGCCTGGCCCGGCACCGCCTCCGAGAGCACGGACCACCTGAGGGTGGTGCTCGAACCGGGCCGGTACGGGGTCCGCGCGGCCCGCGTCGAACCGGGACCCGAGACATGGGTCGGACTCGTGCAACTGCGTCGGCTGACGCCCTGACGCCCTGACGCCCTGACGCCCTGAGGCACCGGCACCTCGACGTGTGCCTCGGTGGCGTCCCGGCAGGGGAATGCCGCCGGGGCCCCGGTGACCCGCGCGGCGGCCGGGATCCGGCCGCCGCGCACGGCCCGTCAGAGCCGGGAGAGCTCGTCCACCAGGTCGTCCAGGCCCAGGGAGCCCTGGGACAGGGCGGCCATGTGCCAGGCCTTGGCGTCGAAGGCGGCACCGTGACGCTTCTTCGCGTTCTCGCGGCCGAGCAGCCAGGCGCGCTCGCCCAGCTTGTAGCCGATGGCCTGGCCGGGCATCGTGAGATAGCGGATCAGCTCGCTCTCCACGAAGTCGGCCGGCCGGCTGCTGTGCGCGCCGAAGAACTCCTGCGCCAGCTCCGGAGTCCACCGCTCGCCCGGGTGGAACGGGGAGTCGGCGGGGATCTCCAGTTCCAGGTGCATGCCGATGTCGACGATGACCCGGGCGGCGCGCATCATCTGCGCGTCCAGGTAGCCGAGCCGCTGCTCCGCGTCCGTGAGGAAACCGAGCTCGTCCATCAGCCGCTCCGCGTACAGCGCCCAGCCCTCGCAGTTGGCGCTGACCTGGCCGACGGTGGCCTGGTAGCGGGACAGGTCGTCGACGACGTACGTCCACTGCGCGAGCTGGAGGTGATGGCCGGGCACCCCCTCGTGGTACCAGGTCGAGACGAGGTCGTAGACGGGGAAGCGGGTCTGGCCCATCGTGGGAATCCAGGTGCGGCCCGGCCGTGAGAAGTCCTGCGACGGGGCCGTGTAGTAGGGGGCCGCCGCACTGCCGGGCGGCGCGATGCGGGACTCCACCCTCCGTACCGGCTCGGCGAGTTCGAAGTGCGTGCCGTCCAGGGCCGTGATCGCCTCGTCCATCAGCCCCTGGAGCCACTGCTGGACCTCGTCGACGCCCTCGATGTGCCGGCCGTGCTCGTCGAGGTGCGCGAGGACCACCCAGGGGGTCGCCGCGCCGGGCAGGATCTTCTCGGCCTCGGCCCGCATCTCGGCCAGGAGACGGTGGTACTCGGCCCAGCCGTACGCGTACGCCTCGTCGAGGTCGAGATCCGTACCGTTGAAGTAGCGCGCGAGACGCGCGTACCGCTCCTGGCCCACGGTGTCCGGCGCGCCCTCGATCGTGGGCGCGTACACATCACGCATCCAGTCCCGCAGGGCGATCACCGCCTCCGTCGCGGTACGCGCCGCCGCGTCCAGCTCCTCGCGCGCGGAGCCGGGGCCGGCCGAGACGAAGTCCTCGAACCAGCCGAGACCCCGACCGTCCGTGTCCGACCACTCCGTGAGCTGTTCGATGAACGTCGCGGTCGGACGCGGCCCCGCGTACAGCTTGCGGTCGAGGCCCAGCGCGAGGGACTCCCGGTACCCGGCGAGCGAGGCCGGTACCGCGCGCAGCCGCTCGGCGACCGTGGCCCAGTCCTCGTCGGTCTCCGTCGGCGTCAGGGTGAAGACCTGCCGGACCGAGTGCACCGGTGTGTGCAGGTTGCCGACCGTCCGCAGGCCCTCGCCGGCCTCGTGGACCGCGAGCGCGGCGGTGAGCCGCTCGCGCAGCAGCCGGGCGCAGCGGCGTTCGATGTCACGTTCCGCGCCCGGTCGGCGCTCCGCCTCGTCCAGCCGCGCGAGGGTCGCCCGCGCCAGTCCGGCGACGGCCTCCTGGCCGGCGGGCGAGTTGTCGGGGAGCCTGCCGTGGCTCTCCTTCACACCGAGGTAGGTACCGAGAACCGGGTCGAGGGCGATGAGCTCGTCGACGTACGCGTCGGCGACCTCACGGGGCAGCGGGTTCTTCGTCTCTGACATGCGCACATCCTCATACGCGCACGGGGGCCGCGTCAGTACGCCCACCCCCCTTTTCACCGCGTCAGCCGGATTTGGCCGGAGACTACGGGCCCGGCGCGGCGGGCGGCAGCAGGGGGCCGCAGTCCCACTGCTGGAATATCAGCCGGGTCTCGACCCGTGCCACTTCCCGCTGCGAGGTGAACTCGTCGAGCACCAGCCGCTGCAGATCCGCCATGTCCGCGACCGCGACATGCACGAGGTAGTCGTCGGGGCCGGTCAGGTGGAAGACGGTCCGCGACTCCGGCAGGAGCCGGATCCGGTCGACGAAGGGCCCCACCAGCTCCCTGCGGTGCGGCCGGACCTGTACGGACAGCAGCGCCTCCAGACCCCGCCCGAGCTTCGCCGGGTCCAGCCGCAGCTGATGGCCGAGAATCACTCCCGCCCGGCGCAGCCGGGTCACCCGGTCGAGGCAGGTCGACGGCGCGACGCCGACCTGGGCCGCGAGATCGCGGTAGGTCGTCCGTGCGTCGTTCTGCAACAGCCGCAGCAGATGAAGATCCACCGGATCGAGTACGACAGAATCGGCCATGGCGCGAACGTAACACGGGATGCGGCGCCGAAGCCCCGCCCGGTGTTCAGGCTTCGCCGCATGGACTCCGTTGTGTACGACACGCAGGGCGCGCGCGGCGCGCAGGACGACCTCGGCGGAAACGGCCGGGTCACCGCGGCTCCGGCCAGGGCACTGGCCACGGAGGCCGTGCACGCCGGCCGGGAGGACCTGGCCGCTCTCGGGCTGCACGCGGCACCGATCGACCTGTCCACCACCTACCCCTCGTACGACAGCCGCGGCGAGGCCGCCCGCATCGACGCCTTCGCGGCCGACGGCGCCGAACCCGAGGGCCCGCCCGTCTACGCCCGCCTCGGCAACCCCACCGTCGCCCGCTTCGAGACCGCCCTCGCGCGTCTGGAGGGCACCGAGAGCGCGGTCGCCTTCGCGAGCGGCATGGCCGCGCTGAGCGCCGTCCTCCTCGTGCGCAACGCGATGGGCCTGCGCCACGTCGTCGCCGTCCGTCCGCTGTACGGGTGCAGCGACCACCTCCTGACCGCCGGGCTGCTCGGCACCGAGGTCACCTGGGTCGACCCGGCCGGGATCGCCGACGCGCTGCGGCCCGACACGGGGCTCGTGATGGTCGAGTCCCCGGCCAACCCGACGCTCGCCGAACTGGACCTCCGGGCCGTGGCGCACGCCTGCGGGTCCGTCCCGCTCCTCGCCGACAACACCTTCGCCACCCCCGTGCTGCAGCGCCCCGTCGAACACGGCGCGCGGCTGGTCCTGCACAGCGCCACCAAGTACCTGGGCGGTCACGGTGACGTGATGGCCGGAGTGGTCGCCTGCGACGAGGAGTTCGCCCGCAAGCTGCGCCAGGTGCGGTTCGCGACGGGTGGTGTCCTGCATCCGCTGGCCGGCTATCTGCTGCTGCGCGGGCTGTCGACCCTGCCCGTCCGGGTCCGGGCCGCCTCCTCGAACGCCGCGGAACTCGCCCGCCGGCTCGCCGGTGATCCGCGCGTCGCCCGCGTCCACTACCCGCGCATCGGCGGTGCCATGGTCGCCTTCGAGGTGCACGGCGACCCGCACGACGTCATCGCCGGGGTCCGGCTGATCACCCCCGCCGTGAGCCTCGGCAGCGTCGACAGCCTCATCCAGCACCCGGCCTCCATAAGCCACCGCATCGTCCCCACGGCGGACCGCCACGACGCGGGCGTCAGCGACCGCCTGCTGCGGATGTCGGTGGGTCTGGAGGACGTGGACGACCTGTGGTCCGACCTGGACGCGGCGCTGGGGTTCCGCGGCGGGGAGTGAGGGACCGGGGGAGGGGACGAAGAGGGCGCCCCCGGCACTCGGTGATGCCGGTGGCGCCCCACGCCCGCCGCGCGGCCCGGACGACAGGACCCGGTGCCGCGGCGGACGACGTCCACCCCGTCGCGGTGCCCGGCCCTTGCCGGGTCCCGGTCCTTGCCGGGTCCCGGTCCTAGGCAGACACCGGGTCTTGACGGGCCCGGCCACTGGCGAGCCCCGGCCCTGAGGCGGGCCCGGTGCTCGGCGGGCGGACGCTGCCTGCCGCGGTGCCAGAGCCGTTTGGATCAGGTGGCGCCGAGAGGCGGTGCCGTGTCGGCTGCCCCGTGTCCCGCCGCATGATCCAGACGACAGACCCTAGTTCCGGCCCGTCCCGTGTCCCGGTGCCGTCCCCTGCGCCGCCCCGTGCCGGGCGTGGCCGTGGTGCCGGGCGTGCGGTGCCTGCGGCGTCACCTGTGCCGTGTCCAGGCGGGCGGTGATGACCAGCGTGCCCTCCTCGATCTGGTAGTCGAGCGGGAGGCCGAGGCCGCGCATGGCGGCGACCATGCCGGTGTTCGAAGCCTGCGTGACCGCGTACACGCTCTCGCAGCCGGCCTCGACGGCCATCGCCACCAGACGGCCGAGCAGTTCGTTGCCGATGCCGCGCCGCTGCCAGTCGTCCTCGACGAGCAGCGCGACCTCCGTCTCGTCGCCGTCCCACAGGAGGTGGCCGAGCCCGACGATCCTGCCGGACGCGGTCCGGACGGCGAGCGTGCGCCCGAAACGGGGGCTGAGCAGGTGGTTGAGGTACCGGTCCGCGTCTCCGACGGGGCCGTGGTACCGCATGCTCAGCGTGCGCGGCGAGCAGCGCTCGTGCATCGCCTTGGCGGCCTCGACGTCGGAGACGTCGGCGCGCTGCACGGTGATCGCGTTGCCCTCGGGCAGCGTCAGCATGTCCTGCCCGCGCGGAACGCGGGGCCCGAGCCGCGCGTCCAGTTCGACCAGCGCCCGCGCCCGGGCGAACTCGGTCGGGGTGAACGGCAGATACGGCCGCTCCACCGTGATCACTCCGCCTTCCGGCGCGCGCAGCCGCATCACCGTGTCCTCGAGCGCCCCCTCCACGGGAGCCCCCTCCGTCGCCCGGCCGGAGACGGGGGAGGTGGCGGGCAGCGAACGGATCGTGCACCGGCCGAGCAACTGCCGCAGCGCGAGAGGAAGTTCGGAGGCGTCGAGGGCGGTACGGGTGGCCAGGCCGAGCACCCGCGTCGGAGCGTCCACCAGATCATGGGCGTCGGCCCGCTCGATCCAGGTCGCGCTGCCGCCGGCCCGCGCCACGCTACGGGTGATCTCGGTGGCGGGCAGATCGGCGGGCGCGCGCAGCAGGAACTCGTCGACCGTTCCGTCCGCCAGCGGGTGCGTCTGGAGGCTCAGGATGTCGACCTGACGCTGTGCGAGCGCGGTGCAGAGCGCCGCGAGCGAACCCGGCGCGTCCTCGACCGTCGTGCGCATCCGCAGCAGCACGGTCGCCTCCTCGCCGGGCAGCGGCGCGGAGGCCGCCGTGCCCTTTCCGGAAAGCGCGCCCGTTCGCCCCTCCGAGGGCGGCCGGGCGTCGGTATCGCTCGTCGGCGGCGCGTGGCCGTGGCGCCGTGCCCACCATGTGTGGAATCCGGCCGTGGCGGCCAGGAGCGCGGCCGAGATCACCAGCAGCGCGGGACCGTCGGGCCCGTGCCCGATCAGATTGGCCACACCGTCCGCGACCGCCACGGCCGTGAACAGCGCGGCGAGTTCGACGACGTCCCGTCGCCAGTGGTGGACGGGCCGTCCGTGCTTCGCACGCGTCACATCAGACATGTCTGGAGTCATACATTCACTGTGAAGGCATGGTGTTGCGTGATCACGAACGGCTTGTGACTGATCGGTTAAGTGTCGTTCTGCCTGTTTTGTAGTTCTTTTTACGGGACTTTTGCCTCGAACGCAGGGCCTGGCTGCCCACCTGGTCACGACCGCCAGACCCTTGACCGCTTCATGTCACCCCTGTGGCGTCAGCGCGGTCCGCAGCCGCCGGGCCTGGGTCACCACCTTGGACGAGCCCTGCCGCTCGGCGATTTCGGCGAGATGCGCGAGATCCCCGCGGGCCCCGGACCGCTCGGCGCAGTCGGCGGCGACGGCCAGCAGCTCACCGAGTCCGTGCACCGTGCCGCCGCCCGGCTCGGCGGCGAGGCCGGCCAGCAGGGCCGGCAACAGGCCGCGCAGCACCGACCGGACCGTGGCGTACGCGCCCGTGGCCGCCGCCGTGCGTATCGACTCGGCCAGCCGGGACTTCTTCAGCGCGCCCCTGAGCACCAGTTCCGCGAGGTCCGCGCCGAGCCGCCCGGCGTCGAGCTGTCCCCGGGCCGCGAGGACCAGCAGGGCGTCCACGGTGGCGAGCCGGTCCTCGGGATGCCGGGCCCCGAGTCCGTACGCCACGCACAGGTGCAGCGCTTCGCCCGCCGTGCCGTCGGCCTCGGCGAGCAGCGGCAGCACCGCGGCGTCCATGTGGTCGTCCTGCACCGCGGCCGTGCCGATGTCGAGCAGCAGCCGAGCCGCCACCAGTTCCCGGCGTTCCGGCACGACGGCCGGCCAGTGCCGCCGGTCCGTGACACCCCAGTGCCGGCAGTACCAGTGGTCCTTGAGCACCGTGAGAGGACGTCCCAGAAGCCGGAACTCCTTGGGGAACAGGCCCTGTATCTCTTCGAGTTCGCCCAGTTCCAGAAGGACGCGGGCACCCGAGGTCCGCCGGCGGATCGCCGGGAGCTGCGACCCCTCGGCGGTGAGCCACTGGGCCAGCCGGTACCCCTCCGGGCTGCCGAGCGCGCGGGCCCGCGCCGCGGCCGCGGCCGCCGTCGCACGGTCGTCGCGCCGCACGCGCAGAAGTGCCTGCGCGAAGTCGGCCGACCCCGGCCGGGCGTCGAGCCGCCGGTACTCGGTGAGGCGTTCCACCAGGTCGTCCGGCTCCAGCAGCCCGGTGTCCCAGGTGGGAGTGGCCAGCAGGAACGGCATCGGATCGGTGCGAAGACGGTAAGCCGCCTCCCACAGGCGCGAGTCGAAGGCGCGGGACAGTGCGCTGTGGTGGCAGTTCCCGCTCGTCGGTCCCTGCTGCACCGCCGCGTGGAGCGTGTTCATGCTGACCCCCTCGAACAGGGAGGCCAGGACGACTTCGAGACCCTGCGCCGATTCGCGGAAGCTCCGGTCCACGACCGGGTAGCTCGGATCACGGTCCTTCCACCAGCAGCGGGCGACCACCGGGCGGAGCGCCTCCACCAGGGCGTCCCGGTCACGGTGGACATGGCGGACCAGGCCGTCCAGAGCGCGCTCGAACGCGGCGACTCCACCACCGGAGGCCAGTATCGCGCCGACCTCCTCGGCCAGTTCGGCCACCGACTCCGGTGCCGCCGCCAGCCGTGTCCGTTCCGGAAGGGGCGGCAGCACCTCCTCCTGCACCGCCGGGGCGGAGTCCGTGCCCTCGACGCCGAGGGCGCGCCGCGCCCGGAGCCGCAGTCCGGGGCTCAAGTCGGCGGCGAGCTCGCCGAGTCGTTCCCGCACGCCGTTCGCACCGTTCACGTCGTCCGCACCGTTCGCGTCGGGCAGAGCGGTGACATGGCGTTCCACCAGCTTCAGCGCACGCTCCTGCGTCTCCGTGTCCTCGTGCCCGAAGGCTTCCGCCACCGCGGGCAGCAGCACGTCCGCCGTGGACGGATCACGCCTGAGGACCTTCCCCAGCAGGACGAGCTGGGCGCGGACCAGTTTCTTCTCCGTACGGAAGAGCACGCCCGAGGACATCTCGGCGAGCTGCCGGGACGTCAGCTCACCGTCCAGCGCGAGGGAGGCGAGCGCCGACTGCGCGTGCTGGGCGACGGCCGGCACGGCCTGGCAGGCGAGCGCCGTCCAGTCGGCGGAGCGTTCGCGTTCCTCCTCGCGCGTCAGGGCCAGGGACGTCAGCAGACGCAGGAACACCCGCTGGTCGGTCGGGGCGCCACCGCGCAGGAGCCGCGCGACACAGGCGTCCACCAGGACCTTGCGGTCGAGGGTGCCCTCCTCGGCCAGCTCGGCGAGGGCGTGGTACCAGCTGCCCGGTCCGTCGCCGAACAGCCAGGCGATATCGCTCGTGATCTCCAGCGACTCGAAGAGCGCGGTGATCATCACGGGCAGGTGCGGGTCCTGGCGCATTCGCTGCGCCACGGTGTCTCCGCTGCGCCATGAGGCGCCGATGTGCATGAACCAGCCCCGTACATAGGCGTCGGTCGTCGGAACCTCGCAGCCGGACAGTCCCACCAGCCCGGTCAGCAGGGCGAACGGGACCTGGGAGGTCGCCGGCCGGGCGGCGAGCCGGTGTGTCAGATCGGCGAGCCAGCCGGACTCGCGGTCGCCCAGGACGTGGAGCAGGACACCGGGGGAAGCCTGGGACCAGCGCATGTCGGCGCCGGCGATCCAGGTCGCCGCACCGGCGGCGCCCGTGTGACACGCGGCGCCCGCCGCGTGCAGCGCGGGACCGGCCACGCGGGCCTCCGCGTTCCACGGAGCGGACCGCAGTTCCTTGCGCAGCTCCTTCAACGCGGGCAGACAGGAACGGCGTTCGCCGTCGGTCATCCCGTCCAGGAGACCCGCGGCCTCGACCGTCCGCCCCGCCCGTACCGCTTTCAGCAGTGCCTCGCCGCTCATCGTCCATCGCCCCCGTCGCACGGAACTTCCAGGAATTCATCACGTCGTGCCGTGGCCGGACCGGGGCTCGGCGCCGGACCGTCCCCCTGGGCGGCCCGAGCGCCCCGCCGCACCATCCGCACCGCGAGCGCGTGCTTGCACGGCCCGCGGCCGCCCCGGTACTTCGCCCACCACAGGCAGGAACAGCTGAGCGTTCCCGCGTCGTCGCGGACCCGGTGCACATGTCCGTCGTCCGCGGTCACCGTGCCCATGGCTCCGTCCAGGGCGACCGCGCCCGCCAGGACCAGGGCGCGGGCCGACCGCAGGCGCGGGTTGTGCCGCTCGGCCCGCCCCGCGTCGTACGGCAGCTCCCGGTGGAAGTAAGCGGCCTCCGCGGTGTCGTAGCCCACGCGGCCCGATGTGCCCAGCCGGACCAGGGCGGCTCTCACCCGCTCGGCCGGCAGGCCGGAGGCGGCGGCCAGGTCGCCCACGTCGACGCGCGGCTCCCACGCCAGCAGCACCGCGATCAACTCGGCGTCCTCGGCGGCCTCGTCGGTGGCGAGGGCGTCCAGCACCCCGCCTTCTCCGGAGAAACCCCGGGAGGCGTCCGGCGACAGCGTGAGCGTCAGCCGCATTCCGGGCAGGACGGCCTCCCATGCGCCGGCCAGGGGGGCGTCTCCGGTGACGGGCGGGCCGTACACGCGCAGGGCCGTCGCATGGCGCAGCACCCGCTGGAGCGCGATCAGCCGGTCGGGTCCGGGCAGGCACACGGCTCCCGGCACCGGCCGGGTCGTCGGACGCAGTCCCCGGCCCGACGGCACCACCCACTGGGCACCGCCCGGCCTGCCGCGCACCGTGCCGCGCGGGAGCGAGCGCAGGAACCGCACGGCCTCGGCCGCGGGCAGCTCGGCCCGCAGATCGAAGCCGGCCGCCATCACCTGGGCCTCGGCGAATCCCCGCAGCCAGCGGTCGGGCAGCGGCACCTTCTTCTCCACCACCGGTCCGTCGAGCGTGGTCACGGCCATCTCGTCGGGGCCGACCCGCAGATGGAGCGGATCGTCCGTGCCGATGCGGGAAAGGGCCTCGCGCAGGGGGTTGTTGACGTCGACGTTCGTCGTCCCGTGTCCTGTCTCGCCGCCGTCGAGGCCCGGTGCCAGCACGTCCAGACGCGCGTACACCCCGCCGCAGCCGGAGAAGGACTCGAACCGGAGCCGGTCGCCGTTGCCCGTGACCACCGGGTCGAGGGACGCCCGCAGCTGAGGCTGGTTGTAGCGCGCCGCGGCGACGTCGGCCACCGCCAGCAGTCCGGCGGCGGCCACCTGGGGCGACGTCAGGAAGCCCGCGAAGAAGCGCGGATGGTCCTCGATCCCGGTGGGCGTCGAGCCCCGCGAGGTCTCGAGCCCCAGGCGCCGCCCACCGGGCGCGGACTCCAGAACGGAGGGTCGGGTGTAGGCCACGGCCTGCAAAGATCGCGTCATGGAAAAACCGTAGAGGCGACCACTGACAATCACTCCCGCCGACGCCTTCGGGTCCTCTCGGCCGCCTATGGTGTGGGCATGCCATCGTCGGGAATCGCTCCGGAGGACCGTCGCGGGGGTACGGGGGCGAGCGGCCCGGTGCCTGAACGAGTGGATCGGATCATCAGGGCGCTGTCGTGGTGGTGGGCGTCCGTGCCCCTCCTCCTGTTCGCTCCGGCGATCGCGTACGCGATGGGGACGCCGGACTTACGAGGAGAGATCGGCTGGGTGTTCAGCCTGACGGCGCTGTTCATCGCCGTGGTCGCGCCGGTGGCGGGATTGGTGGTGGCTCAGGTCGGCGACCGGCGAGAGGCACGCCTGCGATTCGTGATCATGACCGCGTTGTCCAGTGTGCCGGTTCTCCTCCTGCTGTCCGCAGTGCTGTTCCCCGAGTGTCCGGACGGATACCACTGCTGAGGGCTGTCTTGCGGCTGCCGGTGAACAACCTGTGTGCCGGGCGGCTTTGGCCGTGGGGGTGCCGTGCCGGACGCCCGGCACGGCGGGGCGGTGTTCTCACTGGCCTACGAGCCCCGGCTGGAGCACCTGGCTGGACCACGCCGAGAGCGTGGTCCCGGGACCGGTGAGCCCGGTGGACTCGCGCGGCGCGCCGGGCCGCGCCGCCCCGGAGGTACCGCCCCGGGCCCGGGCACGGGACGTCTCAGGGCGCCGAGGACCCGTCGAGCGGGCCCCGGCCGCACGTGGCCTCCGCCATCAGCCGCACACCGTCCCGTATCCGCGCGGGCGGCAGATGGGCGTACCCCAGCACGAGCCGTACGCCGTCCACGGCCGTCGCTCCGTAGTGCGTGGCCGGCCGGACCACGACCCCCGCCGCCGCGGCCCGCGCGAGGAAGTGCTCCTGGGGCCCGTACCGGCCGGGCAGCGCGGCGACCACGTGCAGACCGGCCGCGATGCCGGAGACCTCCGTACCCGGAAAGTGCTCCTCCAGGGCCGCGACCAGGACGTCACGCCGTTCCCGGTAGGCGCGCTGGCAGCGGCGCAGCTGCCGGTCGTAGTCGCCGCGTCCGACGAAGCGGGCCAGGAGGGCCTGGTCGAGGACGGGGTTGCCGAGGTCCATGGTGCGTTTGCGTTCGACGACCTCTTCGAAGCGGGACGCCGGGACGAGGAGCCAGCCGAGCCGGAGCCCCGGAGCGAGCGATTTGCTGACCGAGCCCGTGTACGCGACGTGTTCGGGGTCGAGCCCCTGGAGGGCACCCACCGGGGCGCGGTCGTAGCGGAAGTCGCCGTCGTAGTCGTCCTCGATCACCAGCCCGTCCACGGACCTGGCCCAGTCGAGGAGTTCGGCGCGGCGCCGTGCCGAGTACGCGATGCCCGTGGGGAACTGGTGGGCGGGCGTCGTCACCACGGCCCGTACACCGGAGGCCTCGAGCGGGGCGATCGCGAGGCCCTCGTCGTCGAGCGGCAGCGGTACGGTGCCGACTCCGGCCGCGGCGAACAGCGAGCCGTGTTCCGGGCTCCCCGGACGTTCGACGCCCACGCCGGGTGTCCCGCGCGCGTGGAGCACGGATCCGAGCAGGGTCATCGCCTGGGCGACCCCGGAGACCACGATCACGCGTTCCGGGTCCGCGACCACGCCCCGGCGGCGCACGAGGAGTCCGGCCAGGGCGGTCCGCAGTTCCGGCAGACCGCGCGGATCCGGGTAGCCCAGTGCCCTGTGGGGGAGTTCGGCCAGCACCCCACGGTGCGCCGCCGCCCACGCGGAGCGCGGGAAGAGGGACAGGTCGGGGGTTCCCGCGACGAAGTCGGCCCGCACCCCCGCCGCCCGCGGGGCGCGGTCACGCGCGCGCGTGCCGGCCGCCCGGACCGCGCCGCCGACCCAGGTACCCGCCCCGCGGTCACTGCGCAGGTACCCCTCCGCCGTCAGCTGCTCGTACGCCTCGGTGACCAGCCCCCGCGAAACGCCGAGATCACCGGCCAGCTCACGGCTCGACGGCAGCCGGGTGCCGGGAGCGAGCCGTCCGGAACGGACCGCCTCGCGCAGCGCGGCCTGCAGGGTGCGTCCACGCGCGCGGGGCCGCGCCGACGCGGCGGGCAGGAGCAGTTCCCAGGCGGCCGTCCACGAAGGCGCCGGTCCCGCCGGATCCGGACGCCGCGGCCCGTCGTGATTGGTCCCCGATGACGTCATGGAAGTGGACCTTAAACCGGGCCACGTCCGTTCGTAGCGTCGTGGTCATGAACGCCATCACCATCAGGGGCGCGCTGCCGGCCGCCCTCGCCTGTGTCCTCGTCGGAGGTTCCTTCACCGCCAACAGCGTCCTGGGCCACTATCCGTACGCGGGCGGCCAGTTCCTGCGGTACGGCCTCGCCTGCCTTCTTCTGCTGCCCCTCGTCGGCCGGGGCGGAGCCGCCCCGCTGCGGCTGCTCACGGCCCGCCAGTGGGGACGCCTCGCGCTGGTCGCGGCCGTCGGCATGGTCGGGTTCAACCTCGCGGTGCTCGCCGCCGAGCGCACGGCCGAACCGGCGGTCCCCGGCGTCCTCGTGGGCTGCGCCCCGGTCGTCGTCGCGGTGCTCGTGCCGCTCCGGGAGGGCCGCCGGCCGCAGCGCCGGGTCCTGTACGGGGCGTCGCTGGTCGCGTTCGGCGCCTTCGCCGTCCAGGGGTGGGGCCGTACGGACGCGGCCGGGATCGCGTACTCCCTGGGCGCGCTGGCCGGGGAGGTCGGCTTCGCCGTACTGGCCGTACCCGTTCTGCGTCCGCTCGGGCCGCGGCTGCTGTCGGCCGCCGTGTGCGCGGTCGCCGCGGCCGAGTCGGCGGCGGCCGGGGTGATCGCCGACCGTGGAGCGTGGCTGCGGGTGCCGGACGTCACCGAGGCGACCGCCCTGCTGTGGCAGGCGGCGGTCGTCACGGTGATCGGCTTCGTCTGCTGGTACGTGGGCGTGCAGCGCATCGGGGCCGAGCGCGCCACGCTCTTCTCCGGCCTCATCCCGGTCTCCGCCGCCTGCACCGCGCCGCTCGTCGGCACGGGCGCGTACGGGATCGCCCAGGCCGTGGGGAGCGCCCTCGTGTGCGCCGGTGTCGCCCTCGGCTCAGCGGCTGCCGTCGAGGATGACGCGGGCGACGAGCGCCGGGTCGTCGTTCATCGGGACGTGGCCGCAGCCGGGCAGCTTCACGAGCCGCGCCCGCGGAATGATCTGCTTCGCCCGGACGCCCTGGCGGCGGATCAGCAGCCGGTCGCGGGTGCCCCAGGCCACGGTGACGGGGAGCGTCGGGATGTCGTCCGTGAACTGGACGTTCGTACCCGCCCGGAGGGTCTCGTCGAATCCCTCGGCGTGGGCCAGCGCGAGGGTCTCGGCGACGACCGCGTCGGGTGAACGGCGTCCGGGCCGGGCGTAGATGCTGCTGGTCAGCACCGTCCGTCCGGCCGTGGACCGGGAGAGCCGCTCGATGAGGGGGAGGGGCATGCGGCGGGCCGTCTGCCGCATGGCGATCAGCAGGCCGAAGGCGTAACGCCGTTCCACCGGCGACCAGAAACCGGCGGGCGAGAGCGCGGTGACGGACCGTACGAGCTTCTCACGCCCCAGTTCCAGGGCCAGCAGCCCGCCGAGCGAGTTGCCGGCGACGTGCGGCCGCTCGATCTCCAGCGCCTCGCACAGTGCGCCGAGCAGCGGCACCACCGTCGGCAGGTCGTGGACGAGCCCGGCGGGCAGTGCCGGGGACGCGCCGAAGCCGGGGAGGTCGACGGCGATGACGTCGCGCTCGGCGGCGAGGATGGGGATGACCGGGTCCCACGCCTGACGGTGGTGCCCGATGCCGTGCAGCAGGAGCAGCGGCTCGCCGGTGCCCACGCGCGCGTAGGACACGGTGACCGCCTTCGGGCCGCGCGGTGAGGGGAGGCTGACGGTGACCGTGTCGGACATGGGACTGCTCCTCGTCTGAACGCCGTGACGAACCATTTTGTAGACAGCTTGTCAGCAACTGCTACCGACGGGTAGCCCCGAGCCGTCACGAACCGTACACCGGCCATCGGCCGTCAGGCACCACCCGGCCCGGGCGGCGCGGCCGGGCGGCGTGAGGTGCCACCGGGCACGGACCCCGGTGTCCGGCGGGACGCCCGGTGCCTCGCGCCGCCCGAACCGGACCCGGGGTCCCCCGAGTCCGCGCTAACGCGCCCCGCGCACCTCCACGTTGAAGTCCGCGTGCCCGATGTTCTGCATGAGCTTGACCCACAGCGGCAGGTACATCTCCACCGCCCGCGCGGTCCGGATGCCCCCGAGGTCGAACACGCGGTGCGCGGGCCAGCCGAACTCGCCCAGCAGCGCGGTCACCTGCTCCTTGGCGTCCTCGTCGTCACCGGAGACGAAGATCTGGTGCTCGCCCGGCACCCTGGAAGGGTCCACCATCACCTGGCAGTTGACGGTGTTGAGGCTCTTCACCACACGGGCCCCCGGGAACTCCCGCTGGATCTGCTCGCCCACGCTGTCCGACTCGACCGGAGACAGCCGCAGTTCGCCGTCCTCGACCGCCAGGGGATTGGAGACGTCCAACAGCACCTTGCCGTCCAGGTGTTCCTCCCCGGCCGACCGCAGCACGGTGAGCGCGACCCGCCCGCCCACCGCGTTCACGACCACCTCGCCGAACGCCGCGGCCTCCGCGAAGGTGCCGTGCCGGCCCGTGGGACCCGCGCCCTCGGCCCATTCGACGGCCGCCGCGTTGTCCTTGGTGCGCGAGCCCAAGGAGACCTCGTGGCCCAGTTCGACCAGCTTGCCGGCAAGGGCGCGCCCCACGTCGCCCGTGCCCAGTACCCCGTACCGCATCGTCGTTCCTCCCGTTGTCGGGACCGTCGGCCACCGGCGGCCCGCGGCCATTGTGCTCGCGGGACGACGGTTTCGCCTGGACACCGGGGAACGTGTCGGGTGGGATGGTGCGGTGGCAGTCGACACGGTGACCGACGTCTTCGAAGAGCACCGCCCCGTACTGATGGGCGTGGCGTACCGCATGCTCGCGCGGGTGGCCGACGCGGAGGACGTGGTCCAGGAGGCCTGGCTGCGCTGGTCCGCCGAGGACCGGTCGGACGTGCGCGAACCGCGCGGGTACCTGGTCCGCGTCACGACCCGGCTCGCCCTCGACCGGCTGCGCCAGGTCAGGTCGCGCCGCGAGGCCTACGTCGGACCGTGGCTCCCGGAGCCGTACGTCACCGACTTCGGTGACACCGTGCCCGACAGCGCCGAACGGGCGGTCCTCGCGGACTCCGTCTCCCTCGCCGTCCTCGTCGTCCTGGAGTCCCTGTCACCGCTGGAGCGCGCGGTGTTCGTCCTGCGGGAGGCGTTCGGCTATCCGTACGCCGAGATCGCCACCGTCCTCGACCGGGGTGAACCGGCGGTGCGCCAGCTCGCCGGGCGGGCGCGCAGGCACGTGGAGGAACGGCGGCCGCGTTACGACGTCGACCCGGCCGAACGCCGTGACCTCACCGAACGTTTCCTCGCCGCGGCGGGCGACGGCGATCTGGAGGGACTCGTGTCCCTGCTGGCACCGGAGGCGCGGCTCATCGGTGACAGCGGAGGACTCGCCCGGGCGCCCCGGCGGGTCCTCGGCGGCGCCGAGAAGGTCGGACGCTTCGTCATCGGCGTCACCAAGAAGGGGCTCACCGGGCTGTCGTTGCGCTTCCTGGAGGTCAACGGCGGTCCCGCGGTGCTCATGCTGTCCGGGGGCGAGCCCGACAGCGTCGTCCAGCTGGACGTCGCGGACGGCCGTGTCCAGTGCGTCTACATCGTGCGCAACCCGGAGAAACTGGTGTCGGTCCCCGCCGGCTAGGACCTGTCCCGGTGCCGCGGCTTCGGCCCCCGGTGACCGTCTTCGTCCGAGGTGCCCGCAGGATGCCGAAAGCCCCCGTCTTCGTACGGGGGCTTTCGGCGTTGTGTCACGAACGTCGCCCCGTGAGAACACCCCGTGAACGCTCCACGGCGGGGCGCCCGTGCGATCCGTAAGCGTTCGAGGATTGGTCTTGACCAAGGGTGGGGGCGGTCCTATGGTCGCAGGGATAGTGCAGGAACCTTTAATAAACAAGGGCGTTAAAACGCGCCGGGCCACGGCGATTGCGGAGGACAGGGTGGGGACCACGCAGTTGGAATCGGTGCCGGAACCGAAGTACTGGCACCTCAGGACCGTGCTCAGTGAAGCGCTGGACTCCGAGTTCGCCGTGGGGGAGATCCTGCCCAACGAGCGCGACCTCGCGGCCCGCTTCGGTGTCGCCCGCGCGACCCTGCGCCAGGCGCTCGAACAGCTCGAACTGGAAGGCCGTCTGCAGCGCCGTCGCGGGGTTGGCACCACGGTCGCGCCGCCGCGCGTGGGCGTGGCCGTCGGAACCGAGCAGCACGTGTGGCCGGGGGCGGCCAACGACGCCTGGCAGGCCGCGGACTGCACCGTGGCGGCGGCGCCCGCGGCGGTGGCCGGCGTCCTGGAGACCGGCGAGCCGGTGCACACCGTGCGCCGTTCCCTGGTGACCCACGGTCAGCCCGCCGCCGCCGAGCTCCTGTACGTTCCGGCGTCCTCGGTGCCGGACCTGTCGGCGATCGACGCGCCCTCGGGCGCCGCACGCGCGCGTGCCGTGCTGCGGGAGCTCCAGCGCCTGGAGCTCGAAGGCCAGGACCGTGCCGTGGAGCTGGGCTCGGCCCGCGCGGACGACGCCAAGGAACTCGACCGCCTTCCCGGGGCGCCGGTTCTCGTCGTCACGACCCGCTTCTTCGCCGGGGGGCGTACCGCGGCGGTGTCCGTGGCCACGTACCGGGCGGACACCTGCCGGCTCACGTTCGGTGACTCCGGGGGCGTGGAGATACACCACGACCCGGAGCGCCGCGCCAGCTGAGCCGTCGTCCGGCCCGGACCGCCGCGTCCTTCGCGCCGCGTCCCCGACCACACCCGTAGCGCGCCGGAACCGCTCCGGCGCGCTACGGGGGCTGGACCGGAGTCGGAGCGGGACCTGAGCAGGCGCGGAGCCCCGGAGCGGGGCCGGTGCGGGCGGCGGCGCGCCGCCCGCGCCTCAGCGGCGCCCGGTCACGGTCCCCTCCACCGCGAACAACTGCTCCTCCACATGGTCGAGGGCCAGCCGCAGCGCACCGGTCGCCACGGCCGCCTCCCCCAGCATCGAGAGGGCCACCTCGGGCGGGCGCAGGCAGTAGCGCGCCAACTCCCTTCGCAGCGGCTCCAGCACGCCGTCCAGACCGGCCGCCCAGCCGCCGATGACGACCAGTTCGGGGTCGAGGGCGAGGACCAGGGCCGCCACGTCGTGCACCAGCCGCTGGATGAAGCGGTCCATCGCCGCGCGCGCCCGCCGGTCGCCTTCCTTGGCCAGCGCGAACACCTTGGCCACCGCCTGCTCGTCGAGCGGGTGCAATGGTTCGTCCGTCGTCGAGAGCAGCGTCTCGGGGGTGACGTCACGGCCCAGCAGATGCAGTGCGCCGATCTCACCGGCGGCTCCGCCGAACCCCCGGTGCAGCCGCCCGCCGATCATCGCGCCGGCGCCCGGGCTCAGCCCCGCCAGGACGAACACGACGTCGTCGGAGTCGGTCGCCGCCCCCTTCCAGTGCTCCGCGACCGCCGCCGCGTTGGCGTCGTTCTCCACGAGCACCGGGCATTTGAAGGAACGGCTCAGCCGTTCGCCGAGCGGCAGCCCCGTCCACTCCGGCAGCGCCGTGCCGAGGCGCACGGTGCCGTCCGCCTCCACGATGCCGGGGCTTCCCACGCCCACCGCGCGCAGGGAGCTGCGGGCGACACCCGCCCTGCGCAGCAGTTCGGCGACCGCGACCCGCAGCCGTTCCAGCCGCTCGTCGGCGGACGCCGTTTCGTCCACGTCCTTGGCCATCGCGCCCATCACGCGCCCGTCCAGGTCCGCGAGCAGGGCCGCGACACGGTGCGGGCCGATCTCGAGCCCCAGCAGGTGCCCCGCCTCCGCCCGGAACCGGAACCTGCGCGCCGGGCGCCCCTGGCGCCGCGCGGCGCCCTCCTCGGCCGCCTTCTCGACGACGAGCCCGTTCTCGATCAGTCCCTCGACGACCCCCTCGACGGTCGGCCGTGACAGTCCGGTCACCCGGGTGATCTCGGTGAGGGTCGCGCAGTCCGTGGCACGCAAGGCGTGCAGGACCACCGCGGAATTGATCCGTCGCAGCAGAGAGGGATCCCCGCCGGTCAACCGCCCCAACGTCCGTCCTCCCAGCTCGTACGCGTGTTGGCCGGATCGTACTCGTCGTGGGGGACCCCGGCGAGGGCCGGGGACCCTTTCCGTCCGCGAGCCGCCGTCAGCCCGGCGCCACGAACCCCGACTCGTAGGCCGCGATGACCGCTTGAGTACGGTCCCGGGCCCCCAGCTTCGCCAGTACGGAACTGACGTGCGACTTGACCGTCTCCGTGCCGACGACCAGCCGAGCGGCGATCTCGGCGTTGGACATCCCCCGGGCCATCAGCCGCAGCACGTCCGCCTCGCGCTCGGTCAGCGCGGCCCGCTCCATGACCGCCCGCGCCGCCGGAACGGCCCCGTCCTTCCCGTGGTCGGCCGCCAACCGCCGTACGGAGGCGGGGAAGAGCAGGGACTCGCCCTCGGCCACCAGCCGCACCGCGTGCACGATCTCGGCCGGCCGCGCCCGCTTCAGGAGGAATCCGTCGGCCCCCGCGCGCAGCGCCTCGTAGACGTACTCGTCGTTCTCGAACGTCGTCACCACGAGGATCTTGGGCGGGTCGGCGACCGTCCGCAGCAGCGCGCGGGTGGCCTCGATGCCGTCCATCAGGGGCATGCGGACGTCCATGGCCACCACGTCCGGCCGCAGCCGCCGGACCAGCGGGATCACGGCGGCGCCGTCGGCGGCCTCACCGACGACCTCGATGTCGGGCTGCGCCTCAAGGACGGCGCGCAGCCCCGCGCGTACGAGGGGCTCGTCGTCGACGAGCAGAACGGTGACCGGCATCCGGCCAGCGTAGATCAGCGCAACGGCAGCTCCGCGTGCACCTGCCAGTCGCCTTCGTGCGGGCCCGTCCGGGCGCTGCCGCCCAGCAGTGCGGCCCGCTCCCGTATGCCGCGCAGGCCGCTGCCCCGTCCGGATCCGGACCTGCCGTCCGGCAGCGGATTGCGGACCTCCAGGGAGAGAGTGCCGTCCCGGACCTCGATGCGGACCCGTACCGGAACGCTCCCGGCGTGCCGGAGCACATTGGTGAGCGCCTCCTGGAGGATGCGGTAGCCCTCCCTGGAGACCGGACCGGCCACCGTCTCCACCGGACCCGACACCTCGGCGTCCACCTTCGCCCCCGAGGCCCGCGCCGACTCCAGCAGCCGGTCGGCGTCGGTCAGCGTGGGGCGCCCGCTCACGGGGCGTTCCGTCTCGCGCAGCACACCCAGTACCCGCTCCAGGTCCTCCAGGGCCGCCCGTCCGGTCTCCTCGACGGCGGCCAGGGCGCGGGCGGCGAACTCCGGGTCGCCGGCCGCGCGCGCGGCACCGGCCTGCACCACCGCGACGGTGAGCGCGTGGCCGATGGAGTCGTGGAGCTCACGGGCGATGCGGTTGCGCTCCAGGAGTTGTTCGGTGCGCTCCTCCAGCGCGGCGAGCCGCTCTGCGGGGGAGGGGCCGAGGAGCCGCCGCGCGAGTGCCGTGGTCAGCTCGCCGAAGCCGACCACGAGGCCGTACAGGGCGAGCAGGGGCAGCGGGACGAGCAGCGCGCAGCTCCAGTGCGGGTCCAGGAGCCTCGCCAGGGGGTCGCCCCCCGGCCGGTGGCCGAAGGCCGCCATGGCGAGGTCGACGCTGAACACGGGCAGCCAGACGGTGGCCATGGACGCCACCACGCCCAGCAGCAGGCGCGCCTCCAGCCAGAGCACCGTCCGCCACCGGTCCCGCCAGCCGGCCGAAGGGGCGACCGAGAACCCCGTGTCCTCGCCGTCCCGCTCGCCCGGCGCCAGCATGAACCGCGCCTGCACCCCCTCGCCCCGCCGCACGGCCGGGATCAGCCCGAGCGGAACCACCAGCACGGCGGGCACCCACGGCTTCGACGAGTCGATGAACAGCCACACGCTGACGAGCAGCATCGGCACCCACAGGTGCAGCAGGCGTGTGTACGTCGTCCCGCACAGCAGCGGGCGCAGAAACCGGGCCATCGCGCCATCGTGCCAGTGGGCACCGGCAGCGGGCCTCCCCCGGGCGGGGGAGACGATCACCACCCGCGGGGGAGGCGGACACCGGTCGCCGACGGCCAGGCTGTGCCCATGACCAGCATCGACGTCCAAGACCTGACCAAGGAGTACGGCAGCAGGCGCGCCGTGGACCACCTGACCTTCAGCGTCCTCCCGGGCCGCGTCACCGGGTTCCTCGGCCCCAACGGCGCCGGGAAGTCCACCACCATGCGGCTCGTGCTGGGCCTGGACCGGCCCACCTCCGGCACCGCCACCGTCGGTGGCCGCGCCTACGCCGCCCTCGACGAACCGCTCCGAGAGGTGGGCGCACTCCTCGACGCGGGAGCCGCGCACGGCTCGCGGACCGCCCGGAACCACCTGAGGGCGCTCGCCGCCACCAACCGCATCCCCGAACGCCGGGTGGACGAGGTGCTGGAGGAGACGGGCCTCGCCCCGGTGGCCCGGCACCGGGTGAAGACGTACTCCCTGGGCATGCGCCAGCGCCTGGGCATCGCGGCCGCGCTCCTCGGCGACCCGCCCGTGGTGCTCCTCGACGAACCGTCGAACGGACTGGACCCCGAGGGGATCGTCTGGATCCGGGAGCTGCTGCGCCGGCTGGCCCGTGAGGGGCGCACCGTCCTCGTCTCCAGCCACCTCATGAACGAGACCGCCTCCTTCGCCGACCAGCTCGTCGTCCTCGGCCGCGGCAGGCTCCTGGCCGACATGCCGATGCGCGGGTTCATCGACGCACGCGTACGGCCCCGCGTCCGGGTGCGCGGCACGGACAGCCGCGCGCTCGGGGGCCTGCTCGCGGAACACGGCATCGAGGCCGTCGAGGGCGAGGAGGGCCGCTGGACCGCCTGGGACGCACGACCGGAGGACGTCGGCCGCCTCGCTTCGGCCGCCGGCCTCACCGTTCTCGAACTCGCCGCGGAGGAAGGCACGTTGGAGCAGGCGTATCTGGACCTGACCGCCACCGAGACCGAGTTCGCCGCCGTCCCCGCTCAGCCCCAGGAGGTGTGACCATGTCCTTCGCACCCGCACTCCGCGCGGAACTGATCAAGATCCGGACCCTGCGCCCGCTCCTGTGGGGCCTGCTCGCCGTCCTCGCGGCCACGGTGGCGTTCTCGGCACTCGCCGGGCTCGACGACTCCGACGCCCCGGAGTCCGACCCGCTCTTCTCGGCGTTCTTCGGTGTCGGCTTCGGTCAGATCGCGGCCGTCACCTTCGGGGCCCAGGCGGTCTCGGCCGAGTACCAGGGCGGCGCGCTGCGCGTCTCGCTGGCGGCGGTTCCCGGCCGGGGGCGCTGGTTCCTGGCCAAGGCGGTGGCGATCGGCGCCCCGGCCCTGGGCATCGGCCTGGTCACCGGCGTGAGCAGCCTGGCCGTGGGGACGTCCGTGCTCGGTTCCCGGGCGGACGCCCTGACCTGGCAGGAGGAACTGCGGGGTGTGGTCGGCTGCGCGGTCTACCTGTCCTTGATGGCCCTCTTCGCGGCGGGGCTGGCGGCCGTCCTGCGCAGTGGGGTCGCCACACTGAGCATCCTGATCCCGTTCCTGCTGATCGTGTCCTTCGTCGTCGGGAACGCGTCCGGGAGCGTGGCGGACTTCCTGCCGGACAAGGCGGGTCAGACGGTCCTGCACGAGACGTGGGACGGTCCCCTGGGACCCTGGAGCGGGCTCGCCGTGACCGCCCTGTGGGCCGCCGCGGCACTGGGCGCGGGCGCGTGGTGCGTCCGGCGCAGGGACGCGTGAGCGCACCGGCTTCCCGACGTCCCACCCGTTGTACGCCGCACCCGTCGCCGGTGATCGATCCGCCGTGATCCGGTGGTCGCGGGGACCGGCCCGTCCGGGACCCGGTCAGGGGGCGAGGCGGTCGCACACCTCGGTGACCAGGCCGTCGGCTTCGTCGAGCGCGGCGGCCAGCGTCCCCGGAGAGGTCCCGAGCGCGGAGAACAGCCGGTGTGCCCGTGCGGCGAAATCCGCCGGGGCGGCGGCGAGTTCTCCCGCGGACCGGACCGCGCCCTTCTCGTTGAGCACCCAGCGCCGGGCATGGGCGTGGAGGGCGTGCGTGAGGAGTCCGACCGCGCGGAAGAGGCATCCGGAGACGTGGAAGACGTCACCGCGCGCGGCACCCTTGCGGGCGCAGGCCAGGATGAACGGCGCCTCCCACCGAGCGTTGTCCATGAGCGCCTCGCGCAGCGGCTCGGGGTAGCGGCGCGTCCGCTCCCGCAGGTCCCGGAGCTCGCCGCCGGGGTCGGCGAGGACCTGTCCGACGGCCACCTCACCGGCGTAGGCGTGGGAGTACACGCCCAGGGGATGGCCGGGCTGGACGCCGATCTCGAAGCGCCCGGCGAGGCACTCCCGCCATACGCGGTGCACCCGGTCCAGGTCGCGGTAGATCCAGTCGACGCGGTGGCCGTCGACGGTCAGCCAGCCGCCACCGTCCACCCACGGTCCCCAGCCGCCCGGCTCGGTCACCTCCACCGGGCCGCCGGTCAGCCGGTCCGCGAGCAGACGCAGGGCGGCGGTGTCCAGGGGCGGCCGGTAGTACAGGCCCAGATCGAAGTCGGAATCGGGACCGTGCGTGCCGGTCGCCCGGCTGCCCCCCAGGCACACACCGACGACGCCGTCCACCTCGGTCAGCCGGTCCGCGATCTCCCCCAGACGGTCCATGCCCCGGATTCTGCCGGAGGGGTTCTCCCGCCGCGACCGGATTCCGCACGGTTCCGCGCCGCCGGAGAACGCCGGAGGCCGCCCGCGATGACGGCACGAGCCGGTCGCGGGCGGCCTCCGGGGCCGCTCGGGCAAGGGGGGTACCTCCCTGCTCGAACGGAGCCGAGAGCTCGGGGGAGGGTCAGAGGATCGCGCCGGGCGTGTAGCCCGCGGCCTCCGGGTGCTGCTTCACGATCTCCTCGACACGGCCGACGACGACGGCCACCTGGTCGGCGGCGGCTCCCGTGAAGGACAGCTTGTCGGCCATCAGCTCGTCGAGCTGCGCGCGGTCCAGCGGGATGCGCTCGTCGGCGGCGAGCTTGTCGAGCAGCTCGTTGCGCTCGGCGCCCTGCTCGCGCATGGCGAGGGCGGAGGCGACGGCGTTCTCCTTGATCGCCTCGTGGGCGACCTCACGGCCGACACCGGCGCGCACCGCGCCCATCAGGACCTTGGTCGTCGCGAGGAACGGCAGGTAGCGGTCCAGCTCGCGGGCGACGACGGCCGGGAAGGCGCCGAACTCGTCGAGGACGGTCAGGAAGGTCTCCAGCAGACCGTCGAGCGCGAAGAACGCGTCCGGCAGCGCGACCCGGCGCACCACCGAGCACGACACGTCGCCCTCGTTCCACTGGTCGCCGGCCAGCTCGCCGGTCATCGACGCGTAGCCGCGCAGGATGACCATCAGGCCGTTGACGCGCTCGCAGGAGCGGGTGTTCATCTTGTGCGGCATCGCGGAGGAGCCGACCTGGCCGGGCTTGAAGCCCTCGGTGACCAGCTCGTGCCCGGCCATCAGGCGGATGGTCTTGGCGGTCGAGGACGGGGCGGCCGCGAGCTGCACCAGCGCGGTCACCACGTCGTAGTCCAGCGAGCGCGGGTAGACCTGGCCGACGGAGGTGAAGGCCTGCGAGAAGCCGAGGTGCACGGCGATCCGCTGCTCCAGGTCCGCGAGCTTGGCCGCGTCGCCGCCCAGCAGGTCGAGCATGTCCTGGGCCGTGCCGACCGGGCCCTTGATGCCGCGCAGCGGGTAGCGGCCGAGCAGCTCCTCGAGACGGCCGTACGCGACGAGCATCTCGTCGGTGGCGGTCGCGAAGCGCTTGCCGAGGGTGGTGGCCTGCGCGGCCACGTTGTGCG
The DNA here is from genome assembly GCF_042746485.1 of Streptomyces sp. NPDC058751. Lineage (NCBI taxonomy): Bacteria > Bacillati > Actinomycetota > Actinomycetes > Kitasatosporales > Streptomycetaceae > Streptomyces > Streptomyces sp. NPDC058751. The sequence continues at coordinate 128,211 of NZ_JBHYPZ010000008.1, read as the reverse complement.
AGCGGCCGGCCATGACCAGCTCGGCGTACTCGCCGGAGAGTTTGGCCAGCCGGGCGAGGACCGCCACCGTACGGTCGCGCACCAGCTCCAGGGAGAGCCTGATCTGAAGCTGCTCGACGTTCTCGGTGAGGTCGCGGGACGTCATGCCCTTGTGGACGTGCTCGTGGCCGGCGAGGTCGTTGAACTCCTCGATCCGCGCCTTCACGTCGTGCCGGGTGACCTTCTCGCGCTCGGCGATGGAGGCGAGGTCGACCTGGTCGAGGACGCGCTCGTAATCGGCGACGGCGGCGTCCGGCACCTCGATCCCGAGGTCCTTCTGGGCCCGCAGCACGGCGAGCCAGAGCTGACGCTCCAGCTTGACCTTCTGCTCGGGGGACCAGAGCGTGGCGAGCTCGGCGGAGGCGTAGCGTCCGGCGAGAACGTTGGGGATACGGGGCTTTGCAGGCGCGGCAGTCACGTGTATGGAGCATACCGGCTGTCCGGCGCGGCTCCTGTTATGTCCGCCGCGTCCCGGATGCGCAGGTCGTGGCGGAGCGGCACCCCCCGGCGGACCGGGGCGTGCGTGAGGGGCGCGGGGACGGGACGGAGGTGTCGCGCTCGGCGCGCACCGCGGACCGCGTCGTCGCTCCTGCCTCCGCCGGTCACCCCGGCGGATTCGTGCTCAACTCCTTTGAACGGAGGGGAGTCGCGCAACGTACTGGTGGGTGGACGGATGGCTGGGTGGAAGTCTGGTGGAACGTTTTCGCAGGGCCGTGATCAAGAACCCGAACGCGGGGGACGGCTTCCGTAGCCCGCCTGCGCGTGCGGATCGGGATGGGCCTGCTCGCTGCCGACAACAGCGCGCAGACCCCCGTAGGTCTTCGAGGTGAACCGGTCGTGGGCGAAGGTGAGCTCTGCCGTGATCAGTTGGTTGCGCTCGTCGTTGACTTCCTCGATCTCCTGCATGAGCTGGGAGTTCTTGGCGCGCAGCGCCGTGTTCGCGTTGCGCGCCTCGTCGAGGGCTCTGGCATGACTGCCTAGTCTGATGGCTGTGACGGTGGCCCTTCGGGCCATGGCCTTCTCTCGCCTGGACAGGTCCAGCTCGCGTTTCTGCATGTCCAGCTCGAGACGTTGTCGATGCTCCGCCAGGACGCTGAGATCGTGTCGTGTGCGGGTGTCGACCTGCGTCACCGTGCGGCGGAGCAGGGCCGCAAGTGCCCCGGCCACGCCCATGGTTAACAGGCCGATCCCGACTGCCGCCAACTCCCATGCATGGTGCCAGACGCCCACGCCCACGAATGTCCAGCCGGCTGTGCAGCTGGCGGCGGACGCGGATGCCAGTCTGTACGCCACGTTTCGTTACCCCCTTGCAGTGGCCCCCCGGCTCTCGTCGGCGTCGAGATCCTTTTGAAGCTCGATAGCTTGGACGATGTTCCCGCTGAGCATTGTGCGGATCCTGAGGTCAGTGATTCCCCATGCGTCCATTGCCTCCTCCGGGGTGAGTGTTACTGAGGCTACCCTCCGTGTCGCAGGCTGAGGCCCGTGTTCCGGCGGAAGCATGCCGCTGTTCACCAACATCTCTCGCTGGTCGAGACCGAGTACTGACGCCCATGTGGTCAGTTGCGAGGGAAGAGGGAGGGTTTTTCCTTCCAGTGTTCTGCTGATCGTCGTCAGGCTCACTCCAATCGAGGTGGCCAGCTGGGCCCGGCCACCGGCTCGTGGGCGTACGTCGTACCCGGCCGCTGTCGCGGCGTCCGTGAGGTACTCGCCCACCCTCCTTGCGAGAGCTTGTCGCTCACCGCGGGACTCGTGGGGGGACTCTTCCATGCTCCGCATGTTTCGGAGAGTAGCGCGCGTGTATGCAACTTGCACGCGACTTGCATGCGTGCATCTTCGCAGGTCAATAGGCATTTAAGAGTCATGCCAGGCCAAGGGGGACTGCTCGCACTCCAGTTCCCCGCAAAAAGTCTGGCGTTCGTCCGGGCGAAGCAACTTGCGCACGTGTACGCAAGTTGCATATGTTGCATGACTGTGAGTTAGTCGCACGTATGCAAGTCCCTTTGAGGGGACCCTATTTGCACCGCCTCGGCATCGGCTCGACCAGGCTCCGGAGCTGCGAGGCAACCGCGGGGGACGCCTCGAAATTTTCGGACGCGACGGCCCGGCCGTCCGGTGCCCGAGCCCGGCCGCGGCCGGATCGGACCGTCGCGGCACTTGCCCACCACAGTTCATCCACTCATGAACGGAGTAGGCCTTGATCGCCGAGGCTAACGCCGCCACACCGCGGTTCGACACCAGGGAACCGGCCCTTATCGCCCGTGCGCTCGCGGGTGACCGGGACGCGTTCGGGGAGCTCTACGCTCTGCACCACCCCGCGGTACTGGCTTACGTACAGCGCCGTGTACGCAATCGGCAGGTCGCCGAGGACATCACCGGCGAGACCTTCCTCAACGCCTGGATGAAGCGCGGGACCTTCACCTACCGCGGCATCGGCTTCGTCGGGTGGCTGATCGCCATCGCCCGGAACAAGGTCATCGACCATTGCAAGAGTGCCCAGCGCCGTGAGTTCGTCGTCGAGGACATGCTCGGCTTCGACGAGGACCTGACGGCCAGTACCGAGGACACCGTACTGGTCAGTCTGGACGAGGAGTTGCTGCGCCGGGCGCTGGAGCAGCTGCGGCCGCCGCAGCGCGAAGTCCTCACGCGCCGGTTCCTGATGGAGTTCTCGGTGCTGGAGACCGCGCGTCAGATGTCACGGTCCGAAGGCGCTGTGAAAACCCTGCAGTTCAGGGCTCTGGCCAAGCTGCGCAGTGAGTACCTGGGGGTGGCGGCATGACCACCGTGCCCGAGATCCGTTCGGTTGTCGAAGCCAACCTTGCCGAGCAACTCGGCGCTTTCGCCCGGGAGTTCGTCGCGGACCTGGAGGCGCAGGGGCGTCTGGTGGAGGCGGGCGGGGCGGGCGTTCTCGAGCGGCTGCGGGCACAGGTCGAGGCCGCGCGGAACCACCCGGAGGCGTACCACGCGGCCGTCGACACGATCGTCGAGGACTGCGGTTATCCGAGCGAGGTCGCGATGCGGATCGCCACCGCGCTGAACCGCAAGGGGCTGATCCCCGGCGACGACGCCGAGCCCCGGCGCGACCGTGCGCCGGCGTCCGCGCGGGAACAGGGGGAGCGGGCTTCCGGTTCCGAGGCTCCCGGTTCCGAGGCTTCCGAGCCGCGGCACGAGCGCGTTCCGGCGTCCGTACCGGACCGGGGGGAGCGGGCTCCCGGTGCCGGGGGTGCCGAACCCCGGCACGACCGCGTGCCCGCGCCCGGGCCCCACGGTGAGGAGCCCGCCCGCGGAGGTGAGGAGCCCGGCCCCCGGCGCGATCACGCTCCCGCGTCCGTGCCGGACCTCACGGGGCCGGTTCCCGGCGGCGGCGATCCCGAGCCGCGGCACGACCGGGCTTCCGCCTCCCCCTCGTCGTTCCTGCCGCCCGCGCGCGGCGCGATCGTCCTGCACCTCGCCGACCGCACCCCCGGACGGGTCGCGGCGGACCGCGGGGCGGCCCCGGTGCCGCAGCGTGTCGACGGCGAGGTTCCGCGCGTGCGGCCCGCTGCCGCGCGGTCGCGCCCGGTCGGCTGGGGCAGCGCGTCCGCGCGCGCGGTCTCCGTGGCCGCGAGCCTCCAGTCCGACCACCTCGCGCGACTGGAGGCCATGCAGATCACGGCCGACGGCGAGCGGGTGACGGTGGCCATCAAGGCCACCTGCCTGGAGGACTGGGAGTACTGGCTCGACGCGATCGGGGCTCCCCGCAACGTCAGGACCAGGACGGCCGGGCACGCCCAGGTGGCCGCGGGAACCCTCGACGGGGTCGCCGTCCACCTCACCGCGCACGGTGTCCCCGAACTCCTCCAGGAGGCGAGCGACGAGGCCACCGATCCGTTCTTCCTCTGGGGCCGGATCTACGACCTCGGGATGGGGCAGGTCGACCGCGCCGACCGGATCTGGCTGGCTCTCGGCCGGCGCCAGGACGAGCGCGGGATGCCCCTGCTGGTCCTGCGCGGCGCGGACGGTCCCCCCTATCCGCTGGCCTCGATCGTCATGGCGCACGGCCCGCTGACGGCGACCCCCCTGCCCTCGGGAGGGATCGCCCCGGACAGCGCGTGACCACGGCCGGGACGCCGGTCCGACTGGCTGTTTCTCACTCGTGGTGCCCCGCGCCTCTGCATGAGGCGAACCAGGGCGACGCGTCCACGAACGCTCACGACCCGTGTACTGAACCTGGCGCAGAGCGACCCCGTTCCGCAGTAGGTGCGGCCGTTCGACATGGCTGGTTTCCCACCCTGCCGGCAGTCCGTCGCACGGGTGCCGATGGGGCACATCGGCCCTGATCGGTCCACCGGTGGCGTGTCGGTGCCAAAAGGTACGCACGTGTCTTTCCCCCGGCCACGCCCATGGACAAGTGCCGACAAGTTCCTCGGGCGGTGCTCAGGGGCGTACTTCTCAGGCCCACGCATGAGTGCTTTGATGTTGATTCCAGCGGGAACTCCCGGCTGGCCTGTTACTTGCCATCCCCATCCAGGGTGGCGAGACGGCTCCTCTCCATGCTCCGCAAAGCTGGAGGGGCCGTCGGCGGGGGCCCGCGGGCGCGGCGGGGCCGGCCCGGGTTACGGGGGACCCGGGGGCGGCTGAAAGGGCCATCCGGTGACCCCCGCCCCCCCGCTGCCGCCCGGGGGCGC